>JANLHZ010000049.1 GCA_024653775.1 Planctomycetota bacterium | reverse complement strand
TCCATCTCGCATCTCATTTTCACGCCATCTTCGCTTCGCTCTCGGTCGTCAAATACTCATCGGAACTATGGCTACGACTCCGTTTTGACTTCCTCGATCAAAGCGAACCTGACATAAATCTGAGCGCGATTTTGAATACTTTATTAATTTTAGCCTCCTAAGCCTTTGATTTCATTGCGTTCGCCTGATAGCTGTTCCACCGAAGATTTCCACCCCGGCGGGCCGAAAACATATCCGATTTTATCGCGCAATCTTCCTTTGCCGAATATATCGCACGCTATCGCCCACCATTCGTGAAACGCTATCCGGACTGGATTGAATGTTCCGATATTCTTCGTGATGCCGTACACGGGTTTTTCCACCTCCGGCTCGAATGTTCCGAATATTCGATCCCAGATTATCAGAACGCCTGCGTGATTTCGGTCCAGATACTGCCTGTTTACCGCGTGATGCACCCTGTGGTGGCTCGGCGTGTTGAAAATCCATTCTATCGGGCCGAGTTTCCCTATCGTCTCGGTATGAATCCAGAACTGATAAATAAGGCTTACGGCTTTCATCGTAACTATCATCGCCGGGTCGAATCCGACGAGCGGAAGCCACAGCCAGAAAACGAATCCGCCTGTCCAGCCGGTCCAGGTCTGGCGAAGCGCGGTCGAAAGATTGTAGCGCCGACTCGTGTGATGGTTGACGTGGGACGCCCAGAAGAACCTGCATCTGTGGCTAACGCGATGGAAAACGTAGTACGAGAAATCCTCTGCGAAGAAAAGCAGAACCCAGGACCACCAGACCTGCTCGATCTCGAAAATTCTGAACTCGTAAACGACTATCATTGCGCCGAACGCCAGTCCCTTCGACAAAAAGCCGATCAGGACGTTTCCGACCCCCATCGAAAGACTCGCGGCGGTGTCTTTTTTCTCGTACAGAGAGCTTCCACGTTTTGCGCTGACGACGGATTCGATGACGACGAGCGAAAGAAACGCTGGAATGGCGATATGGATCAAACTCGGCATCGATCAAGATTATCGCGGGCGAAGGATTTAATCAACCCGAATACGTCAGGAGCCGGAATTCGGGCATTCACTTAGTCGCATCGAGGATCTGGTCGATAGCCTCGTCCTGAACGCCGAGGCTCTGGCAGCGAAGCGCGTGTTCGCGGGCCTTGTCCTTTACGCCGAGGTTGAAATACAGCTTTGCGAGAAGCGCGCAGGTAGTCCTCGGATTTCCGCCTTTTTCAAGCGCGGACTCCAGCGCGGTTATCGCGCCGGGCTGATTCCCGAGTCGCAGTTCGCACGCGGCGAGGCTTTCGTAAACCGACGGATCGTCCGGCGTCAGCGGAATCAGCGCGGTGAAATGCTCGCGTGCGAGAATGAACTTCCCCTCGCGGAACCTCATGGCCGCGCGTTTGCGAAGAACGGCGGTCCGATCGCTACCGGAGACGACCGCGCGGGCGTAATAATCGTCCGCGGCGTCGAACTCGTTCGCGTCGTCCTTAAGTTCCGCTAGCAGCAGCAGCACGTCGGCGCTAGATGGCTTTATTCGCAGCGCTTCGAGGGCCGCCTGCAAGGACTCGTTCTTTTCCCCGCGTTCCCGCTGAATAAGCGCAATGAAGAAATGCGGCTCGAACCACGGATATCCCATAGCAATGGATTTCTTCAGCGCCGGTTCCGCCTCGTCTGGCCTGCCTTCCGCGTAGAGCAGAATGCCGCTCTGGAGGTGCCACTCCGGGTCGTCCGAGCGAATCGAAAACGCCCGCGCGAGCAGAAGCGACGCGGCTTCGAAATCCTTGTGAATCCGCGCGATCTCTGCAAGTTTAAGGATTGCGTCGTACGCCCTCGGGAAAAGCTCGATCGCCGCTTTCAGATCGCTGGAAGCCTTCTCGTCGTCTCCAAGGTCAGCGAAGGTCTGGCCGCGGTTCTGAAGCGCGATGTAGCACCGCGGAAACAGCGTGGCGGCCTTCTCGAACATCTCGAGCGCGCGCTGATTCCCCCGCCGCGACTTCACGATGGTTCCGTAATTGACGATCATCAGCGCGAGAGTTTCCTTGTACGAGAGCTGGCGCATGAACTCGCTCGTCACCGCAAAGCCGTGGTTGTCGCAGTAGTCGGTGTCGCTATAATACGGATGGCCTTTAAACGTCGTCTCGATGTTTACGACGAGGTTGTCGCTTTCGTATCTCGCGATTACGTGTCCCGGCATGAATGCGGCCTTGATCCGTATGCCGACACGCTGCGCTATCGCGGCGTAAAGCATCGAAAGCGAAAGACAATATCCGCGTTTTCTTGTCACGACGGCGCTCAGAAAGAGATTCTCGGAATCCTCGCCGCGTGGATCGGAGCTGTCGAAATCGTAGCCGAGTTCCCCGAAAATATATTCGTTCATTATCTCGATCACGCGCATCGGATGGCTGCTCCTTCCGATTCTCCGGCGGATTTCCGTTGCGTAGCCGTCGATGATCGAAAGAATCCGGAGACGATCGAAAGTCCTCCCGCAGCTCCCCTCGAACATCAGCGAGAGCCACGCGAGATCGAGATTCTGGTCCGGAAGCGCGAGGAGTTCGTCAAGATCGGACGAAAGCACGTTGTAGTTCCACGTCCGGGGCGACAATCGGATTTCAGTTTCGAACGCTTCGAGGTCCGTCGTCTGTTCGACCTCCTCCGAGTCCGCCTGCTGCTTCGTGTCTTGCGTGGTATCTACCAGAAATGGCGCGCGATCGTCTTCGAGAGCCTCGCGGTAAACGTCGTCGATCGATTTCGTTGATCTGGAAATTTCTTCGCGTTTCGCGATCTTGTCTTCGATCCGCCACACGAGCACGGTAACGAGCACGAACGCACATACGAGAAGCATTATCGATAGAAACAGCGAGACGATTGTTCCAAGCATTCGTTCGGACTTGCGTTTCGCCTTGTAGGTCATTTCGCCCGGATCGCGCGGAGTCTCCGGTAACTTCCTTCGAGGGCGCAGGTTTCCGAATCTCTTCCGCGGGTCCGACGCCTGAACGGCGGGTAGAATTTTTTCGGTGTCCCCGGACTTTCCGTCTTTTATCGCCTCGCCCGGGATTTCCCCCGCGGAAGTCTCGCCGACGGTTTTCAGAATCTTTTCGGTGTCTCCGGACCCTGGGTTTCCCTGCATGGTCTCTTCTGGCGAAATCTGTTTCTCGCGCGCGTTCGGGGGCAACTGTGATTGCGCGGACGAGACGTCCGCACTCCCAGGCTGATTCTCTTGCGCGTTCGATGGCATTTCACAATAATATCAATTTTGTTGTAATCATTATGAAAAATATTTAGCATAAACGAGAATTCAGAAACAACAACCGCGCAATGACCAGAATACCGGGAAAAAGGGAGTTTTTATGCTCAAGATCAGATCTTCCATCGTTCTCCTATCAATCATTTTCATTTCCGCGGGCGCGGGGCTAGCCTCCGACGTGACCGGCGTCAGCTTCGGCGCGCGCTGGGGCGGACCTCCAGTGCCGGCGAGACTCGAGGGAAGAGTCGTCATCGTCGAGCAGTGGGGCTACAACTGCGGACCGTGCAGAACGAGCCTCCCGCACATGCAGGAACTCTGGGAAAACCATCGTGAACAGGGCCTCGTCCTCGTCGGCGCACACAGCCAGCAGGTTCCGCAGGAGCAGGTGATGCAGCTTTGCAGCGAAAAGGGTCTAACCTTCACAATCGTCAACGGCGCCCGCGTCCCCGGAGACACAGGTAACACGATTCCTCAGGCGTTCGTCTACGACCACACGGGTTCGATCGTGTTCAACGGCAATCCGCTCGACGCGAAGTTTGGCGAAGCTGTGGAGACTGCGTTCAGGAACGCGCCGGACTTCATCACGGGAGCCGGGCCGTTCGATAGCTGCCGGGCGGAAGCGCAGAACATCGCGCGCAGAGCAAATCTTGGTCGCACGCTGGGCGATCTGGAAGAAAAGATCGAGAAGGCTCGCGACGACGCAGAGAGAGCGGAAGCGGAAGGACTTCGCGATAGACTCGTCGAGTATTCGGAAGAACTGTTCGCGATGGCGTTGGCTTTCGAATCCGAGAATCCGACCGCGTCGCTCGAGGTCTACAATCGAATCAAGACGCTGTTCAGCAGGTCGGAAATCGGCGAGCGCGCGGATGAAAGAATCAAGGAACTCCGCGATGACGAGGCATTCCAGAACGAGGTGACGGCGTATTCTCTCGTTCAGCAGGGAATGGCGATCGTCGGAGAGATCGGCCCGATGCCGCAGGGAGAGCAGGACCGCGCGAGGTTCATGCAGCGACGGGGCGCGCAGCTTCAGTCGCTGAACCAGATTTACCAACGCCTCCAGCGGGACTGCGCGGATACGAATTCCGCACGCAGATTCCAGCGAGCCGTTTCGCAGTACGGAATCGGCCAGTAAACGCTTTGACTGAGTCCACATCAGACGCCGGGCGAATCGTCCGGCGTTTGTTTTTAACGGCAAATTTTCATCGGCTCTCCGATTGAACGCCGGTAGAAAGTTTCGCAAACTGATTCCATTTCCCGGATGGAGGCTGGTGAAATAAGTGCCCGGCACTTGAATCTTTGGTGGTCGTCCCACTTGTAAACGAGCATAAAGCAACTTTTAAGGAAGAAAGTGCCGGGCACTTGAAGATTCCAATACTTCTTCGACACCCCGGGATGGAGATAGAGAAAGAGAACAAAATGGAACCGTGGGAAACGATCAAAACCGAAGCTACGAAGGCGATTGGCGCGGCTGAGTCGCTAGACGCGCTCGAGGCGGTTCGAGTCGAGTATCTCGGAAGGAAGGGCAAGCTCCGCGCAGCGATGGACACGATCAAGGACGTCCCGAAGGAGGATCGCGCGCAGTTCGGAAAGGAAGCTAACGAGGTCAAGGACTCGCTCACGCTCGCGTTCGACGAAAAGAAAAATGCCCTCGAAGCCGACGCGCCTCCGGTGGAGGAGTATTTCGACGACACGATTCCTGGAATCAAACCGCGGCTCGGGACGGAACATCCGGTGCTGAAGACGCTACGCGACATCAGCTCGATTTTCGAGCGTCTCGGCTTCACGATCCTCCGCGGGCCGGAGGTAGAGGACGCGTGGCACGCCTTCGACGCGCTGAACATTCCGGAAAGTCACCCGGCGCGCAATCCCGAGGACAACTTCGTGCTCGAAAACGATATGTATCTCCGTTCGCAGACTTCGACCATCCAGATTCGCGCGATGCAGAAAATGCAGCCGCCGATTCGGGTGCTCGGGCCGGGGAGGGTGTATCGTCCAGACACCGTCGATGCGTCGCACTACTTCCAGTTCCACCAGATCGAAGGGCTGGTGGTCGATACGAACATCACGTTCAAGGATCTGAAAAGCGTGCTGAATCTCTTCGTGCGCGAATATTTCGGCAGGGAGATCAAGACGCGGTTCCGTCCGCATTACTTCCCGTTCACCGAGCCGAGCGCGGAGCTGGACGTGGCGTGTCTCGTGTGTTCGGGCGGCGGCTGCCCCGCGTGTTCGGGAAAGGGGTTCCAGGAAATGCTCGGCTGCGGGATGGTCGATCCGATCGTGTTCGAGAAGGTCGGTTACGATCCCGGAATGTACACCGGCTTCGCGTTCGGTCTCGGCGTCGAACGTCTTTGCATGCAGAAGTACGAAGTTCGCGACATAAGGCTGTTCGTGGAAAACGACGTGCGGTTCCTCCGGCAGTTCCAGTTCTGAGTGTTCGTTCCCTGGCGATACATTTCTGGTCGGGGCCGCCAAATGGAGAATTGGGATCCAGGCTGTGACAATGGTAACTCGGAACTTGCTTGTAGCAGGATTGCGAGGGGGTAGAATATCAGCGTCAATGTCCCGTCCCGGCGCCACAATCATTTGCTATGAAGTTCAAATTATTCACAGCCGCCCTGATGTTAGCGATAGTAGCGCAGGCGTCACGGGCGGAAGAAAATCAGGTCGATGAGGCGGCGGCGAGCGAATTCAACTGGAGCGCGCAGGCGTCTATGATGGTCCTTCGCGACAACAACGTGTTCTACGCGCCGAACGATCGCGTCAGCGATTACGCGGTGGACTTCAGCGTCGACGGCGACGCGAGCTATCGACCGAATCGGGATTTCGAATTCCTAGGCTACGGCTTCGCCCACAGAAGGCACTATATGAACAAAACCGCGGGGAACTTCGGAAGCGTCGGGATGGTGCTCGACGGCTACTACGAGATGCTTGGCAGCCTCGGGATGGATTACGTCAGCTTCGGTCTCGAAGAGAAGCTGAGCTATCACAAACTCCGCCTTACGGACGCGAAGGGAGATTACCTCGATCGGGACAAGATCGCGTTTTACGAGCATTCGCCGCTAGTATCGATGTACGCGGTGCCGAGCCGGGACGTGCGGTTCAGCTTCGAGCTGAAAGCCGGTTTAAGCTGGTGGATGCACACGGACGAGCCGACGGTGACGAGTCTCGATTCGACTGGCTGGAACTCCGAACTCCGGCTCCGCTATTCGTTTTCGGACAGATTCAAAGTACTCGGGAGTTATCGTCATCGCGTCAAGCAGTACAAGGATTACCTCGCGCGGGACCTTACGTTCACTGCGAGCGTTCCAGGGCTTAAGCAGACTCTGATCATCGACAGCTTCCTGATCGAGGGAAAGTATAGGCCCGCGGATGGCATCGATCTCACCGTCGGTCTGTCGCGGGACATGCATCGCGACATCGATTCCGGAGCGATGACCTACAGACAGACTTCGATCAGCATCGAGGGAGAATTCGACCTTGGCGAAAGCGCAAGAATCGAGGCGAGTTACAAATATTCGCATAGACCGTATTCGCACAGAATCGTGCCTGTGACGCTCGAACCTTTCAAAGATACGTTTCACAAATTCCGCGCGGCTCTCCTGATTATCATAACGGATGCGCTAATTATTGACGCGGGTTTCAGCACCGAGACTCGCAACTCGAAGTACGACCTTGTCGGTTACAAGGTGAACAACATTTTCGCGGGGCTCGAGTACTCCTTCGGTTCAGAGGATGAGTGACAAGCAGAATCGATCAGCGCTGCTCCGACACGGAAGGCTTCTCCGGAGGGTCGGCGCGTGGACTATCGTCGTTTTCGCGGCGACCTTCGTTGCGCTCGGCTACGTGCTGAGCGGCATTTTCGAACGCGCGCTCGAACGGGAACTCGGAATCAGGCTCGAGTCCGCGGCGAAGTCGCTTTCAGCGTCATTCGTGTTCAGAAGCGGACTCGCAGGCCTCGCGGAAAGTATCGAGGAACTTCGCGACTCGGACGCGATAAGGCGCGCCGCGTACTATAGCGACCTTTCGAAGGAACTCGCGCGGCTTGGGAACCAGCTCGCCGCGAGGCGGGTAGCGTTCTATTCGAAGGACGAAAACGGGAACGCGAAACTCCTCCTCGAGTATCCGGAGTCGGCACTGCTATTCGGCGAAGATCCGTTTCTGAAAATCCATCAACGCGAAGCGGATGAAGCTTTTGCGGGCGAGACGTCCTCGACGATTCTGTACGAGTTCCAGAACGAGTGGTATCAGGCAGCGTTTTCGCCCGTGGAGGCGGAAGGCGCGGGAAAATTCGTAGCGATGGTCGAACTAGACGCGTCGTTCACCTCCGCCCGCGAGGAGTTCACGACAAAATTCGTGACTGTGCTCCTGATCGGACTTGTCGGAGTCGTGGTCCTCAGCATCATGCTTTCGAGGCAGATCGTCGTGCCGATTATGGAACTTTATTCCGCGATGGGGATCGAGGACGATCGCGGCCTTCCCGTGAAGGTGGACGTGAAGCGCAGCGACGAACTCGGAAGGCTCGCGCGGAGCTTCAACAAGCTGATCGATCGCCTGCGAGAGAAGGACGACCGGCTCCGCGAGGCGCTTCGCAGCGAGGAACTTCGCGCGGATCGGATCGAGAGCTACGCGGAGACTGTACTCGATCAGCTTTCTCCATGCCTTGTGAGCGCGGATCAGTCGGGAATCGTAACGAAGTGGAACGCGTCAAGCGCGCGCAGGTTCGGACTTGCGGAAAGTCAGATCGTCGGAAAGCCGGTTGGCGCTCTTCCCGCTGGATTTGGCGAAATCGCTGAACGTCTGATCGCGGCGGAGCCGTCGAGTTTCGAGATTACTTTGCAGACAGAAGGACCGGAACCCGCGACGTTCGACGTCGTCGTGTTCGTGCTCAGGCACGAAGATCAGCTCCTCGGCGCGAGTGCGCTTCTGACGGAAACGACGCAGCGAAAAAAGCTCGAGCAGATGCTGCGCAGGTCGGAGAGACTCGCCGCGCTGGGAGCGTTCAGCGCGGGTGTCGCGCACGAGATCAGAAACCCGCTCGCCGCGATGCGCGGGTTTGCGGCGCTGCTTGCGCGGAAACTCGAAAACGTCGAACAGCGCGAACTCGCGGAAAGGATCGAAAAAGAAATCCGCGAGCTGAATTCCGTCGTGACCGGCGTGCTCGAGTTCGCGTCGCCCTCGAAAAGTCCGCCGGAGAAATTCGATCTCGAAAGAGTCATGCGGGAGGCTGTCGAAATGGCGCGACTGGACGACGAATCGAACGTCGTGATGAAGGTCGAAGATAGAGGAGACTACGCGTACACTGGCAGGCCCGCGGAAATCAAGCGCGCAATCATCAACATAACGAGGAACGCACTGCAGGCAAAGCCGGCGCCGGGAGACGTGGAAGTCTCGCTTTCGAGTAATAACGGGAAACTCGTTCTGTCGATCCGCGACTACGGCCCCGGCATCCCCAAGGAAAACATGGAGGAGATTTTCAATCCGTTCTACACGACTAAACCCGGCGGCCTCGGTCTCGGGCTTGCGATCTCCGCTCGGCTGATCGAAAACAACGGCGGGACGATCGCGCTCGAAAACCAGACACCGCGGGGAGTGCGTTTCACGATCACTTTTTCAAAAACGGACGGTTAGAACGTGTAATGCCGACAGGTAGCTCAAGTCGACAAATGCCGGCAGAGACCGCCTAAGGTTGTCACCCATAGTCTGTCTTTGTCCACGCCGGAAAGGAATTCCTCGAATAGCGTCAGTCGACCACTAAAGTCCATCGGGTCGAAGTAGAACACCGCGACTCCGCCGCGGGAGAGTTCGATGTCAAGTGCCGAGCGGACGAGCGCGAGCCAGCCCGTTTCGTCCGTGCCGCCCTTTCTGAGAGTGTGGTAGGTCCCACACCGACGGTACAGCGGGATTTCGAGCACGCCGTCCACGATTCGAGGCAGCGAGAAAGCCGGGGCTTCCTCCGAATAGAAGCCGCTTGAAGAGAACAAGTACCCCGCATCCTTCAGCGCCTCGAACATTTCCCGCGTCCAAAGGAAATGCGGCGCTCGAAACACATCCGGAGGTTTCCCGGCGACTTGCACGGCTATTTCGTGACACCGTTTTACCTCATCGATCATTTCCGCCCGCGAGATCGAACTGAATTTCCGCGTATCGTCGATAAGATCGTGGTTCGGATGGCTGTAGCTGTGATTGACGATTTCGACGTCGTCGGCCCGAAGAAACTCGTATGCCGCGGGTCGGATTTCCATCCATTTGCCTATGCACGCGACGCTCGCCCGGAAGCCGAATTTTCGAAGCGACTCCATCAGTTCCGGCATCATCGCCTCGTCCTCGGCGTAGTCGACGTCGAAGCTTATCACCATCGCGGCGGTTTTCTCACCTGGCCAGGAGACGCCTTCAAACAACTTCGATCCGACGAAATTCCGTAATATCGGAATTCGGTTTGCGATCCGCGCGAATCGCGCGTTTTTCTGAAGTCGGGTAATCATTTTTCACAAACCATGCAAGTCGATGTAGCTTTCGGGTTCACTTTAGAGTAGAATAATGATTCCCCGGTATGCTATTATTTTCCCCGATGTGAACTCTTGCCCTACACTGGTTATTGGAGGTGTAACGTGAAGAGAATTTTCTCTTTGGTTTTTGTAGCTGCCGTGATTCTTATGCCGGGACTGGCGAAAGCGGATAACTATCTGCCGAACTATCAGGCCGGCGAAACCATCAAAGTCGTCGAAGATCTTACCTTCGTCGCGAAGCTCCCCGATGGAAATCTGGAGTTTTTCAGACTTCAGGCGGTTTACGTCGATGATCTGCTTTCGATCGCACAGCCGGGAAGCACGAACGGTCTTTCGAACAAGAAGGTCGTTCTGCGCCACTACATTTCTTTCAAGATAGGCGCGGACGAGTATCTTGCGGATACGGCTTTGACGGGCGCGATACTTCTGCTTTCCGCAAACGAAATGATCGTGATGGAAGGAAACAAGGCGGAGATCGAGTCGCTTCTGAGCGGAGATCTCGGCGGTTGGAAGCCGTCGTATTTCCACGCTGCCGACTTCCTCGTTTCCGCGCAGAATCTCGTCGTTCCGGAGCCGGCTCCGGAGGGCACACCGGAGAACGAAGTCCCTGCGCCGCCGCTTTGCACGGTTCCGGATTTGAACAAGGCGGTGCTCAGTTCTCTGATTTCCCCTCATGCGCAGACGGGTCAGGGCGAAGTCAAAGTGAAGGTCGTCAATTCGGACTCGGCGACGGGCGATGCCGAGTTCGAGATTCAGTGGAAGGTTGGAATGTCGATTCAGACCGAGTACGAAGAAGCGCCAGTCGTGGTACAGATTTCGACCGACAACGGCACGGGAATATTTCGGTATCAGGCTACGGGACGTAAAGTCGTAATGGCGGAGTTGACGAGCGATAATCTCGATCTGAAGCTCATCCAGGGCGGCGCGTTGGAGGCGAAGGGCACAATGAGGCACTCCTGGTCCTTCGAGCGAGGTTTCTCGGCGGAGGTCACGGAGGAGACGCATCCGAACACCGCGAACTATCTCGGCACCGATCCGCTGACCCAGCCTCTCGTCAATGACGCTCCCGTGAATTTCGGCAAAGACGTTCTTCGTCGGGCGCACGAGGCGGGCGGTGGCCTTCCTTCGACCGCGGACCGCGAGCCTAACTCCGTCTGCTTCGAGTACAACGACCAGGGAATCGCAAGCTACGGTTTCGCAACCACGGGCGGCGCCGCGAAGGTGTTCGGGCTTCGTCTTGCCACGCAGGACTATCCGAACGTCGCCACCGCGTATTCCGTCCAGGCGGGAGGCGGAGTCCTGAACCAGCTTAAGGTCCAGCTCAACGCGGCGCAGAGCGTCGTGACGCGCGGGCTTGGAGCCGCGGGGCAGGGCGCCTCGGCGAACAGTATGATCTGGTACGGCGGCGACAACGCCCCGACAACCAACCGCACCGCGATTTTCTATCGCATACAGGCGCCGCTCAAGGACACGACCCACGTGCTCCGCGTGATTGCGATACTATATGGCGGAGGCGCGAACGGAGCGGGCAAAACCGTCGCGTTCATCATCATCGATCCGAAAAAGATCAACGAAAAAATGGGCGGCTGATTGGACCCGCTTAGAATCGTCTACCAGGGAACCATCGATGGCGTTTCGAGCTACGCGAACGTCTCGCGCGGAATCGTCGCGTCCCTCGTGAAGCTCGGACATGACGTTAAAACCTTCGGGAAGTCGAACGACATCTGGCTTGACGAAGGCGCGACCCTGGAGACTCCCGGAGTTAGGTCCGCCCAGGCTTTCGAGGAGTACCGCGAAGCAGAGTGCGACGCGTTCCTTAGATGGACTTACCCTCTCCGTCACGAAATGATGACGGGGAGGGTAAACGTCCACATCCTGCCGTACGAGTACTACCAGGTCCCGGCGTGCTGGATCGAACGCGCGCGCGACCCGAACCTCCACGGCATCGTCGCGATTTCGGACGAGTACAGGCTGATTTTCATCGAGGCCGGGTTTCCGGAGGAGAAGGTTTTTGCCGCGCCTCTCGCGATCGACCGAGTCAGGTTCGATCCTGCAAGGAGTGAGGTTCTGAGAAAGGACCGTGATTCCCTCTGGCGGAAGATTTCGAATGGAAACAAACCCGCGCCGACGGATGAAACGACGGTTTTCCTGATGCTCGGCGCGCTTCTCGATCCTCGCGGCAGAAAGCGCGCGGACCTCGCGATCGAAGCGTACCTGCGCGCGTTCTCCAGCCGGGACGACGTTATGTTCATAATCAAGAACACGACCACGCACACGCAGTTCGAGGACTATCTCGCGAATGAAATCGCAAAACGCGAAGCGGACTCTCCGCGGATCGTCTACCACAGACATGTGGTTTCCGACGATGACCTTCCGTGCTACTATCTGCTCGCGGACGCGCTTGTTGCGCCTTCGAGCGGCGAAGGTTTCGGCAAATGCGTTCTAGAGGCGAGCGCTTCCGGCGCGGTCCCCGTCGGCCCCGCGATCGGCGGGATGAAGGACACGATGACCCCGGAAAACAGCATCATCGTTCCGCACAGGAAGGCGCTGATGCCGCGGCCGCCGCCGTATATGGACGGCTATCTTCCCGCGGACGGAAATCCGTGGTTCTGGTACGAGGTGGACGCGCAGGATCTCGCGGAGGCGCTTTCCCGGATTCACCTCGACAGAAGCGCGCTTTCGCCGCTGCGGAAGGCGGGGTATTCGGATGCGGGCAGGTTTTCGGAGGAACTGACCGCGAAGCGAATCGAGGACGCGCTTTACGAATTGCTGGCTATAAATTCGTGACTATCTTAATCACCTGGGACCGCGGGTGTCCTCGTCTCATCATACTACGCTTCTTCGCCTCTGTTTCCGAGCAACCACCCAGCCCACATATCGAGGAACTTTTCGACGCCCCTGCCAAGCGTGAGCCAGCCGGGATCGCCGTTGCTTTTCAGGTGACCGCC
>JANLHZ010000045.1 GCA_024653775.1 Planctomycetota bacterium | reverse complement strand
AGGCGCTATATTAAGGCGGATTCTCGACGCTATATTAAGATAATCGAAGACATAATGCGATAACGATTTGCTGCTAACGCAGCGGGGCGAGTCTCTGCGTTCTCCGCGCCTCCGCGCTGAAGAACCGCGAGAATGCTGGTTTTGTAATTGCGCCACATGTGATTAACCGAACTAATACTTCGCGCCAAAACTATTTGACTTCCGACAGCGGAATCGGCCGGGCTTTCTCGCCTATGCCGGGGAGACCCTGCGAAAGGTGCGCGGGATCGAATTCGAAGGGATAATCCGCCTCGAAGAAGCAGTTCAGCAGGAAGTGGCAGTTGTCGCTGCATTCCGCAACGCCCTTTCGCGCCTTCTTCGCAAGATCGCTCCGCCAGTACTCGGCGATGTTCGCATTCTCGCGGATGTTGCCGACGCGCTCCTTGCGGAAGCACAGGAATACGTCCCCCACCGCGGAAATGTGCACGGCCTTGTCCATGTTGCATTTGGTGCTCTTGACGAAGGCCATCGGGTTCTCGAAATACTGCTTGAACGCCTGCAACTGCGGAACCGAGTTTCCGATGTAATATCCCGCCTTACGTCGCTTGATAAGCTCGTCGAGCACGAGCTGCACGTTCTGCTCCGGACTCGGCCAAAGGTACTCGAAATCGTTCGAATGCCACCAATCGTCCAGCGGCGTGTTGTTAGGCTGCATCACAGCCATAAAGAGCGCACTCTTGATTCGCTCGTGCGCGTTCGCCCACTCGGCAATGTCGATAATGCCTTCGACGGTCGCGCCCATAATGATGCTGCACGTTCCGATGTGGATGTCCTGCGACGCAGCAGACATGTTGTCGATCGCGCGCATGACGCGGTCGAGCACGCCTTCCAGCCCGCGGAACTTATCATGCACCGCCGGATTTAGACTGTCGACGCTGAAAATGATGCTCGAAAGCCCCGCATCGGCAATTCGCTTCGCCATCTCCTTGTTGACGCTCCAGCCGTTCGAGGCGAGCGTCGTCCGGAACCCGAGGTCCGTCGCGTAGCGGATGCAATCCATCAGTCCCTTGTACATCAGCGCTTCGCCGCCGCCGAAGTCGATTTCGAATCCGTCCGGCACGATTTCGCGCAGGGTGCGGATCGCTTCCTTCCACTGATCCACGCTCGGCGCGAGTCGCTCCTCGACGAAGATGTCGGTCTTCCATTTGTCGCACATGTTGCATTTCAGCATGCAGGTGTCGGTAATCCCGAAGCAGCAGAATCCAGGCACGGGGATTTCTTCGTACACCTGGGCACCGCCGAAGTCTGACAGCCTGCGCTTGAGTTTTTTAAGACTGCTCACGTTCTCGCGCATGTTCCCGAGAAGATTGAAAGCCATTCTGTCGTGATGCGTAACGTGCAAGTTGCTCATAGAAATTTCCGTGGTTTTGCCTCCAGAGAGCATATCGGAGTGAGGATCGACCGTTTTTAACACCTTTCGCGAACAATCACAAGGATTTCGATCTCGTTAGAATTGAAAGACCTTATCGAGTGGTTTGTCGAACGCTCTCGCCACGAGTGTCATTTAAAAAATACGATATAAAGCATTTTTTTATTTTATCCTTTATCTGCGTTTCACACTAAGACTCAACTAATTTTTAACAACTAAAATAGATACCAAGATCATATTGCAGTGCTAATAGTCTTTAAGAAATACGAATAGCTTGTTTTACTGGAAATAATGTGCGCTTTCGGCAACTCAGCCCGAAACGTCGAACTTATCGAGGAGGCGCGCCGCGGATTCGTGGCCGGGGTGGATTTCGAGGCACTCCCGTGCAAGGTCCGCAGCCCGTTCTGCATTACCGAGTCTCCCGGCGATGGCAGCGAGATGAAACAACGCACCCGCACGCATTCGATCCTCGGCTTGATCGTTATCCGCTATCGATTCGAAAATCCGGACTGCGTTGTCGTAGTTCGCTAGCAGCTCCTGCTTGGAAGCATCGCGGTACTTCTGTTCGATTTCCGCGACCGCGAAGCTCTTGTACACCACTCCGTGGAAAATTTCGGGGTTTCGTTCGAGATAATTGAGTTTCCGGGGTTTCGCGTGGATCACGGCTCTTGAATCGTCGACGAGTTTCTCGCAAGTGATCTCTTTGAACCCGCTGGACAAAATCATCGCTTTCAGGCCGGAAAGGTTCGGGACCCACCAGTTGGTGTAATCTCCTTCGTATTCGTTCTGCGGATAGAACCTCGCCGCGGGGGGGCCTCGATCGAGGAGGGCCGCGGTTTCGATGATTGCGACTCCGCGGGTGACGGAGGCAATGTTCTCAATGGCTGACAGAGGGTCGCGTACGTGGCTGAGAAGTCCGAAGCAGAAAACGACGTCGAACCTGCCGTGTTTTAGCGGGGAGAGATCGCGAACGCTTCCAAATACCTGCTCGACGTTCGAGCCGAGCGCGTGCTTTGCGAACCTGAAACCCGCATCGCTGTGATCGATCCACTCGTCGAACGCCACAACTCTCTGCGCGCCGCGAATCTCGGCGAGGAACGAAAAATAGCCGTCCGCGGCGCCGACTTCCAGAACGGACTTTCCCGCGAGGTCGTCCGGAATACCCCATATATCCGGAAATCTGTCGAGTTGCTTCTTAGCGCCTCTTGACACGCTTCCGTCCGGAAAAACGATCGACTGAATCCAGGTAATCTGGTTCATTTTTCTGAGGAATTCTTCGTTACTCATTCGCGCTCTCCGGTTCCGAATTCGAACACAGCCGATAATTTTACCCCGGAATTCACTCCCGCGGAAAGAAATTCGCGCCCGCCGAAAAAAGCGGTTTTTGATGCGCACGCTGAATACGTGGGGGATAATTAACTCTGGAAGGTCGTTATCGTCCGGACGGCGTTTCCGACGTTCTGAAATTGAAGGCAAATTGCAATCCATGAGTCCAGCCCCGACAAAGGAGGAGCTATGTCGTACAAGAAAATCGTAACGTCCATCGAAGGCGGACTGGCGAAACTCACGCTGAACGCGCCGCCGCTGAACATCATGGACATCGAGATGCTGACGGAAATCCAGGATTTCTACAAGGAACTTGTCGAGGCGGACGTCAGCGCGCTCCTTATCCGCGGGGAAGGGAAAGTCTTCAGCGCGGGCGCGTCCGTCGAGGATCATTTTCCGGAGAAGGTCGAAACGATGATCCGCACCTTCCACGAAGGGTTCCGCATTCTCGACAGTTTCGACGGCGCGGTGGTTGCGTCCGTTCACGGCTCCTGCCTCGGCGGAGGGATGGAACTCGTCTCCCGCGCGGACATAGTCATTGCGACGCAGACCGCGGTATTCGGCCAGCCGGAGATAAAGCTCGGCGTGTTCCCGCCGGTCGCGTGCGCGGCGTTCGAAAGGCTCATCGGCGAGAAGCGCGCGATGGAGTTGATCTTAACTGGAGACGTCATCGACGCGGACGAAGCGAAGCGCATAGGATTCATAAACCGCGTGGTGCCGGACGACGAACTCGGATCTGAAACCGAGAAACTTGTCGCGAAGCTGCTGAAGCACTCGCGGCCCGTGCTGCGCATGACGAAACGCGCGATCCGCGAAAGTCGGGACAAGCCCGTGATCCACGCGATCAACAACGCGGAGGAAATGTACCTCGAAGAGCTGATGAACCTGAAAGACCCGATGGAGGGACTTACAAGCTTCGTCGAAAAACGCAAGCCCGTGTGGAAACACGAATAAATTCCATGTTGCTTACGAAAAGAATTTACTGCCCGGATAAAAAGCTGTGTTACAATATCTCTCAGATTTTGAAGCCGAAATAAAGTCCTGGAGCGATCAATGACAACTGTTAATTCTGAACTCCTGATCGATCACCTGAAGAAAAAATGGCGGGGCAAGCCTTGTACGCTATGCGGCGCATCCAGTTGGGGTGTCTCTGACAAAGTATACGAGCTCCGCGAGTTCAATGAAGGAGATTTCAAGGTAGGTAACGTGCCGATAATGCCTCTGATTCCTGTCACGTGTGATAATTGCGGAAACACTATACTTGTAAACGCGATATTGACGGGATTTGTGGATAATCAAGTTCCGGTGTAGGAGGATTGGGTGTCTGAAAACGAATCGTCATTTCAAGTCGGACATAAATATGAACTGCTTTCCTCTCGCACCGACAAAGCATATTTTGTTCCCAAATCAGATTGGAACCATTTAAAAGAAAGAATAGGAATCATCGGATCCGATGCCAACGTGTTTTACAGTTTCGGCGGTATCGCAGCAGGAGCATCAATCACGGCAATTACCGCAGCGTGTCAAACTCCGACAGAAGATGAAAAATCTGCCGCCTTTTCCGTATGGCTGACCTGCGGAATTTTTCTATTCGTTATTTCAATTATCTGCTTTATCGTCGGTAAGCGTGATCAAAGACTAGTTCTAATTCAATCCAAGGATGTCGTCAATCAGATGAAAGCCATCGAAGATCGATTTGAAGACGGAAAAGCGCGAACAACCGATATGAGCGCAAAGGCGAAATCCCCTTTTTAAACTCGTTTTGAATCTACAGCAATGTTGGCTCGTTACATTCCAGCATTCAATAAAATCTGAGCAACTGTTCACGGGGTAGATCGCAGTCTATAGCGGGATTCTGTATTAGTGTGCTCGTGAGAGCATATTTTCGCGGCGTGGTAGTCAAAGAAACGCCTTACAAGCCACTACGAACGCAAACTACCCCGTGAACAGTTGTGATATTTCAATTCGTGTTCAGACCAGAGGCGTCGGGATTCGCAGTCCGAAGGTTTGATCGAAGCCGAGCATCAGATTCATATTCTGGATTGCGTTGCCCGCCATCCCTTTGACGAGGTTATCGAGCGCGGCGATTACGACCAGAGTCCGTCCTTCGAGTTTATAGTAGACGTCGACGAAGTTCGAGCCGCGGACGAGCCGCAGGTTCGGTACGAGGTCCGTCGTTGCGCGGACGAACGCTGCGTTTTCGTAACTCGATTCGAACGCGCGCACGACGTCTGTTTCGCTCGCGTCCGACGCGAGGGTCACGACCACTGTGACGTAGATGCCGCGCACGAGCGGCGCACTGTGGGGAATGAAACTCCACTGCGGAACGCTTTCGCGGTACGACCGCCACTGACGGTTTATCTCTGGGATGTGCTGGTGATCGAGAGGTTTGTATGCGTAGAACGAGCCGTCGCGCGCGGGATGGTGCGTTCCGTCCTTCGGCGCCGCGCCCGAGCCGGAGCTTCCCGTCGCGGCGAAAACGCTGACCGCCGCGATTTCGAGTTCGGAGCGCATCAGCGGAGTCAGCGCGTATTGCACGCACGAAGCGAAACAGCCGGGGTTCGCGATCCGCGTCGCGCCGGCGATTTCGTCTCTGCGAAACTCCGGCATGCCATAAACGAACGTCCCGAGCATTTCAGGATGCGGATGTTCGGTTTTGTAGTAGCGTTTGTACTCGGCTGCGTCGTCGAGCCGGAAATCGCCGCTGAGGTCGATTACGCGCGCGTCCGGATTCGCGGAAAGAAGCGCGTGCAGAACGCCCGCGGTTTCGCCGTGCGGAAGTCCGGAAAACACGACGTCCGCGAGCTTCGCGACTTCGCCCAGGCTCTTGTCTTCGAACCTGAGGTCCGTGTAGCCGCGAAGCTGCGGGTACAGAGTCGTTACAGGCTTCCCTGCGTTCCCGCGACTCCCGCAGTACGCGACTTCGGCGTGCGGATGCGCAAGGAGGAACCGAAGAAGCTCGCCGCCGCCGTAACCTGACGCGCCGAGGATTGCGATGATTCGTTTGGAGTTCGACATATTCTTTTCCGGGTATCGACTACTGTATTATCATCTGTGTTAATCTGTGTGAATCTGTGGATTAAAAACTCTATCTAATCTGTGGAGTATATGATGTCGGAAGAAAAGACTTTCACTATCGCGCAGGCGCACAAGTTCTTCGGCGCGAACTGTTTCAACGAGACGTGGACGCTGATCGAAAAGAAGGATCGCACCGCGGAGGAGGACGAGCTGATGGTCCACACGACTCACGCGTCGTTCTACCACTGGTCGAAGCACGGGGAGCCCGTGAACTTCGCGCGCGGCAACTGGCAGCTCGCGCGCGTTTACTCGATCCTCGGTCGCGGCGAACCCGCGCTTCGTTACGCGAAACTCAGTCTCGATATCTGCGTCAGAAACCGGATCGAGGATTTCGACCTCGCGTTCGGCTATGAAGCGGTCGCGCGGGCATACGCGGTCCTTGGGAATAGCGACGCCGCGAAGGACTTTCTATCGAAGGCGAAGGACGCCGGGCAGAAAATCAAGGACAAGGACGACCGCGACTACTTCTTTAACGACCTCGCAAGCGAGCCGAAGATAGTCGGGAATGCGAAATAGTAGTCGGTAGTCAGTAGTCGGTAGTTAGAAAAATGCAGAAGGCAGAGTGCAGAATTCGCTCACCACTTCCCACTCACCACTTCCCACTCACCACTTCCCACTCACCACTTCCCACTCGCCACTTCCCACTCACCACTATTCAAATTGCAATCGCGCGGCTTTGACGGTGTTTGCGAGAAGCATCGCGACCGTGACGGGGCCGACGCCGCCGGGGACGGGGCTTATGTAACTCGCGATCTCCTTAACCGCGTCGAAATCGACGTCGCCCTTCGTTTTCGTGCGGATTTTTCCGTTGATGTCACGTAGCGGCTCGCCGTTTTCGTCGAGCTGCTCGACCTTCGAGACGCCAATGTCGATCACGATCGCGCCCGGCTTGACCATATCCTTCGTGATAAGGTCGGCCTTCCCGACCGCGGTGAAAAGAATGTCGGCGCCGCGGGTGTGCGCCGCGAGATCCTTCGTGAATTCGTGGCAGGTCGTCACCGTGGCGCCTTCCGCAAGCATCAGCATCGTTATGGGTTTTCCGACGATCTCGCTGTGCCCGACGATGCAGACCTCCTTGCCCTGCGTCTTCTCGCCGACGCTCTTCAGAAGACGGTGCGCCGACAGCGCGGTACACGGCGCAAGCACGACCCGTCCGCGGAAAAGGTGGCCAAGGTTCTCCGGAGACATTCCTTCGACGTCCTTCAGAGGATCGAGATGCTGCTGGATAGCGAGCGGATCGAGATGCTCCGGAAGCGGAAGCGTAACGATTATCCCGGTTATGTTCTTGTTGTCCGCGAGTGCGTCTAGATGGCCGACGACCTCGTCCTGGGTCGAGTCTTCGGAAAGATGCAGCAGCGTGTACTTGATCCCGAGTTCCTTGCACGCCGCGCGCTGGTTCTTGATGTAAAGCAGGCTCGGCGGGTGATCGCGAACGAGCACGCTGACGAGGTGCGCGTGCTTCCCTATCTTGCGGAGACTTTCAGCGTCCCTGCGGGTTTCGCTCCGGATTTCGTCTGCGAGATTTTTGCCGGTGAGTAATTTAGCGCTCATAGTTATCTTGTCCGTGGTCAGATTCGATTCGACAATTCGCGGATATCGAAATCGATCCTGGGAGGCGTAAAACAATTACTCACCCACCTTGTATTTGACAGTTTCGGAGAGCGGATTTCGAGTTACAAGTCGAATATTCCGCCCCTATTCGCCATCGGACGGCTTTCGACGCGTGAAAATGAACCTCGACGTTACCAGTTTCGTTTATATCTGCGCGTTAGGACGCGCGTCAAAATAAGTTGACGTTTTCACATCACATCTTCACGCCACTTTCGTATCGCGCTCAATCGTCCCATGACATCGAGATAATGGCTCAACGGAACTATAGCTACGACTCCGGTTTGGCTCTCTCGTGCAAAACGAACCTGACGCAAATCTGAGCGCGAAATCCGTAAACTTATTTTGACACACGTCCTTAATCTGCGAAATCCGTGAATGGATTTTGCTTCAGGCAGCGGTTCGCGCGCGGACGATCGCACAATATCGAAAGTTTTTGTCAATCGAAAAAGTTTGCGCTATTCTTCTTTGTAATGGCCGATTTACGGAAGGGAACGCGGCTCGCTGACGTTCCCTTCCAGGTCCAATTACCAATAAGCCCGAAATTTATGGCACAACTGATCGAAACGAAGACGATGAAATCCGGATTCCGGGAGGTCGAACTACCCTTCGGTTCGAAGCCGGTGACGGTGGAACTTCCGGAAAGCGCGATGGTCATCTATCCGAACGAAATCGAGACCGTCTCCGACGTGAAGGCCGCTCTGCTGGAAGCGGTGCGAAACCCAATCGGGCTGCCGCCGCTGCGGGAATTCGTCAAGCCGGGGGACAAGGTCCTCTTCGTTCACTCGGACATAACGCGCAACATTCCGAGAAACGAGTCGATCGAAGTACTTTTCGAGGAGCTTCCTTTTCTGAAGGACGAGGATCTGACGATCATCCTCGCAAACGGGAACCATAAACAAGCGCCGTTCGACGATTACGACTACAAGGAAGAATACCGCAAGCGGTTCAGATTCATAAACCACGACTCGCGCGACCAAAGCCAGCTAGTCCAGGTGGGCGTCACCTCGACGAACAAGAAGCAGTTCTTCCGCTTCTTCGTCGGAGACCAGACGCGCAAGGCTCTCCTCGGCTTCATTCCGAAACTGTTCGCGATGATTTTCTATCTGCTCACGCTCCAGTTCGGAAAGTTCCGAAGGAACCTCGGCCTCGGCTATCCGGGAAGGCTGATTCTCGCGCTGATGGCGAGGAAACCGACTCCGGTCATTCTGAACAAGGCTGTGGTCGATGCGGACGTCGTCGTTACGCTCGGGCAGATCAAGCCGCACTATTTCATGGGGTTCTCGGGCGGCGCGAAGAGCATCTTCCCCGGCGTCGCGGCGTTCAAAAGCATCAAGCCGAACCATCTTATGAAGGCGTACTTAAGCTCGCGCCTCGGCTCGATCTCGGACAACATCTGTCGCGCGGACATCGAAGAGGGCGTCAGCTTCGTGAAGCGCCTTTTCATTATCAACACAGTCACCGACGGCGCGAAAGGCGCGGCGAAGATCGTCGCGGGGCACTATATCGAGGCGCAGCGGGAGGGTGTCGCAATGGCGCGCAGAGTCACCGAAGTCGCGATCCCGCAGAAGTTCGACGTGGTCGTTGTCAGCGAGTCGTTTCCGATCGCGCTGAACATCTACCAGACCGCGAAAACGCTGCCGCCCGCAGGCAAAATCCTAAACCCAGGCGGAGTGATGATCGCGGTGTGCGAGTGCCCGGAAGGCATCGCGGGGAAGTTCATCGTGAACGAAATCATATACCAGCTCGGCGTGGTCTATTCCTGCCCGGAGAATCATCACTGCATACTCGTCAGCGGCCTCGACCGTAAAACCGTCGAAGAGAGCTTCTTCACCTACGCGAGCGACTTCGAAGACGCGATGGCGCAGGCGAAACGCCTTGTCGGCAAGGAAAACCCAACCGTCGGCTGCATTCCCCGCGCGACGAGAGTCGTGCCGGTGTAACGCTGGAATGAATGACGAATTACGGTAAGGGTTCGCGCGGTGGGACTGTAGGCGGCTCGCCGATGTATCACGGGCAGGATGCCCGTGCCACTTCGCGGTCCCAGGCGCCCACGATAGCTCCTAAAGGACTTCTTCGCATCCTTCGGATTTCAGTCGCAGAGCGATTTCTTTTATCAGCTCCGGCTTGTCCGCAGGCGCGACGAGGAGCGCGTCCCCGGTATCGACGCAGAGAACGCCGTCGAGTCCCGCGAGGATTACCTTGCGTCCGGATTTCGCAAGCACGATCGAATCCGTAGCCTTGTGCAGCAGCGCCGGACCTTCGACGACGTTGCCCGCCTCGTCCCGCTCCCGAAGTCCGCGAAGCGCGTCGAAAGCGCCTACGTCGTCCCACGCGAAATCGCTCGCGATGACTTTTATATTCCGCGCCTTTTCCATCACCGCGTAGTCGATGCTGGTTTTGCGGATCGTCGGAAACACCTCCCGGAGCATTTCGAGTCCGCCGGTTTTAGCATACGCCTCCGCCGCGGCTTCGAGCGGCTCGATTATATCAGCCGCGTTATTGCGAAGTTCGTCCAGCATCGTCTTCGCGCGGAAAATGAAAATCCCGGCGTTCCAGAAATGCCTTTTGCCTGCGACGTACTTCTCCGCGGTCGCTTTGTCCGGCTTCTCGCGGAACGCAGAGACGTCGAACGCGGAGAGTCCGGAGGAAGTCTTCGCTTCGCCGGGCTTCGATTCGATGTAGCCGAACTGCGTGCTCGGAAACGTCGGCGCAATTCCGAAGGTGACGATCGCGCTCGATTCTTCCGCAAGCCGCGCGGCGTCCGCGAGGGCGCTCTGCCACTTCTCCCGCGGCGAGATAACGTGATCCGCGGGAAGGATCGCGACGATGCTTTCCGGACCTTCCTTCAGAGCCACGTAAAGAGTAAGCAGCGCGACCGCGGGCGCGGTGTCCCTGCCCATCGGCTCGAATATGAAGTTCGCGGGCGGGAGTTCCGGAAGTTCCTTCGCGAGAGCGTCCCGATATTTCTCACCCGCGATGACGAAGACCCTCGAAGCGTCGACGAGCGGGAAATTCCGCGTGAGCGTACCGCGAAGAAGGCTCTCGCCCCTGCCTTCGACGTCGAGAAACTGCTTCGGGAAGTTCGTCCTCGAAAGCGGCCAGAATCTCGTTCCCGATCCGCCGGCGAGTATCACTATTCTTAGGTTATCTGGTTTCACGGGTGCTTGCGTTGTGGTAGGTCGTCAAATATCGCGGACCGTCTCTCGAAAAGATCGATTCGAACCGCGGTCCAATTCCTATCTGCCCCAGTTGCTGAACGTTCTTCCCTGCTCGTCCACGCCGGAGGGGGGATTCGCGGGAGGCTGCGCGGATTCCGACGACTGCGCGGATTCCGACGACTGCGCGGATTCCGACGACTGCGCGGGTTCCGACGACTGCGCGGGTTCCGACGACTGCGCGGGTTCCGACGGTTCTTCAGAATTTTCTCCGGAAACCACTCGGGAGTCCGTGTCCGCCTCGGTAGCGCCTCTCATCTCCGGCGCGGGAGCATTCCTCTCTTCGATTTCCGAGAAATATTCCGCGAGATGAAGATCGTCCGGAAGCTCGGGCACGGTAAGTTGCCAGGGCAGTTCCGTTATGGTCGGAGCGGGGAGTCCGAGGAGCTTCCACATTCGCTTCACCATAATGACGTCGTTTTCGAAGCAGGCGTAGAACGTGAGGTAGCCGTCGTTCTCGTACGTAACGATCGAATAGAGGTTGTCCCTTATCCACTTGCTCGAATCGTGGCGAAGGAACGTCCAGAACCTCGCTTCCGCCTGACGTCTGAACGTCTCCCTTTTTCCGGGGTCGGATTCGTTCTGCGAATTCGCGAGCAACTTCTGAATTTCCTCCCAGGGCGATCTGAGCAGACGAATCGTGACCTCGCTTTCAACGCCTATGTCGAAAGTCGCCATCGCGACGGAGGAACCTTTCGCGCTGGCGAATACGTTCATCCTGCCTTCCGCAAGCTCACCGACCTTCGCGAGTTTGTAGCCTATGACGACGTCGGTGAAATCCATCCGCCTGGTCAGTTCCTTTCCTTCAACGTAAGGCAACTCGGGAGTGTATTTCTGATACGCGTGTGGTGCCTCCCTCCGGATTGCGCCGTAGCGACCGTCCGGCCAGTCGATGATGGACAGATCCTTCGAAACAAGCACGATGTACTCGTCCGGCGGTGAAAACGTCGGATCGTCCCAGATTACCTTGTGGGATACGAAGTAAGAATACGTGCAGCCGGATGAAAATAATGAAATCAGCGCGCTTGCCAACACATACAGGGTGAGGAATCTCATAATTCGGATCTCCGGGGGGAGAGGGGCAAGGTCAGGCTTTGTCACTTTGTCTATTGTGTTTCCTAAGTAATGTTAGTTCAAGTATGATGAACTGACAAAGCATATCCTAGTGTTTTGAGTCACGCACATGATTGTCGCATTCCTGAGACTTCTTCGATTATCGAATGTATTCACCGCGGTTTCAAATGTCCTCTGCGGTTACTTTGTGATTTATGGCGCGTCCTACCCTTACAATGACCTCGATGTTCACCCGCTGACGATGGTCGCCATAGCGAGCTGTCTGATGCTGCTCTCCGGAATGACCCTTAACGACTGCTTCGATGTGAAAACCGATATGCAGAGGTATCCGACGAGGCCGCTGCCGTCGGGGAAGATTTCGGTTCCCGTCGCTTACATCCTCGGCTTCGGGCTTATGATTTCCGGCGTCGCGATCGCTTCGACAATCTCCGGAGAGACTCTCGCGGTCGCGATTCTGCTTGCGATCGGCATTCTCGCGTACAACGCGGGACTGAAGAACAAAAAACACTACGGCCCTGCAAGTCTCGGGGTCTGCCGGTTTTGTAGTGTGCTGCTCGGCATGACCGCGGCGCCTTTCCCGGAGGATCGTTACGAAGGCGGAAGGACCGTGCTTTCGTTCCTTTATCCGCCGGAGTTCGCACTGGAGCATTTCTTCGAAGTCTACCGGTTCGCGATAATCGTCGGGCTGTACGCGGTGCTTCTGACTTACGTAAGCAAGCTCGAGGAGCAGGTCAACTTCTCGCAGCTACGGAGATACATTCAGGGAGTATTCGTTCTGCTGCTCTGCCCTCTAAGCGTGGTGTTCTCGGCGCAGGGCGGAAACATCTGGACCGCGTTGCCTTTTCTTTTCGTAAACGCATCGATGATAATAGTAGCGCTGATTCGTGTGTTCGAAATCAAGCGTTCGGAGGCGATCGGCATTCTCGTTCGGAACATGGTCTGGGGATTCATCTTCCTCGACGCGGCCTGCATTGCGGTTATGGGACACATCGAAGTCGCGGCGATGGTTTCGGCGCTCATCGTGCCGACCTTCGTGCTTTCGAAACTCATACGGGTGCAGAGTTAGGGAGTAGGGAGTAGGGAGTAGGGAGCAGGGAGTAGGGAGTAGGGAGCAGGGAGTAGGGAGCAGGGAGCAGGGAGCAGGGAGCAGGGAGCAGGGAGCAGGGAGCAGGGAGCAGGGAGCAGGGAGCAGGGAGTAGGGAG
>JANLHZ010000036.1 GCA_024653775.1 Planctomycetota bacterium | reverse complement strand
GTTTCGGAACCCGCTTGGCCGGTTCTCGCACGTTTCAACAGACGTCCGGATGAACTTGGAGGAGAGGCACACGACCACGCGAACGGAGTCTCCGGCTGAGGCTGGACGCTCCCGACGCCGCATCGCGCCCAACGTGATCCGCTTTTTTGCGGATGATGTTGACCTCCAGGTCCGTCCGGATGTCCCGGATTCAAAAAATGCCCGAACGATCGGGAGAAAGCGAGGCCGCATGGGCAAGAGTCATCAGAAAGGTCGGGGTCGCCGGAACCGCAAGGTGACGGCGATGAGTCTGCTTCTCGCCTCCGAGCTCTTGCGGGACCCGTTCCTGCGAGGCTTCCGTATGCCTGTCTCCTACGAGGAGCAGGCACGCATGTTCGTCTGGCAAGCCTGGATCCTCCCGGACCCCGGCAGGCCCGGCGACCCGCAGATCGCCTTCGAGCTCCACCACATGGAGCTCGTGCAAACCGCGGATCTGAACGGACTCGACGAGCCCTTCACGAGCTTCCTCGAACGGGGTTGCGTTGACTACGGGCCCGCCATCGGCCCCAAGAACTTCATCGACGCGTCATCGTCGGAGATGGACAAACACGTCCCGGTGACGTTCTCACTTCAGCCGCTGTTCCGCGTCGACGACATCGACAAACCGAACCAGCTTCGACGCAAAATCGAAGCCGTCGAGAAACGGCGCCACCACAGCCCGGATAGACTCGTCCTTCAATGGAGCGACGTGCAAAAGGCACTAAACCAAGAAGCCGTGCACGTCGTCCCCTTCCGGGGGAACATCGAAGAAGCGAGGTGGTACCAGACGCTCACCCGCGAAGACGGGAGAGAGCTGGTCGTCGCACGGCTTCCCGATGCGAAGAACGAGAGGCTGTTCGGTACCCAACCGGACCGGATGTTCGTCAATCGACGACACTACCTCGACGAAGGCGGCGCAATCGTGCGCCTCACGCCGCAGGTCGTCGAGAACCTGCTCGACGTCGTGCCGAGGATGATCGATGACCTCGATCTCCTCGCAAAGACCTACTACACGCGGCCGAAGCGCGAGCCTCGAGATCCCTTCGCGCAAGCGGAGTCGATGTTCGAGGAGCTCGTCGAAGAGCTGCGGTTCGCCATCGCGTCGAAAGCGCTCGATGAAGCAAGTCTTCAAACCTTGCTCATCGATTCGGGCGGAGAACTTCTCGAAGAACTCCGTCGCGTCGTGCTCGCCTCCGTTTCTGAGTCCCCTTCGGAAGAGGGAGACACCGATTCGGACGAGCAAGACTCGGACGACTGACCCCTTCACGGGGACTCTCGGGTCTCGACCCTTCGATGCGCGCAAGCGCTCGAAGCGGTCGGGACCCTTTTCATATCAAAAAAAGCCAGCGAACTGGACAAAAGCCGCAATAGGCGCTAGCCTGCTTGTCCGTCTTCTGACGAATACCTATGGGAGGAACGTTTGGAAAACAAAAGAAAACGCCCGGAAGATCCTGAGGCGACGGCCGAGATGCCCGCCGGGGTGCTCGACCTGCTCCGTCACGAGTCGTCGCGACCGCC
>JANLHZ010000012.1 GCA_024653775.1 Planctomycetota bacterium | reverse complement strand
AACCGACGTTTTTAACTTTTTTGTTCTGACGCTCACGCTGATTTGTAGTGAACAGTGTCGTTTTTCGTTCACGAATTACACGAATCTGCACGAATAATTATTAAGAAACTATCGCGGTCCCATGTGCCCACGATAGTTTCCTATTCCTTAGCCGCGGGGCAGGACGCGCATGGTGTCGCGGGGGCGCTTCCGTCCGTGATCGCGTCGCATTTCGCGGGAGGCGCGGCCTTTTTCGTTTTCGAATCCGTCTGCCAGAAACCCTTGCCCTTGAAGATCACTCCCGCGCCAGTGCCCATGAGTCTTTTGAGCGCGCGTTCGCCGCACTCGGGGCATTTCTTCAGCACGGATTCCGACATCTTCTGGAACTTCTCGAACGCGTGTCCGCACTGCTGGCATTGATAATCGTACGTCGGCATACTATTCTTCCTGCTTCTCCGTAGGCTCCCTCGCCACCTGCACCTTCGCCGGGCGAATCACCTTGCCCCTAATAATCAGATAGGTTGAACTATATCGAATAACTCTTTTTGGTATTTCAGACTTTTACTCGCAGCGAAGTGCGACGCGACTACTTTACTTATACTATGGTGTAAATTGTTTCGGTTAACGGTAATCACATCTTCGTCATCCTTTATTATTTGCCTGTTCAACTCATGCTCTGGGCTGTTAGCGTTTGCGATCGGATCATAAAGAACGGCTCTATGTATAGAATACTTCATGGCGAACTCCATCGCAAGTCTCGATCCGCTATCGAGTCCATGATCGTTCTTTGCATAGCTTGCCGACAATACAACACAGTCGCTAAACAAAGCTTGCAGTCTGTCCCGCTCCTGATATCTGCCTCTTAATTCCATTTTAGATATGGCATCCCGATAATACTCAGAAATCAATAAACCTCCTTTCTCCACAATTTCGTTTGCAAGATTCACATTTGCCTTCGGCAGAATATTATTCAATGGACCGGGAAGAACGGCAATTGTCTTTCCACTCGAAAGCAGCGCCTGACGGTGCGCGATGGAATCGCACCCTAAAGCCAAGCCACCAACAATAGTAACACCTCTCTTTATAAATTCGGCGACAACTTCTTTTTCTATCGTTTCGGTGTCGCAGCCTGGATCAAGCAAACCAATAACAGCAATATTTTTATTCCCGATTTTCAATAAATCCAATTCGCCACGGTAGAAAATGGCGATTGGCTGATCGCTGTTTTTTACATTCCCTCTGTAGCGTGGAAAATCTTCATCGCCTATCGCAACAACTCCATCCGCGAACCCTCTTAATTTTTGAATTTCTTGCCTAATGATTTCTCTTTTCATTTCAAAATCATCCCGCGCTATTTGGTTATCCATCCCTAAACTTTTGTTCAGCAAAGAAACGATGACATCCACCGATTCGTTGCCCCTCATGTTTTTAACAATCCACGCCCTGCCTATGCCCTTGTAGGTTTTAGCCGCTAAAACATTGATTGCTTTCTCCAAATACTTCATAAGTCGTCCATACATTGCAGAGTTTCAGCGATCTCTCTTCGTTAGCCCAACGGAATAAAAGACGACAGAACGCGCTCCTATGTCGAGCAAAGCTTGGATTGCATCTTCATCAATATTAACTGTTTTCGTGTAAATATCATCGATTAATAAAATATCAGCGGAGTTCAAACGATCCGAAATAATCGTACAGGTATCGGCAGTAATGCCAGGGTACGGCTTCCGCCCTTCGTTACAAAAACCCCGGAGAGGCTTATTAATATGGGTTGTTTTTGTGTCCGTATGACGACAGATATAGCTTGTGCCGTCTACTAAACTATCGAGGCGATTTACAACCTTTTGAACGGTTGACTTGAACAATAGCTGGTCTGCATGATAATTACTTTCCGCTTTTGCCCGCGGGACAACACAAACGATTAGTGAATTTGAGTGTGACGACGCGCTTAAAGCCTTCATATCAGATAACAGCACGTTTGTCAATTCTTGAACTGCTGATTTCAGTTTATTTTGTGCGCAGTCGTTAAGAATATTCTTTAGCGTGTTGATATAGTCGGGATTCCCAGGTTCACGAAAACCGACATAATCTGTATTATAATAGGCCTGAATGTCTCTGTTTAAATAGCAATTTGATTTAATTTTAAACTTCTGCATGTCTTAAACCTCAATTATTGAAGCTAAATGATTACTCTGCCTAGCTATTCTTCCGGCTTTTCCTCCGGAGCCTTCGCCACCTGGACTTTGGCGGCGCGAATCACCTTGTCCTTCAGTTTATACCCTTTTTCGAACACGGATACAATGGTCCCCGGCGGAACATTCGCGACATCAAGACTTGTCACGGCTTCGTGAAGGTTCGGATCGAAGAGACAATCCGTGTCGATTTCCGTTACGCCAAGGTTCTTGAACGCGGCTTTCCAGAGGTCAGCCAGAGCTTCGAGTCCAGCGAGGAATTCACGCTCCTCGTCGGTCTTCGTCTCGGCGTGATGCGAAAGCGCGCGCTCGAAATTGTCGAACACGGGAAGCAGCGCGAGCACCGCGTCCTTTCGATAGATGAACGACCAGCTCTCGCGTTCCGTCTGCGATCTGCGCTTATAGTTCTCGTGCTCCGCCTTCGTTCGCTGCGCGAGGTCCTTCATCGAGGCGGCTTCATGCGCCTCTCGGTAAAGCGCGAGCAGCGCGCCATCGTCAAGTGCGCGAAGACTCGAAAGAAGCTCCTCTCGCTCCCGGCGCGTCTTCTCCTCCGGAGATTCCTGCGGCTCTTCCGCGGAAGTCTCCTCCGGAGTCTGCTCGACGTTTTCGCTATGTTCCTGTGAGTTTTCCATCGCTTTTTAGTGGGACCGCGGACGTCCCCGTCCGCATCGGGCGCACGTGGTGCGCCCCTACAATTCATACGTGTCCATCTGTGGTTCAAATCCTCTGTATTACTAACTTCTCGTTTCTTTGCTTCCTGCAAAGATTTTTGAAAAGCGCTTACAAACATATCGCCCCTACGGGGCTTTTGCGGAGTTTTGGTTCTCGTCTACAAACATATCGCTCCTCCGGGGCTTTACTCATTCATCCGCACTGTTTGCTACAAACATTTCACCCCTGACGGGGTTAATTTTATCGATGCTGCGATTGTGAAAAAATCTGTGTTCATCGGTGTTAAGGAGGCGCAAAACAATAACTTACCTATCTCGCATCACATCTTCACGTCATCTTCGTTCCGCTCTCGGTCGCCAAATCCTCACCGGAACTATAGCTACGACTCCGGTTTGGCTTCCTCGTGCAAAACGAACCTGGCGTAAATCTGTGCGCGATTTTAGGTAACTTACTATTTTGTGCCTCCTAATCTGTGGACAAAAAAATGAATCCGCGTAATCTGCGGATAGTTTTTGGTTAAGGCTTCGCTTGGCTGTGTCCTCTGTGGTTAATCGCTGTAACTCGCTTCGCACTCAGTAACGCTCCAAGTCAAAATCCAAAAAACGCCGCGATGCCCGCGATCGTCGGCGTGAAGTAATCCTTTATCGCGTCGAGCCAGCTTTTGCGCCTCGGCGAAACCTCTTTCTGTTCCATCTCCGCAAGCTCGCGCAGCAGCGACTCCTGCTCGGTCGAAACCTTCTTCGGAACGTCTAGCTGAAGCTCGCAGATGAGATCCCCGCGCCCGCGGTAGTTCAGCCGCGGTAGGCCCTTGCCACGAATCTTTATTTGCAGTCCGGGAGCGGCGCCCCGCGGAACCTTCAGATTCTCCTTGCCGTCGAGCACCGTCGGCACCTCGACCTCCGCGCCGAGCACGAGCTGGCTGTAGCTCACGGGAACCGCGACGTAGACGTCCGCCTCGTGCCGTTCGAAAATCGGGTGCGGCTCGACCTCGATGATGCAGTGCAGATCGCCTCGTGGACCGCCGCCTTCGCCGGGTTCGCCCTGCCCGGTAAGACGCAGCGTCATCCCGTCGTCGACGCCCGCGGGCACCGTGATCTCGATCTCCTTCACCTTCGGCTTGCGACCCTGCCCGAAGCAGTCTCCGCACGGGTCCTTGATCTGCGTGCCTTTTCCGTGGCAGTGAGGGCACGTGGTCCGCATCTGGAAGAATCCCGCCTGCTGGATGACCTGACCGTTCCCGCCGCAGGTAGCGCACTTCTGTGGCTTCGAGCCTTCCTTGCACCCTGAACCCGAGCACGTCTCGCAGATCTCGCTTCGCTTCAGATCGATGGTCTTCTTCACGCCCCGCGCGGCTTCGTCGAAGGTGATGCGAATCTTGCAGCGAAGGCTCGCGCCCCGCGCCGGCCCGCCACGGCCTCTACCGAAACCGAAGATGTCGCCGAAGATCGAATCTCCGAAAAGATCGCCGAACGCGCTGAAGACGTCCTCGGCGCTTCGATACTGGTGCACCATCCCCTCGACCCCGGCGTGGCCGTACTGATCGTAGCGCGCGCGCTTCTCCCTATCGCTCAGGATCTCGTACGCTTCCGCGGCTTCCTTGAACTTCGTCTCGGCATCCTTGTCGTCCGGATTTCGATCCGGATGGTACTTCAGCGCGAGCTTGCGATACGCCTTCTTGATTTCATCGTCGGAAGCGTTCTTCTCGAGTCCGAGGATTTCGTAGTAGTCTCTCTTGGCCATAGGGATCAGGGGTTAGGAGACAGGGGACAGGGAGCAGTCCGATTTCAGATTTGTGATTTCAGATTTCAGATTTGAATTCTCTTCGAATTGTTTCCTGAAATCAGCGCTACGTTCCTCTTCCCCGGGACCAACCCCTGTCACCACCCTAATTCTTAATTCTTAATTCTTAACTCTTAACTCTTAATTACGACACCGCTCCCGCGACGAGGTCTTCCTTCTCCTTCAGGTCGGTGACGAGGACTTCCGTCGTGAGCATCAGCCCCGCGATGGACGCGGCGCTCTGGAGCGCGACGCGGACGACCTTGGTCGGATCGAACACGCCCGCCTTCGCGAGATCCTCGACCTTGCCCGTGACCGCGTTGTAGCCCCAGGTGTCCTTCTGGTTCGCACGGACCTCATCGATAACGACGCCGCCGTCGTCGCCGGCGTTCTCCGCGATCTGACGCAGCGGGGCGCTGAGCGCTTTCGCGAGAATGTCCGCGCCGAATCTCTCGTCGTCCCTGAGCTTCGAACGCTTCGCCTCGACCGCTTCGATCGCGCGGACCAGCGTCACGCCGCCTCCGGGGACGATCCCCTCTTCCGCGGCGGCCTTCGTCGCGGCGAGCGCGTCGTCGACGCGGGCCTTGCGTTCCTTCATCTCGGTCTCGGTCGATCCGCCGACCTTGATGACCGCGACGCCGCTCGTGAGCTTCGCGAGGCGCTCCTCGAGCTTTTCGCGGTCGTAGTTCGACGTGGTCGTCTCGATCCTCGATTTGATCTGCTCTACGCGAGCGTTCAACTCCTTCTTCGAACCCTTGCCGCCGACGATGGTCGTGCGGTCCTTCGTGATGGTGATCTTGTCCGCGGTGCCGAAGACCTCGACGCCGACGGTCTTGAGGTCCATCCCGAGGTCTTCGCTGATGAGCTTTCCGCCCGTGAGCGCCGCGATGTCTTCCATCATCGCCTTCCTGCGATCGCCGAAGCCGGGCGCCTTCACCGCGCAGACGTTGAGAATCCCTTGCAGGCGGTTCACGACGAGTCCGACGAGCGCATCGCCCTCGACGTCCTCCGCGATGATCACGAGCGGCTTCCGCGTCACGACGATTTTTTCGAGCACGGGAACGATGTCGCGGATGCTGCCGATTTTCTTCTCGTGGAGCAGGATGTATGCGTCCTCGAACTCCGCCTTCATCTCCTTCGTGTTCGTGATGAAGTACGGGCTGAGGAATCCCTTGTCGAACTGCATTCCCTCGACGACGTCGAGCGTGGTCTCGGTGCCCTTGCCTTCCTCGACGGTGATCACGCCCTTCCTTCCGACCTTGTCCATCGCGTCTGCGATGAACGCGCCGATGCTCTTGTCCTGGTTCGAGCTGATCGTCGCGACCTGGCGGATTTCATCGCTTTTCTTGACTTCGCGGGAATATCCCTTGATCGCCTCGACGGCCGCTTCGACGCTCGCGTCGAGTCCGCGCTTGATCGCCGCGGGGTTGACGCCCGTTCGAAGATAACGCAGTCCCTGGCGGTAGATCGCTTCCGCAAGCACCGTGCCCGTGGTGGTGCCGTCGCCCACCTCGTCCGAAATCTTCTGCGCCACCTCGGCGATGAGCTTTGCGCCCATGTTCTCGAAGGGATCCGCAAGCTCGACCTCTTTCGACACGGTCACGCCGTCCTTCGTAATGACCGGGCTGCCCCAGCTCTTTTCGAGGACCACGTTCTTGCCCGACGGACCGAGCGTGACCCGTACCGCGTGGGCGTGCTGCTCGAGTCCTTCGAGGATCTTGTGCCTTGCGTCGTCGCTGTGAAAAATCTGTTTCGCCATATTTATTCTCCAGTTGTCAGTAGTCTTCGTAGGGGCGGGTTTAAAATCAGATGCGTTGCTTGTCCCGGGTTATTCACTCACATTTCAAACTTCGAGTTGTTGCGAACGATAACCCGCCCTTTTTCTAATTTTGTTCGCGGGCGGGTTATAATTCGAGATGTGACTTTGGTCGAACGACATTCGATTACCGCTGCTAACCATTCACCTCTGGCGTTAAACCCGCCCCTACGTATCCTCCCTATTTGCTTTCCTTCGCCAGGATCTCGCCCTCGCGCATGATCTTGAACTCGGTGCCCGCGACCTTCACCTCGGTGCCGCTGTATTTTCCGAAGTACACCGTGTCGCCGACCGCGACGTTGGGCGCGACGCGCTCGCCGTTATCGAGCAGCCTGCCTTCGCCTACCGCGACGATGGTTCCCTTCTGCGGCTTCTCCTTCGCGCTGTCCGGAAGGACGATCCCGCCCGCGGAAACTTCATCCGCCTCATGCGGCTCCACGAGCACGCGATCTCCAAGCGGCCTGATTCCTGCCTTCTTTTCCTGTTTTGCCTTACCCATATCTGATCTCCCGTTTTAAATGGTTGCCTGATTTCGATTTTTGGAGTGCGACGCGCGAGCGTCGCGTGCATATTTCGCACCGCTCGCGCGGCACATTCCAAAGCCGAGCTTGCGCTCAGCACTCCAAAGTCATTTCCCTCAATCCTCGATCCTGAATCCTGTATCCTCCTCAGAAGTCCATATCTCCCATTCCGCCCATACCTCCCATGCCACCCATTCCTCCCATACCGCCCATTCCACCCATGCCTCCCATTCCGCCCATACCACCCATTCCGGGTGCGCCGGCGCCGGGCTTTTCCTTCTTCGGAATGTCGGTGACGGTGCAGCTTGTGGAAAGCAGCAGGCACGCGACGCTGACCGCGTTTTGAAGCGCGCTCACCGTGACCTTCGTCGGATCGATGATGCCGAACTCGAACATGTCGCCATATTTGTCCGCTGAGGCATCGTAGCCGAAGCTGCCCTTTTCGTTTTCGACCTTGCGCGCGACGACGCTGCCCTCGACACCTGCGTTTTCCGCGATGGTCATTATCGGGACGAGAAGAGCTTTCCGGAGCACGTCCTTTGCGAACTGCTCGTCGTTATCCGCGAGTTCGACTTTCGCGAGAACCTTCCGCGCGCGAACCAGCGCGACTCCGCCGCCGGGGAGGATGCCTTCGGTGGCCGCCGCGCGGGTGGCGTGCAAAGCGTCTTCGACTCTCGCCTTCTTCTCCTTCATATCGCTCTCGGTCGCCGCGCCGACGTTGATCTTCGCGACGCCTCCCGCGAGCTTCGCGAGCCGCTCCTGCAACTTCTCGCGATCGTACTCGCTCGTCGTCGTCTCAAGCTCTCGACGGATCTGCGCGATGCGTCCGCTGATGTCGCTCAGCTCTCCCTTACCGTCGATGATCGTCGTGTTGTCCGCGTCGATCTCGATCTTTTTCGCGTTGCCGAGTTCCTTGACGCTGATGGTCTCGACGTCGACGCCGAGGTCCTTCATAATCGCGGTCGCGCCCGTCAGCGACGCGATGTCGCCGAGCATCGCCTTCCTGCGATCGCCGTAGCCTGGCGCCTTCACAGCGGCGATCTTGAGGTTGCCGTTGAGCTTGTTCACGACGAGCGTTGCAAGCGCCTCGCCTTCAATATCTTCCGCGATAATCAGGAGGCTGCGATTCGCCTTCTTCACCGCCTCGAGGATCGGGAGGATCTTGACCACTGTCGAAATCTTGTCCTCGTGGATCAGGATGTAGGGATTTTCGAGCACGACCTTCATCGAATCCTGGTTCGTCACGAAATACGGACTCAGGTAGCCGCGATCGAACTGCATTCCCTCGACGATGTCGATCTCCGTCACGAAACCCTTCGCCTCGTCAACCGTGATGACTCCGTCCTTGCCGACCTTGTGCAGCGCGTCGGCGATGTTCTTGCCGACCTCTTTATCACCGTTCGCGGCGATCGTCGCCACCGCTGCGACCTGCTTGTCGTCTACAGGAGTGCTCATTTTGCGGAGTTCGTCGACGACTTTCGCCGCCGCCTTCTTGAGACCACTTACGATCGCCATCGACGCCGCACCGGCGGTGACGTGGCGCAGACCCTCGACAAAAATCGCCTCGGCAAGAAGAGTCGCGGTTGTGGTGCCGTCGCCAGCGATGTCGCTCGTCTTGCTCGCGACCTGCTTTACAAGCTGCGCGGCGACGTTTTCGAACGGATTGATCAGATCGATGTCCTCCGCGACGGTGACGCCGTCCTTCGTGACGGTAGGCGATCCCCAGCCCTTGTCGAGTACCGCGTTACGTCCTTTCGGACCGAGTGTCGCCTTTACCGCGCGGGCGAGTTTGGTCACTCCCGCCTTTAGTTGCTCCTGCGCGTCGTGTTCGAAAGCCAGTTGTTTCGCCATGGATTCCTCCGAAGTTTATTTTCGAGTGTTGGTTACCCTGTTGATGGAATTTCTTCTTGGGTTAGCGTTTACAATATCCGTTCCACACAACTGGATCGACTGCAATTTCACATAACTATCTATGTACCAACGACTTAGCAATCGGCAGCCCTCTTCTGAATCCACAAAAGTGGTGACAAACAGACAGTTGAGGTTCTAACAACGTCATCAATCTGACTACATGGCAGTAAGAGCGCAGCTTTGATTGATCGGAATTGGATTTGGCTTGAATCATTTCAACTAATAATAAGTTGTAATAATTTATGGCCTTAATAACATGTGATTATAGTAGTAATATTACAAATTTCTTCAATACTGGCTCTGCAGGTGTTTAGAAGCCTCGGGAGGACTTTGGAGCGATCGTCGATAGAATCTATTTTGAACCGCAGAAGTCTGATTCGAACTATGAATTCTAATTCGAACCGTCGGCGGTCTTTCTAAGCCGATTGTAAAGATTCATCCAGCTTAGATGGTTCCTGCCAAGGCTCTTACCAGTAATCTGACAGAGTGTCCTGTGCGCGACGTAACGCAGGAAAACATCGTCATCGTACAGCGAGGGCACTATTTCTGGTATCGCGCGTAAATAAGAAAAGGTCGAACAATCCTGTCCGACCTTCTGAAAGACATTGAACGAGCAGTCACCTTCATGTGAAGATTATTCCACATGAAATTCCTATAATAAGCAGGACGACGCCAACGATAAGAAGCTGTGACAGGAGAACAAGCGCTGCGACTCTGACTGCTTGAGGGTTGACTCCGGCGATCCATAGTATCAGTAAAACGATCAGTCCGAAAAATATTGCAACAAATATGAATAAAAAGACATCAAAGGTGGTTCGACATTCAACTTCCTCGCCGTCATCACCGTTATCTTCATCCCCAAACTCAGAATTGAAGTTAATCTGCTGCGGTGGACTTCCCAGCCCATATCCTCCCATGGTACTCCAGGAAAAGCCTACTCCAAACTCCTGCCCTGGCAATATAAATTGACCAGGAGCCATTTCGAGCCTGAATCTGCTCAAAGTTATGATTTCAAGTCTTTGAAATGGACCGCTATAAATTGAATTCGGATCAACTAACTGATTGGGAACTTCAATTTCAAGTGCCTTAATTGGGTGTCCGGTGCCGTTAAGAATTGGGTGGTCACCACTCGTGACGTACGGCGCGACCTCATGGACCTTTTGTTCGCTATCGAGAGCGATCAGTTTTCCCAATACCTGGTTTTTATCGTTAGTGCCGTATATCCACATCGGCAGCGAATTCGGCACGGGAACATCGGCGTTCAAGGTAAGGACGATTTCGAATTCAGACCCATCGTCAATGTACCCGTTTACGTCTTTAATATTGATGTGTACTTCTTGATTCGGAAAATCTGAACCGTCGATTTCGGTTTCGACGCCTACCATTTCAAAGTCCACCATTCGCAACGTGGGATTGGGGTGCAATAAAATCACGATAAAAATGTCGGCGAATCTTCTGCCAGAGGCATTTCGAAAGAGAAAATTTACTCCCGGCGCGGCACCTGTTCCGGAGCCGAAAGTGAACGGAGCGCCGCCGCGCGGAACAGGTGTAGCCTGGGCAATCACGGACTGCGTCAAGCCCAGAAATGTCACCAAGAACGACAGAATCACGACAGGAACTTTGAATTTCATTTCGAATCTCCCGCGAACAAGAATTCAAAAATTGATTGCTTTGATTACGGAGAAAATTCTAACACACACACACACACACACAAGTTAATTTTGTAAAAATTTCGCATGTGTAGAAAGGCAAAAAGCCTACTTGTCAGATAAATCGTTCTTCTTCAGCCTTGAGTAAAGATTCATCCAGCTTAGATGGTTCCTGCCAAGGCTCTTACCAGTAATCTGACAGAGTGTTTTGTGCGCGACGTAGCGCAGGAAGACATCGTCATCGTAGAGCGAAGGCACTATTTCCGGGGTGGCGGCTTAGTAAGTAAAAAAAGAGACGGTCGAACATCACTGTTCGACCGTTGAAGAATATATTTAGGTCAGTGTCGTCACGTAACGAGAATCCCGCAGGAAATCCCTATTATCAGCAGAATTACGCCAACGACGAGAAGTTGCGAAAGAAGAACGAGCGCGGCGACTCTGACTGCTTGAGGGTTAACTCCGGCGATCCATAAAATCAACAGAATGATCAAACCGATAACAAGTACGATAAATACGAACAGTAAAAAATCGAAAACCGTATGACATTCTATCTCTTCTGTGTCTTCTCCATCATCATCCTTATCTACAAAATTCCAGATGAAGACGAACTTCTGTTGATCTCCCGGCAACCTAGACTCATCCGGAAGAAATAGATCGAAGCTGAACTCCTGCCCAGGGTTGACAAATGGCGCACCTTCTGGAATTTCCAGAATCACGCTACCCCAATTCTCCTGAACAATTGTGGAAAAAGGCCCCGCATAGAGAAAGTCGGTCAGAAGTGTTTGCGACGGATCGGTTCTGATTTCAACACCCCTTATTTGCTGCGACGTGTTGTTAATAAACTTGACTTGCGGGCTAGTTTCGTCTTGTGGAAGTACGAATTCTGAAACAGGACCAAAAATACCAACGGCAGCATAGATTGTATTTCCATTTCGATTTGTGGCCGCGTATCGGATCGGCAACGGTTCCGTTCCAAGCTCGACATCCTCGTTGAAATGAAATAAAATGCCAAATGTATCTCCGGGAGCCACGACTTCGCTAGAGTTACCGATTTTGACTTTTAACCTCGTCGTTCCGTTTCCGGCGACGGTACCTCTAGATTTATCAGGTAGGACGAACTGAAAATCGCCAGCAGTGTTCACTTCAAACACAATGGGATTCATACTAGTCGGGTTCACCCTTGTCGCAATCGTAATTGTGATGTCGGAAATATCCTGACCAGTGTCATTTCGAAACTGGATAGCGATCCCGTTAGCAGGACCTCCATCCCCAGGGTTAATGGGAATACCCTGCACACCGCCAGGTGGAAGTGAGGATTGCGCGTTCGCGACTTGAATGACTCCGAAATGCAGGATTGCCACGAGTAAGGTCAATGATAGAGCTTCAATTTTCATGTCGAATTCTCCCGCGAACAAGACTTCAAGAACTGATTGTTTTTGTTACGGAGAAAATTCTAACACACACACACACACACACACACAAGATAATTTTGTAAAAATTTCGCATGCGTAGAAAGGCAAAGAGCCTACTTGTCAGATAAATCGTTCTTCTTCAACCTGTTGTAAAGGTTCATCCAGCTCAGGTGGTTGCGTCCGAGGCTTTTGCCGGTTATTTCGCAAAGAGTTTTATGCGCCACGTAGCGCAGGAAGACATCGTCATCGTAGAGCGAAGGCACTATTTCTGGTATCGCGGTGTAGTCGGCAAGTTTTCCCGCCGCGTAAAGCGCCCAGAGGCGGACGTCTTTGTCCTCGTCCGAAAGCAGCCGGGTCATTTCCGGAAGCGCCTTTTTGTCGCCTTTCTCCGCGATCAGGAACGCCGCGTCCTCGCGATCGATTGCTTCGTCACTATCAAGCATTTCGTAGATGCTGTCCGAGTCGAGGGAGTTCACGATGCGTTGCGATTTCGACTGAAACGTCTTCTTTTTCCCTGATTTCTTCTTGAACGGGGAAGTGATCAGTTCCCAGGCTTCCCGAAAACTCTGTTTTGTCTCTCTCCAGGTTGTCTGATCGCCGTTTTGGTCCGCTCTGCTCGAAATCCTGCTTCTGCGTTGGCTGCGTTCGCGCATCCGCTCCACCCTGTCGCGCATCGGGTCGCCCGAACTCTTCGGCTTTTCAGAAGCCGCCCGCGACGAGGATTTCGGAGCTTCCGGCTGAGGCGGCCCGCCGCGGGACTTCTTGAGAGTCTTTTTTTCGCGGGATTTCTTCGCTGACGGCTTTTTCGGGCCGTCGTCAAAAAGATCTTCCTCGTCTCCATCGAACCCACTCCGTGGTTCCGGAGCCTTCCTCGCGGGAGTCTTCATTATCGTGTCGAGATCGAAAACGCCCGATGCGAGCGCGTCGCCGCGCTGTTCGAGCAGCGCAATCGCCTCGAGCGGTGAAAGCAGCACAGCGCTTCCCTTGCTTTCAGTGTTTTTCCCCGCGCCCGACATTCTACCAAAGAGCTGGTCCGCCTCCTCGGGCGAAAGGAGTTCCGGTCCTTCCTCCTTGACGAACGGCGCTTCGAGCGCTTTAAGCATCTCCCGTGGAGTCTGGTATCGCTTTTCGCGCTCTTTCTCCATCGAGGTGAAAATGATTTCGCAGAACGCGTCGCTAAGGTCCGGATTCAAAATGCGCGGGTCTGGCACCGGCTCGTGCAGATGTTTCTGGACGACGAGAATCGCATTCTTGCCGCCGAAAGGGACCTCGCCACAGGCCATGTGGAACAGCGTCGCGCCGAGGCTGTAGATGTCGGTACGGATGTCGATATCCGCGACGCCGCGGGCTTGCTCGGGCGAAAGATAGTAAGGCGTGCCCATGGTCGCGCCTGCGATCGTGAGCGTGCTGTCGACGTTCGTTTCCTTCGCAAGGCCGAGGTCGAGCAGTTTCACGCGCCCGTCGCCTAGGATCATTATGTTGTCGGGCTTGATGTCGCGGTGGATCAGATCCTGCTGGTACGCGTGGTGCAGCGCGTGAGCGATCTGGATGCCGATGGCGCAGGTCTCGTCCTCGCTGAATGTGCCGATGTCCTTCAGCTTGTCCTTCACTGTCATCCCAGCGATGTACTCCATCACGAAGTAGTGGGTGCCGTGGTAAGTGCCTTCCTCGTAGCCTTTTACGATGTTCGGATGGTCGATCGCGATCGTGATCCGCGCTTCGCGGTGGAAACGCGCGACGAGCTTTTCGTTTTTCGCGAGATTCGGCGTAAGAACTTTCATTGCGCGGATCTCGCCGGAATCGACGTGGAGGCACTTGTAGACGCTTCCCATCGCGCCCTGGCCGAGCTTGTCGAGAATCTGATAGCCCTGAACGTCCGCAGCCTTCGACTTCTTGACCTGAGTGGAAAGGAGCTGATCGATGTCCTTGTCGCGCAGGAAGCCGAGGCGCTTGCAGACCTCGCCGAACTTCTCCGCGGGCTGCCCCTGCGCGGCGCGGCCTTTCTGGTCTTCGAGCACGACGTCGAGCTGCTGCCTCGTCAAGTACTTGAGCCTGACGGCAAGCTGACCGATGGTTATCTCTTCATGGTCAAGTTCGTGCTCGTGCAATGATCTACGTCCTCGAGATGTGCCCCGATATAAGTAAATACGGAATCAGGGTATATAATAATAGGGTCAGCCCAAAAAGGTCAACGACTCTGTTGAAGTGGGAAGTCAAAACACAGAAGTCGGAAGTTCCCTCTCCATTGGGGGAGGGTGGCGCGAAATGCTGGGTGAGGGATGATTCAAATTTGATGTAAGGCTTCGAAACAAAATAAAGTATCGAATTCTCCGCTCAAATTTGCGTCAGGTTCGCTTTGCGCGAAAGAGCGAATCCGCAGTCGTAGCTATCGTTACGTCGAGCAATTACCTCGATGTCATGGCGCGACTGAGCGCGTAGTGAAGATGGCGTGAAGATGTGATGAAGAAACGATAGGTTATTTTGTTTCGAAGCCTAACCGACAATACTCGCGATCGTCCGAGAGTTAACCCTCTCCCGGATGGAGAGTGGATTTTGATTCAAGCATCGCGACCGCCTGTTCCTCCGCGAGGATCGTCACGCCGAGTTTTTCGGCCTTTTCGAGCTTCGACCCCGCGTTTTCGCCCGCGATGACGTTATCGATCTTTTTCGAGATGAGGAGAGTTGACACACATGATGTCGGAAGCTAAAGTTCAAGCGGGGTAAACAAAGTCGCAGGGGAACAATCGTGGGCGAGCACCATCTAACTCATCCTCCGGTACAGGAGCTTGTGCTGTCGGTGTACTTCGAGCGTCTCGACCCATCCAAAGAAATCTTGCTCCCAAAGTTTTGGGACATAGTTCGTGGTGATTATCCAGTCACTTCGATCAAGAATCCTAGAGCTTTCATTGTTGAAAGTTTCGACAACGTTATCGAGCCGCAGAAGATTCTGCAGCCAGCGAGTCCCTGTAGATTTTGGTTAATGAACGAGTCGAAAACGCGGGTAATCCAGGTGCAAGGCGACGGCTTCGCCATTAATTGGATGAGAAACGATCAGGGGGATGAAATGTATCCCAGGTTCGAGCCGATGCTTGAGAGCTTTAAAGATCTGCTCGTCAAGTTCAGGGAATTCGTGAAGACAAACGGTATCGGAGATATCCGAACGATTCAGTGTGAAACTGAGTATGTAAGTCGCATTCTGGAAAAGAACATTTTCAAGGAATTCAGCGACGCGAAAAGCGTGTTCAAAATCGCAGCCGTTTTCGACAATGAAATGCAAGTGGATACCGATCATTTTGCCGACAGTATATGTTTCGAGGTTTTACAGACGAATTTCTCGTTTCTGGTGCGGGATTCCGAATCTAAGCCGATAGCGCGGATAACAACGCAAATAAATCCGGCGATACTTGCTTCTTCGCGGGAACAAGCTCTGATCGTCAACAATGTAGCGAGAGGAGCGCCTTTAAGCGACCATCCGATAGACGGAGCGGTTTCTTTTTTCAGACGCGCAAATAAGTGGCTTGGAAGAGTTTTTCGCGAATCTATTACCGAGGAGGCACACAACCTATGGGAGTAGCTCTACAAGTGCAGCGACCCGAAGTTTTTATCATTCTTCAGCCGACAGAAAACGAGAGCAATGCCTACGCTTTCAGCGTGGGCGATTTTATTCCCGGCGCGCCTATTGTACGCGACTTGGGAAGGGAAGATTGGACTGCTGGATACATCGCCAGCGGCGCGACACTAATGAATTTCAGCGACTATTGTCCTTCGCTATCAATGAATGACGTCCCAGAGTATAAGTCACAAGAAGAAATGAAACGTACACTTGCGGAAATCGAGGGTCTAGAAGACGGGTGGGATGGGTATGGAGGAAGGGGCACCAATCCCGTGAGCATCGGACCCGCGAAAGCCTTTACTGTGAAGCTGCTGGAGGCGAATGTTCCTTTGCCCAAGCCTGTCCCGACCGGAAGCGGAACAATCGGCTTTTGCTGGAGTCTGTACGGCGTGGAACTGGAAGTCGAAGTCGTAGGCGACGATGCGTTCGACGTTTATTTCCACGACGAAGAAACCGGACATTCGGAAAGCGAAGATGTATCGAGTTTTGAAGAACTGAACAAGCGATATCTCTCGAAGTTCCGCGAGCGTAGACGTTCTCAAAAGTGGCTGAACCACAGACGAAAAAAGTAAATGACTTCCAAAATCGACGTTATCAAAGACTTCGACCAGGATGATCGGCTCTTTCGGTCAGTCCATCGAAAAATGTTCATAGACACTTACAATTCTTCAAACATGGGAAACTACGAAGAAGCGCGCGGAGTTCCAATTAAACCAGCGTCTTACACATTTGGTCTGATAGATATGTCTGTTTCGATAGAGCGGGCATTGATAGCGATGAAACTCAAAACAGAGCATGCGATGCTTCAGGACCATGTTGGTCTTGTTTCTCTGTCATTTGGACTCTGTCGACAACTGGAACAGCAAGTCATTCACGACGGTCCAACGAAGGGAGAACTTCGGGACGATCACGGCAACGTTTACGGCGACAAGAATAAGAAAGTCGGCATTGACGGAAAGAAAGTCAAGGTTAAGCAAGCTATGAAGGAACGGTGCAACTGGGTTATTTTCCCACCGTACGAATCCGTCAAGGAACGCCCGTGATTCCAAGCATCGCGACCGCCTGCTCCTCCGTGAGGACCTGCACGCCGAGTTTTTCGGCCTTTTCGAGCTTCGAGCCCGCGTTTTCGCCCGCGATGACGTAATCGGTCTTTTTCGAAACGCTCGACGAGCATTTGCCGCCCGCCTTCTTTATCAGGTCCTCCATCTCCTTCCGTCCGCGGTTCGCGAGGGTGCCCGTCAGCACGAATGATTTTCCAGCCACGCCTTCGACCGCGACAGTCGCGTATTTCTCCGCGCTGCGCGTCACGCTGACTCCGCGCGCGCGAAGTTTTTCTACGAGTGCCCAGTTGCCGTCGTCCGCGAAGAACTTATGAACCGACTCCGCTATTATCGGCCCCATCTGTTCGATCTCCGCGATCTCGTCCGCGGTCGCGGCGCGTATCTTGTCGATGTCCTCGTACTGCGCCTCGATAATTTCCGCGGCTTTTTCGCCGACGTACGGAATCCCGAGCGCGACGAGCAATTCCGCGAGCGATTTCTTCCTGCTCGCCGCGATTCCATCGATGAGGTTTTTCGCGCTCTTCGCGCCCATCCGCGGAAGCTCTGCAACCTGCTCCTCCGTCAGATCGTAAAGATCGCAAACCTCCGTCACAAGCCCGGATTCCACGAGTGCGTCGACGAGTTTCTCCCCCGCACCCGATATGTCCATTGCGTCCCGCGAAACGAAGTGGATGATTTTTTCGCGGACTATCGCGGGGCACTTCGGGTTAACGCAGCGGATCGCGACGAGTTCGCCCGCGTCCTTCACCGCCGGACCGCCGCAGGAAGGGCAGGTCTCCGGATATTTGAAAACACGCTCCTCTCCCGTGCGCTTTTCCGGTAGCGAGCGGATCACCTGCGGAATGATCTCACCCGCCTTCGCGATCAGAACGTGGTCATTAACGCGGATGTCCTTCTCTTCGATGTAATCCTTGTTGTGCAGGCTCGCGTGGGTGACTTTCGTACCGCTGACGATCACGGGTTCGAACACCGCCCGCGGCGTCAGCCTTCCCGTCCTCCCGACCTGGATTTCGATATCGAGAAGCACCGTCTCCACCTCCGGCGGCGGATATTTGAACGCCATCATCGACCGTGGCGACTTCGAGCGCATGCCGAGGGTGTCGCGCTGCTTCAGGCTGTCGACCTTGATGACGACGCCGTCGGTTTCGTACTCGAGCTTTTCGCGTTTCTTGTCGAATGATTCGATGTAGTCCCAGATTTCGTCGAGCGTTTTTCGCTTGTCGATTTCTTTCGTTATTGGCAGGCCCATCCTGGCGAACAGCTCGAGCGCAAGGCTGAAATCGCTGGCGGTGAATCCTTCCGTGACGCCTACGCCGTGGATGATGGCGCCGAGTTCGCGTTCGCGGACGACGCTTACGTCGAGTGTCTTGAGAGTCCCCGAGCACGCGTTGCGCGGATTCATGAAAGGCTGCAAGCCCTCCTCCTCGCGGCGCGCGTTCACCCGGCGGAAACTCGGTAGCGGGAAATATATCTCGCCGCGGACCTCGAGCACCTTCGGGAGCTGCGCGCCCTGCGGCTTTTTGAGCGCGTGCGGGATCGGTCCGATTTCGCGGATGCCCGCGGTGACGACGTCGCCTACGGTGCCGTCGCCTCGTGTGACTGCGCGGACGAGTTCTCCATTTTCGTACCAGAGGCTGATCGCGACGCCGTCGATCTTCGGCTCGCAGGTAAATGTGACGTCTTTGGTTCCAAGCTCTTTGTAGACCCGCCCGAGGAAGCTCTCGATGTCCTCGCGATTGTATCCGTTGTCGATGCTCATCATCGGGAGTTTGTGCGCGAAGGTCTCGAATCCCTTGCGCAGATCGCTACCGACCTTCATCGTCGGCGAATCGGCGCTGATAAGCTCAGGATGCGCCTTCTCGATAGCCTGCAAGTCCCGTAGCGCCGCGTCGAACTCGAAGTCTGTTATCAGCGGCGCGGAATCGACGTAGTAGCGCTCGTTATGAAACCCGATGAACTCGCGCAGCAGTTCCGCGGCTTTCGCGGGATCGCGCTCGTCTTTCCAGGAGTTTATTTTCGGGGCGTGGTTTACCATATTCTGCTTACATCGTATTTGTCGAACATTTCGTCGATGCTTACCACAGGAAAGTCTTCCACAAGCGCTTGTGCAATGATCAATCTATCGAATGGATCTCGATGATGAAATGGAAGAATGGCGACTTTGCCCGTGTGATCGATCGATATTTGAAGAATCGCGAACGAATTTATGAAAAGCTGGCTTTGCCAGAACTCCTCGAAAGCTATCGGAAGATAATACTTTCCGAGACTGACCTTTATTGCGACCTCCCAAAGGCTGGCGGGACTGACAAAAACCTGATCGCTCTCGGTTTCTATGCGAATTCTTGCTTTCTCGCTCAATCTCGGATCGTCGAGCAAAAACCAGAGCAGTGCCTGCGTATCTATAATTATGCTCACGACATGTACTCTTTAAAATCTTCGACGTGCTCGTCGTCTTCCGAACGCATTTCGAGAACGCCCTTGGCCGACCCGGGTTTCCTACGGGATGTTCCAGGCGCCACTGGTTGGACGACCAGCGTGAATTCGATCTCCTCACCAGCGCCGCCGACGGGGATGTCGAGGCGGAGGTGGCCATCGGCGTCGAGAGTCATTCTCGTGTGAATGGTTTTCATGGGTCCATTTTTCTATCGAAGTTCGATTCCGTCAACGAATTTCGATTGCCGCACAGTGACTGTCCTTGCAATGGAGCGAGTATACCGTACAATTACTTTACTGCGCGAGGCTATAGACGGAAGCCATCATGGAGATTTACGTTCCCATATCGTGTCCGGGCTGCGGGCACGCTTCGAAAGTGAAGTCGAAACGAATCGGGCACGCGGTGCGCTGTCCGAAGTGCAGAAGGCAATTCGTGATCGACGCCACTTACGGCTCCTCGACGTCTTCCGGGACCATCGCGGCGCTGAGTGAAATCGCCGCGGGAAAGCCTCTTTGGATGAAAATCCTGGTCGCGCTTGCCTCAGTCGCGCTTGTCGCATGCGGAATATGGTTCGCACTATGGATGAGCAGCGCCGACGACGCGTTTTCGAGAATTCCGAAAGGAGCGGATCGGGTAAGCCATTTCGACGTCGAAGCGCTCGGCAAGCTCGGAGGCGGGCTGCTTTCAGGCGGAACGTCGAAACTGGTGACATTCGACGAAACGCTTCCGCTCGGAGGCATTTCCAGCGCGACCATCTCTGAAAGCCGGTCGGGACAGACGACGAGGCTTTTCGAGGGCGTCCGCGATTTTTCGAAGGACGAGTTCGAAAGCGTGCTCGCTAAGGTCCGCGAAAACGCACGCCAGCGGAACCTCGTCGAGCAGACCGTCAGCGAACGCGACACCACCGGCGCGCACTTCTCCTCGAAGGTAGGCGCGTTTCACTACGAAAACTGGATCCTCATCGTCGAAAGCGACGTAAGCCACGGCGGCGACTTCGCCACGAACTGCGTCGACCTCGTCCGCGGCGAAGGCGCTGACCGGAGCGTCGCGGACGACGAGCGGTTCCAGCAGCTTCGCGAGCATATAAACGAAGGTGCGCTCGCGTTCAGTCTGACCATGTCTCCGATCGATTTCGACGAACTGTCGGTGGAAAACGATACCCTGCAATTCAACTCCTACTACGTGGATCTCGCGAACGTCAAGGGCAGTTCGTACGTCGCATCGGAAACCTTCTTCTTCCCGAGCGAGTCGAGTGCGAAAAAATGCCTCGAAGCCCTTTCGATAGCGCAGCACTCGTCGGGAATCGAAGGCCGCGCGATCCTGCTTTCGCAGACCGACGCGCTGAAGGCGAGCTTCGCGGAAAGCGAGCGCAAGTCCTCCGTCGACGGCGCGAACTGCACAGTGACGTACAACCTCACGATCAACTGACTACCGGCATGACATGACGTAAATCAATACTAATTAATAAATAGTCTGATTACATTGATAATTATCGCGAGTTTTTGAATTTATATTTGGTGTAACCTATAATAAGGCTTCGGGTCGGATTCCATATTATGGTAACACTTGACTATGGACATTGAAACGATTCCATATTACGGTGACACCGCAAAATGGAAATACAACAAACATTTGACGACTTAAGACAAAATCGAGCTGGACGATATATCAGACAGCCTACCGGGTATAAGGCGTTTATTCCAGCTCCGCTACCTCCGGACCCACCGCTTGAGATAACGAACGATATGTATAGCGCGCTTTCACGGGCGGATCGAGCGCTTGGCAGGCTGGATGGTTCGATTCAGACACTCCCCAGCCCCGATCTCTTCGTTTTTATGTACGTTCGAAAAGAGGCTGTGCTTTCAAGTCAGATCGAAGGCACTCAAAGTTCGCTTCAGGACTTGCTCGAAGCAGAAGCCGAGATACTCTCCGCCAGGCATCCGCGGGATATTTCTGAAGTTATAAATTATGTCAGCGCGATGAATCACGGCTTGAAACGATTGGAAGCGCTCCCTGTCTCGCAAAGGCTGATCAAAGAAATTCACGGGAAACTCCTGGAGAACGTCCGAGGATCGCATTTGACGCCGGGAGAATTTCGGAGGTCGCAAAACTGGATCGGTCCACCTGGATGCGCGCTGAACGAAGCGATTTTTGTCCCGCCTCCACCGGACGAGATCAGTAACGCCCTGGTCGACCTTGAAAAATTCATTCATTCGAACAGCGACCTTCCACTGCTGATCCAAATTGCGCTGATACACGCGCAATTCGAGACCATTCATCCGTTTCTGGACGGAAACGGACGAGTCGGAAGATTGCTGATCACATTTCTCCTTTGCGAGCGAAAAGTATTGCTAAAACCTGTGCTGTATCTCTCCCATTACTTCAAACGCAAACGATCCGAATACTACGATAAACTTCAGTCGATACGAGATCGAGGAGACTTCGAAGACTGGGCGCTGTTCTTCCTGGATGGAGTCGCGGAGGTCAGCAGACAGGCAACCGAAACCGCAAGAAGAATCCTGCTTATGCGCGAAGAACACCGAAACCTGGTTACCCTTTCCATGGGTCGAGGCGCAGCGAACGGGTACAAAGTGCTCGATCATCTATTTAGTCGTCCGATCCTGTCTGTAAAGGACGTTCAGACGTTAACCGGTACGACTTACAGCGCAGCGAACGACCTGGTTGTCAAACTGACGGACTTCGAGATCATATCGGAAATCACCGGCAATCGTCGGAATCGACTTTTCCAATACGATCCCTACATTCGCATATTCAAGGAACCGGACGAAGCCATCGATCAATCCTCGACCGTGGATGAAGAATGAACCATGTTAGGACGCGCAAGGAAATAACTAATACATCTCGCATCACATCTTCACGCCACTTTCACTTTGCTCTCGGTCGTCAAATACTCATCGGAACTACGGCTACGACTCCGTTTTGACTTCCTCGATCAAATCGAACCTGACGCAAATCTGAGCGCGATTTTGTACGACTTATTTCATTGCGCGTCCTTAGGTTCGATCGGTCGCAGATCGAAGCTACCGTGTCAAACGATATTTCCGGACACGAGGTATGCCATCCGCGTGATCTCGGTTTCCGCCGCCGCGGAAGTGCTCGCGATGAATTTCGAGCTGCGGAACCGTGAGTTCAGAAACGCAATCAGGTGGTCCGTTGTCGATCCTTGCGCGCCCGAGTGTTCCGCGAACAGCGCCGCGATGTTAAACGCGCAGTTTCGACCCTGATCCGGACCCGTGCCCGCGGTGCAGCGCCTCCGCAGGTCGCTCGGGTGGCGCACGAATTCGTTTTTGATGCAGTATTCAAGCTCAGCCCACGTAACCGGCTCGCAGCCGCAGATTTCCATCAGCTTGCGGTCATCGTCCTTCGCCGCGCCGAGGATATTACGCGCGTTCGATCCATGCCGCGCGACGATCCGCGACGCCGCGTGAAACGAAATCCCGAACTCGCGCGCAACGTCATCCGCGCTCGACTCCGACTCAGCGCCGGGGAGTACGCGTTCGTGGGTGGTCGACTTCGTCTGCACGCCGAGCATATCCGCGACGCGATTTCCGAGGTCTTCGCACATAAGTCTGTACGCCGCGAGCTTCCCGCCGATCATCGAGATCAAATTCTTCGCGCCGTCCCGCTCATGATCGATGACGTCGTAATCGCGGCTTAAATCGTCCTCGAGCTTCCCGTAGGCGTAGATCGTTGGCCGGACGGCTTTCATAATCCGCATCACGCGGTTCTCGCGCACCTTCGGCAGCACGCTCTCGATTCCCGCGAAAAGATACTCGACCTCGTCGCGCGTGACTGGAATGTCGTCCGGATCGCCGAAGTAGTCGTCGTCGGTGGTCCCGATCAGCGACGAATTCTCGTGCGGCATAATGAAAATAGAGCGTCCGTCGAGAGCGTTCGCGTGCATCGCGTAATTCGAGAGCCTGCGATCGAGGATCAGATGGATGCCCTTGCCAGGCCGCATTTTCATCTCGATTCCGAGCTTCCGTAGAAGCGTCGGCGACCACGGCCCAGTGAGGTTGACGATGACGCGCGCCAACGCGAGGCCGCGCTCTCCGGTGATGGTGTCGCGCCACGCCGCGCCTTTGACGACTCCGGCTTCGACGACGAAGTCCGTGACCTCGGTGTACGTGTGGATGGTTGCTGCGTGCCTTGAAGCGTCGACCGCGTTCTGCACGCAAAGCCTGAAAGGATCGATACCCCACTCGTCGAAGGTTACGCCGCCGATGATGTCGTCCGATGCGCCTGGCATCGCGGCGCGTACTTCGTCGCCTGTGAGCCTGCGGTGCTCCTTTCCGTCCTTCAGATGCGAGAACTTGTCGTATTCCGCGAAGAAGGTTTCAAACTGCTCGAGCCGCGATTTCGCGCGCTTCTCGGTTTTCAGCACGGGCACGATGAACGGAATTCGGAAAATCATATACGACGCGATTCTTTTAATGTGCCCCGCATCGACGCAGCTATGGAAGGTGGTGTTGCGATCGCTTATCAGGTATCGCGGCCCGCCGTGGATCATGCCGGAGCAGCCTCCCGTGGCTCCTGTGCTGATGTCGCGCTTTTCGAGAACCGCGCATTTGATCCCGCGTAGCGCGAGGTCACGCGCGAGTCCGCAGCCGTTGACGCCGCCGCCGATGATCAGCACGTCGACGCTCGCGGGAGGTTTGGTGTATCGTGACATATAAGGCGCATTTCTCGAATGAAAGAATTAGAATCTAACAACGTCAGGCGGGCACAATGGCATCGGCGCATCGGTGCATAGTCGCATCTATCGACCAACGGATTGTATCTGACTTCATAGCGCGGTAGAATTCCACCAACAAATTTGAATCGACTACCATCTCCCACATTCATCAAAAATCCGGTGGCAAAAAACTTCAAGAGCGACGATAGTTTCCTGAGAAAACTCGCCGTCGGTGCCGCTGGCACGAATGCAACGATCAACCGATTGAAGGCGATGGGATTTAATCCTATAGAACTCGAGCGCGGTTCCACAGGTTTCAAAATCTGGAAGAAGATCAAGATCAAGCGAGTGCGGGTTCCCGACATTCTGTGTCTGAACACAGGCATACGGTTTGAGTCCCGTGGCAAAACAAAGCTTGAGATATCAATGTCACATTCCCTTAATGACCCGAAGCGGGCTTGGGATGCTGGTATGCGGGACGACGACCTTGTTTCAATCGTCGTCTTCGAGCAAAACGACGATTCCCCAGTAGATTTGAAACGAATCTCGCCTATTCACTTCGTCAGCGTGAAGGACATGCGGAAGGCGTTTGCCGCCGGACAGGTATCCATCACTCAACCAAAAGGGGTAGAGGAAGGCTCCGAAATTCGGGTGATGTGGACATGTGCTGCCGCGAATCAGCGGTCAGTTGTTTTCGCCGTGGAATCTGGGAGGATCACCCTGACTCCTATTCCGGAGGCACGGCGTCAATCGATCCAGTTGAGCCGGAGCAAAGGCAAGATTACCTTGCTGTCACAGGTCTGCGCTGGTGATACCGTCGAGGCCAATCAGATTGTGGCGTCAGTTGTTCCGGTCAACACAAATCTCCAGTGCCCCAAGTCAGTTACCGAAGCCTATTTCATAGACAAGCTCGCAAGCGTCAACTTAAGCGAGCGGTACGCTGCCGCAAAAGCGTTGCGGTACAGAGGCTACACCACGGCCAAGCCACTACTCGTAGCAAGAATGACCGATGCCGACGAGGATATTTATGTCCAGCTTGAGGCTGCGGCTGCCCTTGCAGCATATAGCGAGCCGAGCGGCTGGGAGTTCATGGAAAACAAGCTGCGCAGTCCGGTCATGACGGTTCCCCTCGAGACGCAGCTTGAAACGGTCATAGTCGCGTCCGAAATACCCAAGAGCCGGAGTGAACAGCTACTGATCCAAGTCTTGCAGGACTCGCAACGTGACGACGAACTGCGCGCTGGAGCAGCATGGGCACTTGGCCAATTCGCCACCATCACTTCCGCGACGGCACTTGTCGATACATTCAACTCAAGCCCTTTGGAGATCAAGGTTGAAGCTGCACGCGCGCTTCTGCGGATTGCCGAGCCGCAAATCCCTCACTTGATTAATCTCCTGAAGAACGGTGACTCCGCTAAGCGCGACGGCCTGTCATGGGTACTTGCTCGAACTGGCCAATTCAATCCATCAGACATGATCCTCGGGGCCGATGAGAACCTTAGAAAATGGATGAGCTACATCGTCGGCTATGGCAAAGATAAATTTGTTCAGGGCGATGTTGAAGCCATCTGCAAGGCGGACCCGGAAGTCTATTTCGCCGCCAGTGTGTTGTGGCAAATTGTGGCAAGCTGGGTCAACGACCTGAGGGAATACTGACATGCAGAGCAAACCGCTTTACCGCACCGCCAGTGGCCATGCCTATGTTGGCGATTCTCTTGAGCTTCTCTTGGAATTACCGGACAACAGCATCGATCTAGTTCTGACATCGCCGCCATTCGCGCTTCAGCGCCAAAAGACCTATGGCAATGTCGAGGAAACGGAATACGTACAATGGATTATGCCATTCGGCCTAGAAGTTTTTCGGGTACTAAAAGAAAGCGGGAGCTTCGTTCTCGACTTAGGCGGAGCATACCGTTCTGGGATGCCATCCCGTTCTCTTTATAACTTCCGAGTACTCTTGGCTTTTTGCGATGAGATCGGGTTTCACTTAGCCGAAGATTTCTACTGGTTCAATCCGGCTAAGCTACCATCGCCGATCGAATGGGTAAACAAACGGAAAATCAGGGCAAAGGATTCCGTCAACACCGTGTGGTGGTTCAGTAAGACCGACTTTCCGAAAGCCGACGTTCGGAAAGTGCTGGCTCCTTATTCCGATCGAATGAAAAAGTTAATCAAGGACCCCGAGAAGTTCTATACACCTAAAAAGCGCCCTTCAGGTCATGACATAAGCGCTGAGTTTGGCAAGGACAATGGGGGAGCAATTCCATCCAACCTTCTTTCCATACCGAACACCGACAGCAATTCAAGCTATCTTCGGCTATGTAAGGAACTCGGACTTGAGCGCCATCCGGCACGATTCCCTTTGGAGCTACCCGCGTTTTTTATCAAGATGCTGACCGACGAAGGCGATGTAGTTCTCGACATTTTTGGCGGTTCCAACGCGACGGGGTTTGCCGCCGAAACGTTACGCCGTAACTGGCTGACTTTTGAAACTGAAAGAAAATATCTTGTCTCGTCCGTACTCAGGTTTCTCGGCGGTCGGAAAGTTGACGAAGCGAGATCGATAATATGCGGTCTTCAAACCTCCGAATCTGGCAGCGCCGTTGCATTTTTGCATCCCCAAAACCGGGATATTGAACCTGTCGAACCCAAAGAAATTCGGATGAGACAGATACCAATTTTTAATGAATAAAGCGCGCTCATAATCAGTCCGGCAGGTGGAACTCCGCGCGCATTGCTTCGACCTCGTCCATCAGAAGTTCCGACGGACACTCGGTATCCTTGAATTCCTTGTGCCCGCGGACATGCTCGAAGCGGAGCATCAGGTTAAGCGCACGCGCAAGTTGCCAGAGCGACGCAAGCTGCGCCTCCGGAACCCGCTCGGCGAAGGCGAAATTTCCCTGCACGCAGATTCCGAGATTGCCGCGGTTGTTGTTCTCGACGTGCGCGCCCTGGAACCCCACTGGCCGGCCCTCGTAGGTAGTTCCGTCCGACGCGATCAGAAAATGATAGCCGACGTCGGCCCAGCCGCGGGTGTCCATGTGGAACCGCTGAATCTGACGGACGTCCTCGTCCCCCGGACCCGCGGAATGATGGATCGTCAGCGTGTCATAAACGTTCCGGAGCTGCGCGAGGGTCTCGAACTCGTACGGGTTCAGACCGGCATCCGGATTCGGCGGGCCGAGTCCCGAGGTTCTCCGGCCTACGACGCTTACGAACTCGGAGTCGTTCGCGAAGAGTTTGAAGTCCGCGCCGCGGGTGTCTTTCAGGCGCACAGGCGACGGGAATTGCACTTTCGCTCCGGATTCCTCGGAGTCGCCTCGTCCCGATGACTTCGGCTGCGGCGGAGTCAGGCACGCGCCGGCGAACGCAATCAAGACAAGAAGCAAAAGGATTTTCGGGTTCATAACCGATAATCTAATGTGATCCGGCGCGGGAAGGAATCGCGTTCGGAAATATTCGCCGGCTAAGGCCCTGTAAAACAATAACTTACCTATCTCGCATCCCATCTTCACGCCATTTTCACTTCGCGCTCAGTCGCAAAATCCTCGCCGTAGCAACAGATACGCCTCCGGTTTTGCTTCCTTGCGCGCAGCGAACCCGACATAAATCTGAGCGCGATTTTAGGCAACTTATTATTTTACAGGCCCTAACGCTCGCCGCGACTAATCGTATTTAGGAGGCGGAATAGTGGCGAGTGGCGAGTGGTGAGAAAATGCAGAAGTTCAATCTGAGATCTGAAATTACACAGTTCGCCCACGCAAAACGGAGTGACAATGAGGTTGATTTCATTCGTGTTCGCAATTCTGACGCTCGCGCAGGGCAATGCGCTCGCCGGCGAGAAGACCGCGCAGATTTTCATCGAAGTCGAAAGCGAAGCGCTGTCGAAGGCGTTCAAAGGCGAATCGTTCACGTACGAGGCGCCGGGCGCGGGACTCTACGAACCCGAGAAGGTCGACTTCGAGTTCGAGTCGATAACCATCGGGATGGCCGAGAGTTTCCGCTTCGACGCAAAAATGATCCTCCATGGAGTCCGCACCGGGATGCAGGTTTTCGGCAGAACCATCGAAGGTCCGAAGATCGACAAGATCGAAGCGAATGGCCGCGGCAGGCTCGGGCTGCGGATCGAAAATGGGCAGATCGTCCCGAGGCTATGGATTTCCAGGCTCGATTTCCGCACCGTCCCCGGACTCGCGGAGGAGCCGCTGCGGATTGCGCTGAATCGCTACGCGGAAGCGTACACGAAGAATCTCATTTTCCCCGCGGACCTGAGCGAGCAAATCCCGGAGGACATTCCGATGAATCTTTCGCCCGAGGTGATTTCGATCGATACGAAGGACAACGTGATGACGATCGGCGTCTTCATAAGCGACGACGTCCAGCCCCTGACGGACGCGATGCCGGAGCGCGACGTCTGCCTGCTCGTGAAGGAGAGCTTCGTCGATTCGTCGGTGCCGCTGTGGATCGGGGACCTCCGCGAGAACTTCGCGATCGACTCGCTCGAACTCGATCCGATCGCCGGCGAAAATCCGGAGAGCGCGAGAGTCCGCGTCGCGGGAACCATCGGCGACTACGCGTCGATGAACGCAGCGCTCGATCTCGCTCTCGCAGAAGGCGTTTTGACTCTCGTAGACCTCGAAGTGGAGCGCCTCGAAACTTTCAGCGAGAGCGTTCCATTCGAGCGGGTCGGAAACGAAGTCAGCACTGCATTCGGCGCGGCGAGTTTCAGAAGCTGGCAGATTCCGCCCGTAGCATTGCCATTCGATCTTTTCGAGGTGAAGGGCGAAGTGCAGTTTTCGAACTACACGCTTCGGACTGTAGACGGAGCGTTCGTTTTCGGCGCAGATTTCAAGGCGCTTATCGAAGGCGAAGAAATCCCGTTCCGCGTTGTTACGAAAAACGAGTGAACTGAACGTGCCAGATGAAACGTGCAGGTCACTTGTAGCACAGCCGTTTCGTCCGTAAAGACACGGGCAATATATCGTTTTGTCGTGTCTAATTTGGACTCCAAATTAGACTAAGCAAATAGTAACGTTCACCGTTTTATCAACCGCTTCGATCCGCCTTTCTTTCTTTTTTGCCCTTCTCGCTCGCGGCGAGAAAGGATCGAGGGCGCCCTCGGTGGACCCAGGGACATCGCTCCGCCGGAGAAACTCGACGGCTTCGCTACATCCCCGGGTGGTTCGAAATCGTTACTCGCAACAGCAGCGCCGACATTCGTTAAACGCCATCCGGACTTATCCACTTTTGCGCGATCTCGAACCTCCAATCTCTGTCTCTTTCTCCTGCAGGAAAATTTGGTGAGACATTTACTAAGCGCGGATTTTTATATTTTTTTGCTCGGACGAGGACATGCGCACTCCCAGGTTTGTAGTGTGCCCGTGAGGGCATATAAACGCCTGACGGCGTCACTACGAACTCAGAGTGCCTGGCACGTGGTGCACTTAGAAACTATCTCGAGCAAGCGACATCGATAATTCGGAGCCGTCAAACGAGACGTTTGACGGCTTTTGCAGACGAGGACATCCGCGGTACCATGTGCCCACGATAGTTTCCAAAGAGTGTGGGCGGCGGTGGAAAGATGTGTAGTATGATGAGATGGGACATCCGCACTCCCATAATCCGCGGATAGATTTTGGTTCAGGCTGCGCCTGGCTGTGATCCATATGGCACCGATGCTTCGGCAGTGTTTTCACGGTCAGGATGACTGTGCCACTTTCATCAAAATGTTAGGAATTCGTTTTTACGCGCGCGACATGATCTAATAAAATCAATCATATTCGATATTATGGGGCCGGATTCGCATTTTCGGCTCTATAATTTGGTCGCCGGTGCGGGAGGCGATACTAAATCTGAAAAGGCGAGTTCGCTCCAGGGAGGATGCAATGAACAAGAAGTTGATTCTGCTTAGCGTCTGTCTGTTCTCGATTTCCGTTTTCGCGACCTCGATGGCCGTTGGGCGCGACAATGATTTGGGCGCGCCGCTTGCAGCGAAGGACGACGACGCTCCGCCGGCAGCGGAGGATGACGGGCAGGACATCTTCGCGGACGACAATCCGGGAATCACGGTAGAGGCGGTCGAAGGCGCGATCGAACGAGGAGTCGCTTTTCTTCTGTCCCAGCAGCTCGAGGACGGAAGCTTCGGCACGCAGCACAAAGTCGGACTCACCGCGCTTGCGACTTTTGCGCTCGCCTACGCGGTAGACGATTCGATGGCCATCGCGACGCAGGCGAAGACCGCGATGGACCTCGCCGCGCAGTACCTCGTGGCGAATCCTTCGACCCAGACTTACGACGCCTCGCTCAGAGCGCAGGCGCTGAACGAACTCGACCCAGTAGCATACCGCGCCGCGATCGAGGCTTCCGTGCGACAGCTCGAGGCGAACCAGTATCCCCACGGAATGTGGAGCTACGGTCCCTACAGCGAAGAACAGCTTCGCGAAGCGCTCGCAGGCGGGCAGAACGCGCCCGAGACGGCCCGCGAAGGCCAGCGGGAAGGGCGCGGGAATCGTGAAGGCGAGCGCGCGCAGCCCACGCAGCAGGCCGACCTTCCGGGCGACAACTCGAACACGCAGTTCGCCGTTCTCGGGCTACAGGCTGGAATCGAGGCGGGGGTCGCAGTCGATCAGGAGGTTCAAAACCGCGCGCTGGCTCACTTCTATTCGACTCAGGTTCGCGATGGAAGCTGGGGTTATCGTCAGCGAAGCAGCCGCGGCACCGGAAGCATGACCTGCGCGGGACTTTCGAGTCTTTTCGTCCTCGGCGGCGCGAATCAGGCGGCTGGCGCGGGACCGGTGCTCGGCCCGAATCCGTTCGCGGGGACGCAGGCCGACCTTGGCCTCGGCTGGCTCGCGGAACATTTCGAGGTCGAGCGCGGCGCGAACGTCAGCGCCAACTGGAACTACTACTACCTCTACAGCATGGAGCGCGTGGGCATACTTTCAGGACTCCGCAGCTTCGGTGACCACGAGTGGTATTTCGAAGGCGCGGGATACATCCTCGAAAAGCAGGACCCACAGGGTTTCTGGTGTTCGACGGCGGACGCTGGGACGGACTTCGCTAAGACCCACGACACCAGCTTTGCGCTTTTGTTCCTCGGACGAGCGAACGCTCCGGTGCTCGTGAAGGAACTCCGCTGGGAGAACGACTGGTGGAACCCCGGGCCGTCGACGATCGTGCCCGTGATCGCGGAACTCGAAGAGGCGGGTATCGTCCCGGACGCGCACTTCCAGTACGCGAACGCGAGTGAAGCGAACCTGCGCGAACTTCTCGAAGCTCCCGTGTGCTACGTCACCGGACATAACGGCCCGGTGTTCAGCGAGACACAGATCGAACTGATGCGCGCATACGTCGAAAACGGCGGAACGATACTTGCGGAGCCGCAGGACGACAGCGTCGAATTCGTGCGGAATTTCCGCGCCCTCGCCGCGCACATGTTCCCGGAGCGAAGGATGCGCGCCTTCGAAAGCTCCGACCCGATCTACGAAGGACCGTCTGCGCTGCGCGGCGACGCGCGGGGAACTCTCGTCGGAATCTCCGACGAATTCCGCCCGCTGATCGTCATGAGCCGGACGTCGCTTTCGAGCGACGAAAGCAAGAGTCCCATCGGACGCGCAATCCTGACGAACGCGATAAGCTACGTCGCAAAGAGCGGCGGCGTCTGGCACAGGCTTGCTCCGCCTATGCCAATCGACGCGCCTGTCGCAAGCGGAAACTCGAAGAACGTCGCGCGGCTCGATCTCGCGAACCACGCGGAAACGAACCATCGCGATCTCGAGCATCTTGTGACGCTGCTTAATGCGAGCGGGCATTCGTTCGGCGTAGCGAAAGAGAACGTCGCAGCGTCGAGTCCCCGCGTCGGCGAGTTCGACGCGCTCTATCTCGCCTCGAACGACGAGCTGCAACTGACTCCCGAAGAAACGGAAAATCTGACGCGATACGTCCGCGCCGGCGGAAAGCTCATCGTCTTCGGTAGCGGCGGCTCCTGGGAGTTCCAGCGCAGCGCGCAGGCGATCCTTCCGCGCATCGCGGGCACGTCGTGGAGGAACATCGAACGCGAAGGCGATCTGCGCGCGCTCGTTCCTACGCTCGAGTTCCGCGGAATCGACAGCCGCGACAGCAGGCTGCGCGGGTTCTACCCACGCGGTCTCGAAGTCGATGGAAAGCTTGCAATAGTGTTCTGCGAGTTCGATCTCGCCCGCGCGCTCGAAGGTCATCCTTCGCCCGGCTGCGTCGGAATCGTTCCCGCGGACGCGGAGGTTTACGCCACCCGACTCGTCGAGGTTCTTTTCGGAATTTACGGAGCGTCGTCGAGGCCGGATAATCCTGTGGCGCCGACGCCTTCGACGCCCTCCGGCAGGTGATCGCTCGCACGACTTCATTTTTCGGGAACAGTCACTACTTTATACCTTATCGATATGAAAATACTCGTCATCGGCGCGTCCGGTCAGCTCGGCTCCGAATTCTGCAAACTCGCCTCCGAGCGTCGCGCGGAGGTCATCCCGCTGTCGCACGCGGACATCGAAGTTTGCGACGGAGGCAGCATCGACGCCGCGCTAGAGAAGTACAGGCCCGAGGTCGTTCTGAACACGAGCGCGTATCACAACGTCGAGAAGGCGGAGGACGAGGTCGCGCGGGCGTTCGAGGTCAACGCGGTTGCGGTGAAGCTCCTCGCGGTAGCCTGCGAGAAGCGCGGAATGAAACTCGTCCACTGCTCGACGGATTACGTCTTCGACGGCGCCCAGCAGGTAGAACCGTTCACGGAGGACGACAAGGTGTGTCCGCCGAACATTTACGGGCTGTCGAAGTTTGCGGGGGAAGAAATCGTCCGCGAATATCATCCCCGCGGAATGACTGTTAGGCTGTGCGGACTCTACGCTGTCTGCGGCGCGTCGGGCAAGGGTGGGAACTTCGTCAAGACGATGCTGCGCCTTGCGCGTTCGCAGGGTCCGAATCCGGAAAAGCCGATCAAGGTCGTCAGCGATCAGCGCCTCGCGCCGACCTTCACCCGGCACGTTTCGAAGGGCATTCTCGACCTGCTCGAAAAGGACGCCTGTGGACTTTTCCATCTACAGGCCTCTGGCGATTGCACCTGGTTCGAGTTCTCGAAGGCGATATTCGAGCTTGCGGGTCTTAAACCCTGGCACGAACCGTGTACGACCGCGGAGTTCCCGACAAAGGCTCGCAGGCCCGTTTACAGCGTTCTCGACAACGCGCGCCTCCGCGACGCAGGCTGCGACGACATCCCTCATTGGCGCGAAGGACTCGCGGAGTACATGAAGGAAGAACTCGCGCTGTGATCGTTTTCCCGGGCGCTACGGAAACGTGCGTTCGTGCAGACAGGGAAAGTGGTGAACGTTCGGTGAACCACGCCTTATTGTGAAGCGTCTACCTGGATTTCCGGGTGTGGCACGGGCATCTTGCCCGTGGAAACACGGACGAGACGTCCGTGCCACGTGGTTCACCGAACGTTCACGGAAGTTTCCCTCTCCATCGGGGTAATGCCACATGTTTATGTCAAATAGTAAGTATATCATATGATAGCTCTTTTCGGGTTTACAGACCACGATGTTCATTTTCTCCAGCAGTTTATTTTCGAGTAAAAAACGATAACTGGTAAGCTATTAATTATGTAATAAGTATAAAATATATTGTTTTATCGCCTTAAAAGATTACGACTAAGGCTAAGTCTAAATTTATAATCAATTTTAGAACAGCTTGGGAGCAATGAAAGTGTTTTCAATAACGTATGATAGCGAGGGTTTAAATAAGTGGCATTACCCTCGGGGAGAGGGTGGCGCGAAGCGCCGGGTGAGGGAATTCACCCGCGCGGGCAGTGCCATGATAGCTCTGCAAAACTTCGCCGCTTCAGTTCCCCATCGCCGCCGCGGTTCTCGTCGCCACGAAAAGCGTGTTCTCCTCAACGATTTCGTGGCCTGGATGTTCATCGGGCAGAGTCCGCGTGCGGAGAATCCTCCAGCCCGTGCGCTCGAGCAGTTTCCAGTATCCGCGGATCGTGAAGCCGCTGACGTGGCCCGTTCCGTCGAGGAGTTTCGCTTTCGTCGGAACGAGCGTAACGAGGATCGCGCGGCTTTTGCACACGCGGTGAAGCGCCCGAAGCGCCGCGGACGGATTCCAGAGGTGCTCGATCACCGACAGCGCGATAACCGCGTCCGCGGAGTGCGCGTCGATCGAGTACAGTGCGCTTTCGAGCGGTGCGCGAAATCCGTCGTCCGCGATTCTTCCAGACAGCGCGAACAGCTCCGAAGACGGCTCGACGACGATGACCTCGGAAAACATCTCGCGAAGAATGCCCGTGACAAGTCCTTCCGCCGCGCCGACCTCGACAACGCAGCCTTGCGCGCCCGATTCGAGGCTGTCGAAAGTCTCGCGAAGAAGCGAACGATGGAAGTCCACGAAATCGCGGACTTCCCGCGGGTCGCCAAAAGTCATGTCGAGCGCGCGGTCATCGAGACTGAAATCGCGAGGCGAATTCGCGCCTAATAGAGTTTTAGCCCGCGGACCCGCGACACTCGTTCCGCACCGCGGGCATCCGAGGTGGTAGGCGCTTAGTCCGACAAAGAGCAGCTTCGAGAGCTTCACGCCGCACGCGGTGCAGCGCGCGCCGAAGAGTATGGACAGCCTTGCGCGAATCCAGTTCCGCCTGAGAATCCGCCTCTGCGTCTCTGCGGACAGCGAACTTAGATTCGAGCGGTCCCGAAGATCCATTTACGCCAGTTTGTCGAAGATCGTGCCGACGACGCGCTGGAAATTCACCGCGAAATCGAGCGCCTCCGGGTTAGGAATCTGCCGGATGACTTCGCCCGTCTCCTTGTCGGACACGCTGATCGCAATGCGTCCGAGGTCCTTCACGTATTCGAACTCGATCGAACGGTTCTGATAACTCGAAGTCAACTCGTCGCTATCGAAGGACAGATCGACTTCGTAATCCGGCGTCGACTCCTGCGCAGGCTGCTCGGGCGGAGGCGCCTCCAGGCTGGGCTGGGGAGCTTCGTACTGCGTGGGACTTGTGACTTTAGCTATATCCATATTGTTTTATCGAGAAAACGAACTCATCATTAGTTTCGGCAGTTTTCAAAAATTACTTTAATCAATCCGTATCGACTTGCTTCCCGCAAGTCCTTGCTTTGCGGTTACTTATGGCAAAATTGAAAAAATCTTCAAAAATTCGCATGGTTCGCGCAGCCGGAAATCTGGGTGAAAGCATCGTCGAAGTCGATTCCAGGGACGTGAACCACCTCGTAAACGTGCTCCGCCTGGGAATCGGCGCTGAAATTCGGCTTTTTGACTCGTCCGGCGCCTCCGCGAAAGCCAGAATAGTGGGAATCGAGCCTGGAAAAGTGCTCGCGGAAGTTATCGAACTCCTCAAAACGGACGAAACGGCAGAGTGGCCGGAAATCACGATCGCGAGCGCGATTCCGAAGGGCAAGCGCGTGAACCAGTTGATTTCCGGAATCACTGCGCTGGGCGTGAAGCGTTTTATTCCGACGATTTTCGAGCGAAGCGTGGTAATCCCGCGGGAGGAACGCGCCTCCGGCGAAAAATGGTCCGCGATCGTCGACGAGACCTGCAAACAGTGCGGAAGGACGACTCCGCTCGAAATCGATCCCCCGGCGAGGATTCAGGACGTCGCAAACTCGGGCTTTGCTGGCTTACAACTGTTTGCCGACATAGGCGGGGAGAGATCGAATTCAAGATCGGATTCGGCGGAGGCAGGCATATTGATCGTTATCGGCCCGGAAGGCGGATTTTCGGATCAGGAACGCGAACTTCTCTCGTCCCGGGAGTTTCAACCAGTCAATCTTGGAAGGTTCGTTCTGCGCATCGAGCTTGCCTGCATCTCAGCGGCGGCAAAATTTTGTGCGCCCTAAGGCATCGGAACAAAATCGGACCGATGCGGAGAGTTACAAGGTATCGGTTCGGAAAGACGGCGATTTGATCCTTCACCGAAAATTCCCCGTGGAATACGGCGAAATCAGCACCATCAGCCAGCTTACCGCGCTGAAGCAGCTTTCGAAAATCAGGCCGCTGAAGAGTTTCGCGTTCAAGTCTCGAGCGCACATTTCAAATGGCCACGAACACCATCATAAAACCGGCGGATTTTAAGAATCCGGCGACAGCCGCTACAAAAGTCGTGTTCGGATAGAGAGATTGATCGGTGGTGTGAATCATAATTAAAGCGCCAATTGCAAACGCACCCACGGACGCGATCGACATAAGAATAACCAGGACGCGGAGCGCGGGCTGCCATTTAACGTGGCTCCTTACACGCTCGATGTAGCTGTCGTTGTCCAGTTTCTTGAACCACTTCATTGCGAGTCTTCTTTCTGTTTCTGAAACTATTACGCTCGGAATCTTCTGTAGGTTCGTCAGTTACCCGGCTTTCGCTTAAAGAGCTTGTATAAGCAAAAGGTTCGATTACCATTTTTGGCTCAATCCCATACCCGGTGGTGTAATTGGTAACACAAGTGGTTTTGGTCCACTCATTCCAGGTTCGAGTCCCGGCCGGGTAGCTTGTATTTAGGGAGTAGGGAGCAGGGAGTAGGGAGCAGGGAGTAGGGAGCAGGGAGTAGGGAGTAGGGAGCAGGGAGCAGGGAGTAGGGAGCAGGGAGCAGGGAGCAGGGAGTAGGGAGTAGGGAGTAGGGAGCAGGGAGTAGTAAAATTCAAAAATTAAAAATCGAAAATTGCCATGAAGCCTGAAACAAAAGCCATCGTCCTTGCCGCGGGCAAGGGCACGAGAATGAAGTCCGACAAGCCGAAGGTTCTGCACGAACTCTGCGGCCACACGATCCTCAGCTATGCGCTGCGCATGCTGCTCGAGGAGACCGACATCCACGAAGTCACCGTGGTCGTCGGCTTCGGCGGCGAAGCCGTGCGGAAGGAGTTCGACGGCTGGCCGCTCGAATGGGTTACGCAGGAGGAGCAGCTCGGAACCGGCCACGCGGTTCAGACCGCCTGCCATCGCTTCGAGGAGGGTTTCACGGGAGACGTCATCATAATGGCCGGGGACGTTCCGATGCTCGATGCGAACACCATCGAGGAGATCGCGGACGAACTCACGGACGACGTCGCGTGCGTGGTGCTTACGGCGCATTTCGAGAATCCCGCCGAGTACGGACGCATCGTGCGCGAAAATGGCACCCACAACATAATGAAGATCGTCGAGGCGAAGGACGCAAGCTCCGATGAACTCATGATCACCGAGATCAACTCGGGAGTCTACGCGCTCAATTATCCGCTTTTGAAGGAAGCGCTCGGCTCGCTGTCCGCGAATAACGCCGCGGGGGAGATCTATTTCACAGACGTCGTAGAGTACATTCAGAAAAAGGGCAAGAAGGTGAAGGCACACGTCGTCGAAGATCAGATCGAGATCATGGGCATCAACGATCGCGCGCAACTCGCGGAAATGAACGCGATCATCAAGAACAAGGTCCTCCAGCACTGGATGAGCGAGGGAGTCACCATCGTCGATCCATCGACGACTTATATCGAAATCGGCGCGGTCATCGGTCGCGACACCGTGGTCCATCCGTTCACGGTGATCCGCGCGGACGTCGTCATAGGCGAGCACTGCGAGGTCGGTCCGTTCACGCACGTAAGGCCAGGGACGGTGCTCGAGAACACCGCGGAACTCGGGAACTTCGTCGAGGCGAAGAAGGCGCACCTGCATCCGCACGTAAAGGCGAAACACCTCACGTACCTTGGCGACGTCGTCATCGGCGAAAAGACAAACATAGGCGCGGGCACCGTCATCTGCAACTACGACGGCGTGCACAAGCATCAGACGAATATCGGCTCGAACGTCTTCATCGGCTCAGGCTCGATGATCGTCGCGCCCAGAAACATCGGCGACGGCGCGTCCACCGGCGCGGGCAGCGTCGTAACGAAAGACGTCGACCCCGGCGCGGTAGTCTATGGCGTCCCGGCGAAGCGGAAGGGATAAAGTTTGATTCAGGGGGGAGGCGTAAAATAATAAATCGCCGAAAATCGCGCTCGGATTTGCGTCAAGTTCGATTCGCACGACCACGTCAAACCGGAGTCACAGCCTCGCGCAAGCCAGGATTGATTGAGCAGGGCGGTTTCGTGAACGTTCGGTGAACCACGTGGCACGGACGTCTCGTCCGTGTTTCCACGGGCAAGATGCCCGTGCCACACCCAGAAATCCAGGTAGACGCTTCAATA
>JANLHZ010000127.1 GCA_024653775.1 Planctomycetota bacterium | reverse complement strand
TCCGAAGAAGTAGGTAAGTGCCGGGGACGTGTTTCACCGAACCAACACAAAACCGGCAAAGAGGGTACGCGTCCTAAGTTTTCGCTTATCTCACCGTCTCGGAGACGAGTTTCGCCTGCATCAGAAGGCCAAGGTAATCGCGGCCTCCGGCTTTGCTGTCGGTGCCCGACATGTTGAAACCCCCGAAGGGATGCCCGCCGACGAGGGCGCCAGTGCATTTGCGGTTCCAGTACAGGTTTCCGACGTGGAACTCGTCCACCGCGCGATTCCAGTTTTCGCGGCTGCTGGTCCAGATCGCGCCGGTAAGGCCGTAGTCGGTGTTGTTCGCGATTTCGAGCGCGTCGTCATAGTCCTTTGCGCGGATCACCGCGAGGACCGGGCCGAAGATTTCCTCGAGGCTGATGCGCGCCTTCGGATCGACGTCCGCGATCACGGTCGGTTTTACGAAGTAACCTCCCGTGGACTCCCGGAGCGGATGGCTCCCGCCGCCCGCGACGACGCGTCCCTCATTTTTTCCGATCTCGATGTATTCGAGGATTTTCTTTTCGGCGGACGCGCTCGATACCGGACCCATGTAGCTCTTCTGGTCCTCTGTATTCCCGACGACGAGCGCGTTCGTCTTCTCCGCCACGGAGTCGACGAATCTGTCGTAGATCGCTTCGTGAACGATCACGCGGGAGCACGCGCTGCACTTCTGCCCCTGGAACCCGAACGCGCTCGCGACGACCGCGCTGACCGCGCCTTCGAAGTCTGCGTCATCGAGCACGATTATGCTGTCCTTTCCGCCCATCTCCGCAACCACGCGCTTGATCCATTTCTGACCGCCCGCCCTTCGCGATGCCTTCTCGGTGATTCCGAGGCCGACTTCCATCGAGCCGGTGAAGGTGATGAAGCGCGTCTTCGGGTGGTTAACGAGCGCTTCGCCGGCGATCGATCCCGGACCCGTGATGAAATTCAGAACGCCCGCCGGAAGTCCCGCGTCCATAAGCAGCCTCGCGACGTGGTAGCCAATCGTCGGCGTGTCGCTTGCAGGCTTCAGAATGACGGTGTTTCCCGCGACGATCGACGCCGCGGTCATTCCGCATAGAATCGCGTTCGGGAAGTTCCAGGGAGGGATCACGACGCCCACGCCGAGTGGAATGTAGAAGCAGCGGTTCTTTTCGCCCGCGACGGGAGTTACGGCCATTCCTTCGTCGTAGCGGAGCGCCTCGCGGGCGTAGTATTCCATGAAGTCGATCGCCTCCGCGGTGTCCGCATCGGCTTCGATCCAGCTTTTCCCGATTTCGAGGATCATCAGCGCGTTGAACTCGAACCTGCGTTCGCGCATCATCTGCGCGGCGCGAAATAGAACTTCAGCACGCTCCTTCGCGGGGACCTTCTTCCAGGATTCGAACGCTGTTGCCGCGGCGCTCATCGCCTTCTCTGCGATCTGCGCGTCGCCTTTCTGGAACTTCCCGACGACCTCGGTCGGCTTCGCTGGATTCACGCTGCCAAACGTCGAGGCGGCCTTGATTTCCTCTCCGCCGACGATTATCGGGTACTCGGTCCCGAAACTCGCGCGGACCTTCGCGATCGCGTCTTTCTGCTTCCCCGCGTCCGAAGGGTCGTTAAACAGCTTGATAGGTTCGTTTTTGAATTCGCTCGCCATCTTCTTCCCCTTGTCTGCTTCGTATTGTGATCTTCGATTACGCTGCTATAATCCCTCTGTAACAGAGTTTCAATGCAGCCGCAACCTGAAATGAATTTGACGCCGCCTCGGAAGGGAGTTCCGTTCTACTTCTCTCCGAACTTCTACACGTGGTCGCGATTTTTTATATCCTTCGTGGTCGTCGTGATGTCAATGTGGAACGAGTGGTGGATTCCGATCGCGCTGCTTGTCTGCACTATGTACGCGCTCGCGAGCGACTTCCTCGACGGCTACTTCGCGCGGGGATTTTCGCTCGTCAGCGACTTCGGCAAGATCTTCGATCCCGCGGCGGACAGCGCGTTCTTCGTGGCGCTGTTTCTCGCGCTCCACGCGATGGAGCCGACGTGGGTTTCGCTGTGGATGGTCGTTGTAGTCGCGATCCGCGAGAGTTTCCAGAACGTGTTCCTGCGGCCTTACATGCTCTTCGTAAAGACGAAGGTGGTACAGGCCGCGTGGTTCGGCAAATGGAAAATGGTTCTTCAGTGCGTCTACGGCGGACTCGCGCTGACGATCCTCAGCGCGATGTCGCTCTGGCCCGCGGAGGTTTCGGAGTACCGCGCGCAGATCGACCTCTTCGGCTACTACGGAATGCTCGCGGTGGTGACGCTCAGCGTCGTCAGCCTCGCGCCTTACGTGCGCGCCCTCGTGTCGAAGGACTGACGCGTTTTCCCTCTCCCTTTGATGGTGTCGAAAAAGTGCCGGGGACTTCAAACATCTGACTTTGAGAAGCCTGAAATGACTTCTCGCGCAACTTTAGAACGAGAAAGTCCCCGGCACTTGTAGTTCCCCGAACCTTATTCGACAGCCTCCCTTCAGGAGAGGGTGCCCGCAGAGCAGGCGAGGGAATTCAATTTCGAAGACGTTTACTGCCCTCACCCCTGCCATTTCCCTGAGGTTAACGCCACATGTTTATGTCAAATAGTAAGTATATCATACGATATTTCTTTTCGGGCTTACAGACCACGGTGTTCATTTTCTCCAGCAGTTTATTTTAGGATAAAAAACGATAGCGAGTAAGCCATTAATTATGTAACAAATATAAAATATATTATTTTATTGTCTTAAAAGATTACGACTAAGGCTAAGTCTAAATTTATAATTAATTTTAGAACAGCTTGGGAGCAATGAAAGTGTTTTCAATAACGTATGATAGCGAGGGTTTAAATAAGTGGCATTACCCGGAGGTAGAGGGAAAAATCTGCCTCCTAATCCCCAACCCCTGCGCCGGCGATCTTCGCCGCGGCTATACCCGCGCCGAAGCCGTTGTCGATGTTGACGACGCTTACGCCCGGGGCGCAGGCGCTAAGCATCGCAAGCAGCGCCGCGATTCCGCCGAAGGACGCGCCGTAGCCTACGCTCGTCGGGACTCCGATCACCGGGACGTCAACAAGCCCCGCGACGACGCTCGCGAGCGCGCCTTCCATCCCCGCGCACACGACGATCGCGCGGGCTTTGCGAATCGCATCGATTTTCAGCAGCAGCCGGTGAAGACCCGCGACGCCGACGTCGTAGTGACGCTCGCAGTACGCGCCTACGAACTCCGCCGTGACCGCGGCTTCCTCCGCAACTGGAACGTCGCTCGTCCCGGCGCAGACGATCGCGACGAGTCCCGACCTCGCGCTCTCCTTCCGGACCGCGAAAGTCCGAGCGCGCTCGTTCGCCACGCCTGCGGGGAACGCGGACTCGAGCGCCGCGAGTTTATCCGGGTCGCATCTCGTCACGAGCAGCTTTCCGGACCTCGAATGAATGTCCCGCGCGATCGCGAGCAGATCGTCCACGCGCTTGCCTTCGCCGAAGATGACCTCGGGAACTCCGCAGCGGGCTTCGCGGCCGTGATCGACAGTCGCGAATCCGAGGTCGGACGCGACGAGTTTCGAAATCTGCGCGATCGCTTCGTCGTCTCCAAGTTCTCCGCTCTTGACTCGGTCCAGAACGACCTTCAGATTGCTTCGGAGGTCTATATTTTCCATCGACGGAGTATACAAAAAAGAGCGCGTGGTTGCGCTCTTTTAATCGTGCGGAAGGCGGGAGTCGAACCCGCACCCTCTAATCGAGAACCAGGCCCTCAACCTGGCGCGTCTGCCAATTCCGCCACTTCCGCGGCATCCTGACGTCTACAGGAAAGCACAGTCTATAGTTCAGTCCGGGAGTTGCAAATCAAAATTAAAAATTCAGGACCGCAGAAGACATTCGAACATTCGGGACATCCAGGACATTCGGAATAGCTTAAACTATTCCTTCCCTACTCTACACGAATCTTACTGTACAAAGAGTCATCAAAAACATCAGGGACGACTTCTGATTTCCTCGATGACCGAATTTATTTTATTTTCGAAATCAGGAAATCGCTGTTTAAATGGAAAAATATATTGTTCATCTGAAGCTCGACCAAAACGTTCATAGAAGCCAAGTATCATATACAAATCCCGAGAATCGTTCACATGTCTTTCATCCATAGCGAATCGCTGAACAATTCCCCTTACTCCAAGTCGATCAATATCTTCAAGAGAGAGACTATCAGAACGCGAAAGCTCGGAAACGATAGTTAGATGAAAGTCCGTGAGCGAGGCATCGGATAGTATATTCACGACCTCCTGTTCTACATAGTCGTTACCCCAGAAATCAGAAAAAATGAGTTTTTTTATGGTGCTTAAACAGTTTCGGTGAAATAGATATCGGCGTGGGAATTGTGGTGGTTCGACATTTAAAATGCTTTCTTTTAAAATACTTTCTTTGAATAAATTCATCAATGTTGGATAAATTGAAGCCCCACACGACAATATCGCGGACTCTATCAGCCTATCAACCACTTTTTTTCGGCCAGAGTCGTTCAGACCTTCCATTACAGAAACTCTCTCAAGCCATTGACTCCAACGAAAAATTTCATCGTCGTTAAACACCGCGACGTACTGTAACGCTGAAGCGGTTGCTTCCTGCACGGCTAATAGTGGATTGCCCAGAGAAAGCTCATACAACTCATCAAAGGAAAAGGAAGAATATCTACTCGACAGAATGTTGATAACTTCGGACACGGAAAATGTCAAACCTATTTTGCCTCCAGCAGTTTCTAAAAATTGTTTCAGCAAGTACTCAATTTCATCTCCAGATGAAATGCCTACATAATTCCTTATTGCAACAAGAACTTCAGGATCAACCGAATCGTAGGTCAAGCCTGAAGCAGAATACGCTGTGGACAATATAAAATCCGCCCAAAATATCCGTTGTCCATCAATACTATGAGGAACAAGATTATTTTCATCACCGCCAAATATCCGGTTTACTTCGATATTGGAATTGATCTCAAGCACCTTTCTTTCATACGAATGACGAATCACAGGATATAGGTTGAGCAAATTCTCTATTCTTCCACCTTCTATTTGCTGGTACTCATAGATCGACTGGCGGATATCCTCCCATTGAGGTATTTCTTCAGATGTGATCTCTTCTTCGTTTACCGGTGCTTCCTCTATAACGCTCGCACCTATTCCATATAACTCGGTATCTTGCTTTTCTTTGGCACTAAAATAATTATCGATAGCCATCCGACCTTTATCACCTACGCTTCCTGTTGCCATTTTCAGTTGAAAATGTCCGTCAATTTGACCCATAGCAATAGCAATGACAATAAAAGCTAAAAGAGATGCGGCACATATCAAATATTTATTCTTCATAAGCATAACGTAACTCCTCTATTTAGTTAACTTTTGGAGTATATCTATATATAAACGTTTCCGTATCACACGCAGACGAGACCACGAGCTTAAATTCTATCACTATATACTCAATCTCGTCCGCATGTTCAACTTTGTAATTTCCTACATTACTTCGATCGTCCAAAAAGTCTTGATACCACTGCTTCACATCTGCGTCTGAAAATGAAAAACTCGTGCCCCATGTAAAGTTGTTCGTTTGCGCTGATACGTCCTCATCGTGAAATATTTCTCTTACTACATAACCGGGTGCAAGTATATCAAAAAAAACAGCCTGAATCGATATGGTTAGATCAAAAGTAATCGGTCGACATTTAGGGTCTTCCTCGCCAATAGGAGAATACAGTTGGACTCTATATAGACTTTCGCCCGTTACAAATACTTTAAATGGACTTGTAACGCCAGTTGTATCAAAGTCGTCAGTGCCAACTATTGAAGTAATTGGGGGATCAGGATGAAATAGATCAGGAAGCCGAGGCAATGTAATTGGATAGTGATTTAAAGCATGGTATAAATTCGCACATTTGTCGACTATTGTAATTGTAACAACAACCTCTGCACGAACGGCATCATGTGGTATCACTAAACCATTCAGGTCAATGTAAACATTTATCCCTGTAACCAGAACTGGCGGCGTGACATCAGTCATTACGCCTACATTCGTCCCAGGTGGTACCCAATTATCTACGTGTACATTAGAAGTATTGCCTGTTGTGAACGTGCCGTTTCTACGATAAATCCGCATATCTGCCTCATAGTAGACAGATAACGGTAAACACTCGGGATGGAAATCCCAAGCCGTATCAAGAATGATCACACCGAAATCAAATTGCGCCGAGTTGGGTAATATATACGAAATACCGCCCGATGCAGTAACAGTGTGCGATCCATGTGTGCCTTGATTCCCCACCGTAAAGTGTATAGGCTTAAATGAGGTAATATTCCCTGGAGCAGGTTGTTCAGGTGGATTTTTCACAACTTCGTCAATATTTTCTTTTATCTCGAGCCATGCATTTTGTATGTCCTTCAAAAGAGATGCGACGGCATTCACGAACCCTGTCCAGGCAACGCGATCAATCTGGTCCGGACGACCGCGTAGAGTTCTATCCCGCCAGCGCTGTCTGCCTTGTTCGAGGATTTCTTCAACGCCGTGTCTTGCATCTTTGCGGATAACGAGGATGTTCTCCTTACTCTCTTTTCCTTCTTCCTTGCGAATCGATGGGTCATTCACTCCTTCGAGGTCGAGCACAAGCTGATCGAATTCAGCCTCCATAGCTTCTTCAGATTCCTTTTCGACGACAGACATTTCTATCCGCTTCACACCAAGATCGTATGACAGCGACCCTTCCGCCGGTACGTCAATGGACGGGACGATGTAGCCGGTTACGTTTCCGAACCATGTGCAGTTGTCAGTCACGATGATCGGATTTCCAAATTGATCGGAACCGCTTTGGTAGGTGAGGTAGCCGAAACCTGTGTAGGTTCCTTCGACGATGAGGTTTCCAGAAGCGTTTTTGCCCTTGATGGTCGCGCTGTCGAGCCTGATAGTGGCCTCGTAGGTCGAACTGGTCTCTTCGTCGGGAAGGACCTGATTCTGATAGATCGTTACGTCACTCCCGGAAACGGTTCCGGTGAGGGTTATCGTCGGGGGAGCGTTCAGGAACGTGAGCGTGTTTCCCGTGTGCTCGACCTCGAGAGTAGGCGTATCCCCCTGAGGCGCGATTTCGAGCATGTTTGATTCGCTTATTTCCCAGGTTCCGCCCTGAAGGTCAAGTGACAGAACCCATAATCCAGTGAGATTGTAATCCGAAGTTTGCGCAAAAGCTGCTTGAGAAACGCCGAATATCAGTAGCAGCGCTATGAATCCGGCAAGCCCGGATTTCAGCCGAGAATCAGACTGACTGACTGACTGACTGACTGTGCTTGTACAGAACGTTCAGATCACTCATTTTGCTCTCCATAGATGGTTGTGACTCGGATTATTCCATGATTAAGACGAGCCAGAACTTGAGTCAACAGAAAAATTGGCCAAAACAGGAAAAATTGCTGCGACCCTCATCTGCCTTCGTCACCTTCATCCCGTAGCGGAGAACGGTATCCGGCGCCGAACTTCCGGTGGCTCTGGCGGTACAACGTTTTGCCGTACTCGCGTTCCGGGAGTAATTTGAATAACGGCTATCATCCCGCGACTGTGAGTATTAACCTGTAAAATCGATCCTGCGGAACCATCCGCGAAAAAGAGAGATGAATATGGGACTATTCGAGTTCGTTGAAAAAGGCATGAATCTGTTCCTCGGATCGAGGGATAAAAGGTTTAGGAAGCAGGTCCAGCCGACCATCGACAGGATCAACTCGCTCGAAAGTCAGTTCTCAGCGCTCTCCGAAGACGAACTGAAGGCGAAAACCATCGAGTTCAGGGAAAGGTACAAGAAGGCGGCCCAGTCAGGCGGGGACCGTCAAAGCGCGCTCGACGCGATACTTCCGGAGGCGTTCGCGGCGGTGCGCGAGTCGGCGAAACGAAGGCTCGGGCAGCGGCACTACGATGTCCAGCTTATAGGCGGTATCGCGCTGCACTCTGGCAAGATCGCGGAGATGGCGACCGGCGAAGGCAAAACCCTCGTGGCGACCCTGCCCGCGTATCTGAACGCGATCCCTGGGCGCGATCCGAAGACCGGACTCCGCCTCGGGGTGCACGTCATCACCGTGAACGATTACCTCGCGAAACGCGATCGCGACTGGATGGCTCCAGTCTTCGAAACCCTGGGCCTCACGGTGGGCTGCATCCAGAGCTATATGTCGAACCAGGAACGACAACCCGAGTACGACAGCGACATCACCTACGGAACGAACAACGAGTTCGGGTTCGATTACCTCCGCGACAACATGAAAACCGACGTCCGCGATCAGGTCCAGCAGAAGCTGTTCTACGCAATCGTCGACGAGGTAGACAGCGCGCTGATCGACGAGGCGCGCACGCCGCTGATAATCGCGGGGCCTTCGAAGGACTCCGGACGCAACTACGCGCTCGCGCACGAAATTTCCGGACGGCTCGACAGATACGACACGTTCCGCATCAAGACGGACGAAGGCTCGGGTTTCAAACTCCGCTGCGCGTCCGACTGGGACAAGAACCGCGGAATGTATCTCGCGAAGACCGCCAGCAGGTTCGAAGGGACGATCAAGGTCCCCCGCGCTCTCGTCAAGGAGAACCGCAGCTACGTCGAGGAAGGCGTAGACACGCTCAGCCTTACGCTCACGTCGGGCGTCGCCCTCGTCGGCTGGAAGGAGGATATCACAGACTCGCACTTCGCGCTGAAGCCGCAGTCGGTCGAGATTCCTCACGACGCGGTCGAGGAATACACCGAGAAGGACTGCCACGTCGACGACGAGCACAACGCGGCGTATCTGAACGAAAGCGGAACGCGGATCGTCGAGAAGGCCCTCGGCATAGATTCGATCCACGACGGCATCCACGTCGAATGGCCGCATCTGATCTGTCAGGCGCTCCGGGCGAGGTTCACGTATTTCCGCGACGTGCATTACGTCGTCGAGGGCGAAGGCGTGGAGCAGGAGGTCGTCATCGTGGACATTTCCCGCGGACGCAAGATGCCGGGGCGCAGGTGGTCGGATGGGCTGCACCAGGCGGTCGAGGCGAAGGAAGGAATCAAGATCAAGGAGGAGACGCAGACCCTCGCAACCGTTACGTTCCAGAACTTCTTCCGGATGTACGAGAAGCTGAGCGGAATGACCGGCACCGCGGCGACGGAAGCGAAGGAGTTCGAGGAGATTTACTTCCTCGAAGTGCTTTCGATCCCGACGAACCGCCCGATCGCGCGCCTCGACGCGATGGACGCGGTCTATGGCACCCACGAAGATAAAATCGCCGCGCTGGTGTCAGAGATCGAAAAGAACTTCAACGTGGGAAGACCCGTGCTCGTCGGAACGACAAGCATCGAGAAGAGCGAAGTCCTGAGCAAGCTGCTCCAAAGGCAGGGGATTCCACACGAGGTCCTGAACGCCAAGCACCACGAACGTGAGGCGGAGATCGTCGCGAAGGCGGGGCAGCTCGGGCAGATCACGATTGCGACGAACATGGCGGGCCGCGGAACGGACATCGTCCTCGGCACGTTCACCGAGGAAGAACTCGTAAAGCACTGGAAACGCACCGGGCTGCTTCCGCACAAGTTCGACTCGGAACTGACGGACGACACGCAGGGCAACTCGCTCGCGAAGGCGCTATGCGAAAATCTGATGCCGAAGGAGTTGAGCGGGGAACTGAAGGAGACTTCGGAACGCTGGACCGCGCTCGAAAAGTTCTGCCGGGAGTGGGACTACCCGAAAATCCACGTCTGCACGAGCGTCAAACAGCTTGGAGGACTCGCGGTGCTCGGAAGCGAACGGCACGAGTCGAGGCGCATCGACAACCAGCTCCGCGGACGGTCCGGACGTCAGGGCGACCCGGGCTACTCGCGGTTCTTTCTTTCGCTCGAGGACGATCTGCTCAGAATGTTCGCGTCGGACAGCATCCGCGGCTTCATGCAGAAGACGGGGTTCGAGAAAGGCGCGCGGCTCGAAAGCCGGCTGCTTTCGAGGATGATCAAGAAGGCGCAGGAGAAGGTCGAAGGAATGCACTTCGACAGCCGCAAGAATCTGCTCGAGTACGACGTCGTGATGGACACGCAGCGTAAGAGCGTCTACGGCCTCCGCCAGCAGATTCTCGAAAGCCGGGACATACGCGAGCTTGCTATCGCGAAGATCGGCGAGGCGATCGCGGACAAGGTTTTCGAGTATTACGATCCGGATTCCCTCGAAAGTTACAACGAGGAAACCCGCGGCGCCGCGGAGCTGGACGTCGACAAGTTCATCGACTGGTTCCACAGGTGTTTCGCGCCGCTGATACCGAATCCGGATGACCCGAAGAAAGTCGATCGCGAAACCGTCGTTACAGCCGCCGACCTGAAGGGCAAGAGCGTCGAGCAGGCGACCTCGCGCACGCAGGAAATCGCGCACAGCCTCTATGAGCGCAGGGAAAAGGAACTCTGGGAGAGATGCGTTCACGAAAGGCGGGAGGCGATCCGCTACTTCACCGGAATGTTCACGTTCGAGAGGGACAACCTGCCAGCGTCCGCGTGGGAGCGTGACAAACTGATCAAATGGTGCAAGGACGGCTTCGCATTCGAGGCGAGCGAGGATATGGTGAGCGGGAACGATCGACAGACCATCGTCGAAAGGCTGACCAGCGCGATCGAGGAGCACGTCATCAGCGAAGGCGCGCCGACCGTCGAATTCGGACTCGCGGCAAACGTAAACCCGATGCGCGGAATCGAACGGTTTCTGATACTTTCGAGCATCGACGGCAAGTGGAAGGATCACCTCCAGCAGATCGATATTCTCCGCAGCCACATTCGATACGAGGGTTACGCGCAGAAGGATCCTAAGCAGGTCTTCAAGAAGGAGGGCTTCGATATGTTCCAGAAGATGCTCGCGGGGGTCGACGAGCAGATCGCGACCAACATAATGCATCTGAACATCCGCGGCACCGACTATCGCGCGCTCGAACGCAGGTGGGGAATGCAGAGCGTTTCCCGCAGCAACGCCGCAGGTGGGGACGACGCGCTCGCGCAGGATCGGGAACTCCGCGCGCAGCAGCAGGCCGCGATCGAGGCGTCGAAGCGCCAGTCCGCCGGCGGCGGCCCGAAACAGGCTCCGAAGCGCAAAAGTCCGCCCAAAAAGAGCGACGAACCCCCGCCCTGGTTGCAGAAGAAGTAGGGGTCGGAGCACAGTTAGCCGAGTGAAAACCTACTCCCTCTTGCCATCTGACGATTTGGATGTACCGGCGCCCTCGGCGTCGGCAGGGCCGACAAAGATTGGATTTGCAGATTTTTCCGCGTCGGTTGCCGATTCAAGAATATCTTCCAACTCATCTCTGATTTCGGCAGGCGGATTTCCCGCAAGACCTTTCGATGCAAGTCGAATTGACAAACTGAAATTACAACATTCGAAGGCAAGCGTCGCGGCGCTCCTGTAAAGGACAGAGCGTGTGGGTTCTACATCGAGCCTGTCGCGAAACTTACCAGCGGCAACCAACTCGTACTCCAAAGCTTCTTGATATAGAGTTTTCGATTCTTCGATATTCCCAAGTCGCTTGGCCAAATCCGCTTCATCTGCCAATTCCATCGCTTTATGATGAAGATCATCGTTTTTCATAATTTAACAACTTTCGCTAGCGGTGTTCCGAATTCGACCACAACAACAAAAGCGGATAATTCCCCATTCGATTTCGTCACCTGCTCGACTTTTCGATAAGCGCGATATTCTATCGCTCGAATGTCGCCCTTTCTGATTCCGGATACCTCAAGACGAACTCTATCTTGAAAATACCCGTCAGATGGCGAATTGTCAACTCTCAGCCAGTAGTCGAATCCCGTTCCTTTTCGGGATCTTGCATCCACAACTATACCAGAAGTAGCCTCCAATATCAAAATGGCAATTGCGCATGCACCACTTTCAGTAGCGACTTCATCATCGCCGTGTGTCTTTTTCATCTGGTCATCGGCATTTATATATTGCAGTTCATATTTCTTTTCAATCCCACCATAAACATCTAAAACTACACCCGAAAAATGGCTGTTAGAAGCCAGGCAGACTGTCGCAGCTTCCGCCAGATACGCGCCGGCAACCTTGGTCAATCCTGGACGAAACCTCGACGAAAGTTCTCGAAGATCCAAAACACCTTGTGACACTTGTTGCTCAGGATTCTCCATAAACCTTTTCTATAAAACCCACACCTTAAAGAAGCAATGTATCTGTCAATAAAAGCAAATTCTGAATCCTCGCTGAGTAATCACCCCCCCGAATACCAGCGTCGCCAGGCTTCGGGGTTCGCGCCGTGGAACTGACCCGTTATCCGGCTGAGGGTCGTCGCGACGCGGTTTCGCTCGGTGTCCGTGATGATCCGCATTTCGAGCACGTCGATCAGCGCAGGAACCGACTTCTGACTGTGAATCTCCTCCACCGCCACGCAGATTTCGTTCCAGCGCTCGCGGTAGTCCGCGCGTTTGAAGAGCGGAAGCAGAAAGTCAAGCGCGACTTCCTTCTTCGTCTCGCCGAGGGCGCGTAGAGCGCTGAGTCTCACTACCGGGTCCGGATCGTCGAGCGCCCGGCCAATGTGCACGACGTCCTCTTCGTAGCCTTCCTCCAAAAGCGCGTCGATCGCCTGGATCCTCCTTCCGGACGAGTTCGACCTGCGCACGTCGCGGATCGCCTGCTCGCGGCTCATTCGCGTCTGTTCGATCCGAATCACGGTATCGTCGTCGAGCAGTTTATAGCGATAGTAGACTTCGAGGCACAGCACGGAGAACGCGGTCGAATATATCCGTCCCGCGATGTCTCCCCACTGCCAGTCCACGGGATCGAAACTTCCCGCGAGGTGCCCTTCGGTTCTCTGGTGCCCAAGAAGTTCGCTCGACATAGCCTCGTTGTAGAGCACCCAGCTTTCGCCGCCCATCTGGAACATCGAAAGCGCGCCGTAGTACCAGTAATAGAACGTGTGCATTTTTTCGTCGGTCGTGCGATCCGCTTCGAGCAGGTCCCATCTAGGAAGGTTCCGCTTCAGATAGTCGGCGCTTTTTTTCATCTCGTCCGAGGTCCGCGGCTTTCCGAGGTAAAGATCGCACAGCATTCCGACCGCGGTCATTCCCGCGCCCTTGCGATCCCGCGATCCGATCACCGGCGAGTTGATGTTCGCGTAGTTGAACCTTCCGTCCGGCTGACGGACGTTATCGATGAACATGCTTGTTTTTCGCAGCACCTGGGCGGGGACGTGGAGCCTCGCGGAGAGCGCGTCCTTCAGAACCATCACGATCCAGCCAGTGATGCTGAGGTCGCCGCGGCCGTAGGTGAACGTCGAAAGATAGTCCCAGCCGCCGCAGCTTTGCTGGCTCTCGAAAATCAGCGCGAGCGCGGCGTTTATCGGTCTAAGCAGATTCTGGTCCTTCGTCATAGCATACGCCTCGATCACCGCGAGGGTCGCGATCGCGTGGTTGTACATCTGGAGCTGATCCTCCCCGTCCTCGGGCTCGAACTCGCGATCCCTTCTTCGCTGGACTCCTTCGAGCATACCGACGGTATCGATGGCGCCGACGCCTCTCCGGAGCATCGCGCGGGTGTAAGGCTCCTCGAATTCGTCCAGCCTTCGCTGCGAGTCGAGCAGCGCGGAAAGTCCGGCTGCGACGCTATCCTTGTATCGTCCGGAAACGTGGGTGCTGCCGTCGCCCAGAAACGCGAGCATCGCGAGGGCGGTTAACCCGACATCGGTGTCCTTGTAGCGATCGTCTCCGGCGCCGTCGCACTGATCGTCCGCTGGACAAAGGTCATCGAAGTGCTTCGTCAGGAGGAACCCGCGGAACGCTCCGCCGCGGACCTGGTGGTTCGCGAGCCACTGAAGTCCCGCGCTGACTGAGTCTTCGGTGCTCTGGTTTCCGCCGTAGGTGCGCAGCGCTACGCCCCGCCCCCCGCCGCTGCGGGCGCCGAAGACGTCTCCTATGTAAGGCGCGCCTCCGGAAGGAGCCGCGTTCGCGCCGGAACTCGAATCGTTCGACGCCGACGTCCCGATCAGCGGTTGGCTCTCCGCTTCCGCAGGCGAAGAGTTCAGATCGATCTCGTTCACAAGTTCGTCGAGCAGCGAAGGCGCCTGCATTTCGCCCTCGTTCACGACCTCCTGCCGCGGGGTTTCCGTTACGTCCACCTCCGGTAGCGTAGCGAACTCCTCGTCGCTCGAATCCTCGATCTCCGGCTTTTCCTGCGAATCGTTTTCGACCTCGTCCGCCGCGTCGTCGTCCTTTTCGTCGATCTGCGCTTCGAAGTTCAGGATGATGACTTTCGGGTCGTCTTCCTTGAATGCTACGTCGCCGAAAACCTCGACCAGCACGATAAGAAGCAGCAGGTTCAGAACGAGCGCAAGCAGATACCTGGGCGACGCGAGAATGAACGACTCCATCGCGACGATGGTTCCACTCGCGCCCAGGCGGTTTTTTCGAGGTCCGATGCTGATTCGCGCCATGCCGGGAGTATAGCACACTCCGCCGCAACGCTTAATTTAATTTCGATACAGGTAAACAACCTGCCGCGCTTACAAGAACTAATACCGACCTTACTTGGCAGGCATGCTTTGCTTGCTACTGCACGCGATTAAATCGGCGAACTCTATCGTCTTGACTTGTCATCTTCTTGCTCCAGTCCTTCCATGAATTCACCGAAGCCATTGGAACTTTCAAGAACTTTTAAGTCGATGAGCGCCTCGACCATCATGTTTTCAACATAGTTTCGCCTATCTTCATCAAGTAATAGGGCGATTTTATGTAGCCGCAATAGCGTCTCTCTATCATAAAGAGTTAGTTGCAAACGAGAGCTTTGATAATAGCGGGGAGAAGCGATATCGCCTAAGATTCCACCTTTCATGACGCCGCCTACGAACGTTTCAAAAACAATTTCATCATTCTCATCTGCAAGCAATTTTAATATAATGCGATTAACTTGTGGCAAAAGAGGAGAGCCATCAGAATGAATAGTAGCAATACTTTCCGCTGCGACGCGCCTGATATTTTCGTCTTTGCTTTCTTCAAGTATTGTCATTAGCGCTCTGCGCGATATTTCCTCACTAGCGTCCAAACGCTTGATCTCTGCTATTTTATGCTCAAGGTGACCGAAAGAATGTTCGTTACCTCCCCTTTCGTCATTAGGAGGGTAGGTTGGAGAATGAACGATATAATCGACAATTTCCTGAACCTGCGAATCTATATACATTGTGTGATACTCATCTATCTCATTCCTGCTCTCAATGTCCCGACATTTGCCCGCATCGTCAACTGTCGATTCAGGCTTATTGGATATGCAACCGATGAAGGCGACGGAGGACATAGATGTAAACACAATCAAATATATCAATACAGAAACATCGTAGTACATTTTAATCGATTGCTGTTTCGACATATTTCATCCTCCGTTGCCATTTCCATTCTGTTCGTCTTGGCGTCGTTGTCGTTCCGTCAACTCACGTAGCTCCGATCTATAATCGCCGAGGAGTCGAAAGTTCTCCAATCTTATGATTCTTTCCTTCAGTTCTCCGATACGAGTGCGAAGCCAAGTACGTCGAGAATTTTCTTCTTCGCGTAGCTGACCGTTCTGGATGGTAGTTCGTCCAGTCAGTGGCCTATAGTACCTAACAAGGCCGTCGAGAATCCTTTGCCTAAGTGCGAGTACCGCGATTCTTTCCTTGATTGCATCAAGGTTAGCCTGCGCCTCTGCTCGTCTTCTCTCTGTCAGAACTCCCGATCCGCGAATGCTCGCCAGCGCCTGTTCCGCGCGCTGTTGCTCTCGGAATTGCGTTAAGGTTTCGGCCTCCACTTCTGCTAGTCTTGCCTGAAGTCTCCGCACTCTCTCTGCCCCCTCGCCGGTAACTCGCGCAAGGTCTTCCTCCAGACCCGTCACTCTACGGTTTAGCTCGTCTATCAATCTATCGACTTCTTCAGCGGATGGAGTACCATCAGGAAACGAAGAGTTGATTTCTTCCTCTGTTTTAGATATCTTGTCTTCAAGATATTCAATTTCAATTTCGTCATCTATATCTAAGAACACCGGTGGCACGAATGTGCCGACTGCTTCTGGAAGGCGAATTCGACCCAATGGTTCTATTCCAGTTGTCTGTCGGAAGTTCGCATCAAAAGTTGATACAAAATCCGTGCTTTGTCCACCGCAACTCCCCGGCGGTTTTTCGCCTCCCATGAAGAGACTGTATATGAAATCGTTGAAGCTCATCTTTGTCTCTCCTTTCTATTAAGCGCTGCCGAGGCGGGACTGCGCAAATGCCGAGGAACCGAAAATATAAATAGCGCGGGAAACGATGCCGATGCCTTCGAGAATGTACGCGATGAAAACCGTGAAGACGCCCGCGCCGTAGAATGCGGGGTCGGACACCTGCATCAGGAATGCTACCCCAAGAAAGATCGATGTGCCAAAAAATGTGAAAAGAAGCCAGCAGGAAACCGCGTCGCAGAAGACGAGTGCGCCGAGTGCGCGGAGAATGTCGAAGAAGTCGCGATTCATCCTTTCGATTCTAAACAAGACGCCCTGACGGGAAATCAGCGCGATGATTAGTCCCGCAGCGGCGATCAGCACGCCGCCGCCGGAGAGTGCCGTAAAGATCGCGAAGCCGTCGGGGACTCCGCCGGGGAAGGTCGCTTCGAGCACTGCCCAGAGTACGCCTGCGAGTATTGCCCAAACTACGATCAGAAAAGCGAATAAAGCAGAAATCGCGCGCGCTCCGTTCCACATAAGTCTCTCCTATCAGAAAAAGCAACCCGATATTGTTGTTAAGAATTACGTGGAGTTTACCCCCCACATGAAAATGCAAGTCTCAATATATAAATTTTCAATTAATTTGCTGCACGCGTTAATGAATCTTTTAGATACAACATCGGACAGCGAAAACGGTCGCTTCGGAGCGTCAGGCGAGGTCTTCGACAGTCAAAGACACTTGAAAACTTGTTTTGGCGGCGACAGAAGAATTCGGAATTCGGCGAGCGGAAATTGAATCCGGAACTAATAGAATCGTAATTCGATCAGTTCTGTTTCTGAATTTCATTCCAGTATGAACTTCGCCATCTCGGAATCCCAGTCGAACTTGTATCGCGAGCCGATTTCCCTCGAAATATCGCGGAGCGTTTCGAGACGTCCCGCGTCCTCCGCAATCTCTGCGAGTTTGGCGGTCAGTTCCGCGCCGTCGTCTGCGAGGGAGAACAGAAGCTCCTCACGGAAATCGACGATTTCCTGAATCCCGCCCTTCCCGCGGCCTACGAGAAGCGGGAGTCCGATACCTGTAGTTTCGGTGAGCGAGTTCGGATTGTCGTCGTAGTGCGAACAGAAGATGTAGAGGTCGAAAACCGAGTAGAACCTGATTCCGTCCGCGCGCCAGCCCGCGAGCTTGACCTTGTCCGAAATCCCGAGTTCCCTCGCCTTCGCCTCTATCTCCGCGCGCTGATCGCCTTCGCCGACGAGGAGTACGTACGCGTTCTTTCCGGCGAAAGTCCTCGCGAAAGGCGCGATCATATAGAGCGGGTCCTTGCGTTTAATCAGCGTGCCCGTGTATCCGACGACGAGCGCGTCGTCTGGGATTCCGAACTCCGCGCGGATCGCCTTTCGATCGCTTTCGCTCACGCGGAGGTCAGGCGCTTCGTTATACAGAATTTCGAAGCGGGACGGATCGATCCCGTACATGTCGCAGAGCGCCTGACGTGAACCTTTCGAGTTGCAGAGACCCTTTTTGAACCAGCGGTTCCCACGTCGGTCGAGCCACATATAAATTCGACGCGAAATTCCGAGCGCGTTTTTCGAATACAAAAAGAACTCGGCGTTTCCATGCACGACGTGATACAGCGGCCTGTCATTATTTATCGCGAACGAGAGCAGGAAGCAGAATATCCCGTCGATTCCGAGAAGTTTCTGGGCCGAGTATTTCCGCGCGTAGATCTTCGATGCAAACGGCATCCAGAGGTAGTAAAGCAGGATCGCGAGCTTTCCTCCGGAAAGCGCGAACCACGGCCGGACGACTCTCAGACTGCCTTTTCCGTCCTCGTCCTTGTTTCCAGAGAAGTACTCCCTGAACTCCGGTTCGTCCTCGATGCGCGAGCGTTCGCCGAAGAGTATCGTGACGTCATTCCCCCGCTCGATGAGCAAACGGCATATTCGCTTGAACCTCTTGAAGCTCCCGCCCATCCTGATTCCGGAGTAAGTGGTGAGAATGTTCATCTTCGCCTCATCAGCTTGTACGGGTTCCGAGCGGACCCACATAATCCCTGATTCCTGAGTCGAATGAAACCGACGGCCAAAAAGAAAGCAGACGCTTCGAGGTGCATAACGCTGAAACGGGAGATTCGTTGACACTTTGGCGCTTATTGGTAAACTAAGGTTTTCATTGTTCGACATGATTCCGTCCACCGATAATTAGAAGCTAAAGTGACAGCCGAAGCACAATCAAAAAACATTGTAAGTCTCGCGCTAAAGGCCGGGTATATAACGCAGCAGCAGGTTTCGGAATGCCTGCGCGCGAGGCAGGTTTATAACGCGCAGGGCAAGGAGCCGCCCGCGATCGAGGAGATACTTCTCGAGAAGGGATACATCGCGAGGCAGCAGATCGATCAGCTAAGCGCCGGTCTTCAGCGCGAGGCGCGCCTCTTCGGCGAAATCGTCATCAAGTCCGGAATTTCAGACGTGGAGAAGGTCAAGGAATGTCTTCTCATCCAGCACCAGATCAAGGCGAACAAGCAGGTCCCGCCCAGAATCGGCGAGATCATGGTAAGCAAGGGCTATCTCACGGTCGCGGACGTTCGAAAGGTTCTCGAGGAGCAGAACAAGCGCATCGTCAACTGCCCCATGTGCAAGGCGTCGTTCAACGTGAGGGAGTACCAGCCCGGAGACTCGATAAACTGTAGGAACTGCAACGCGTCGATAACCGTGCTCGAAAACGATCAGATTCAGATGTCGGACAACATCGCGGTGGGAATGACGCTGATAGGCGACGCTCCGGAGACCCGCTCGCAGATGCCCGGCTCCGCGCTCGGACCGGGAGACGTCGTCGGCGAGTTCGCGATAATCGATCAGCTCGGACTCGATATCGAAGGCGCGATCTTCAAGGCGCAGCATACGACGAAGGGCGCAATCGTCAGTCTGAAGGTGATGAAGACTTCGAGGTTCAAGGACGAAGCCTCGGTGAACGAGTTCATCGACACGCTGAAACGGGCCGCGAGGCTAAGGCACGCGAACCTGCGCAGAATCCTCTCCGCCGGACAGAGCGGCGACAACGTCTTCGTCGCGATGGAATTCCTCGAAGGCGACAGCCTCAGAAACCTCATCAAGCACGAAGGACAGATTTATCTCCAGAAGGCGAAGTTCTTCATCCAGAAAATCGCCGAGGTGCTGAAGGTCGTCCACGCGGCGGGGTTCGTCCACGGCGACATTCGCCCTTCGAACGTTTTCCTCGACGTAAGCGGGCAGGTCAAACTGATGGGTCTCGGGATGCGGCCCAACATCGCGGAGAACGTCAAGAGTCTCACCGGAGCGGGCGGTCTCGCGCCTTTTCACTTCGCGCCGGAGCAGGTTGCGGAGGGCGGCAAGGTTGATCAGCGCACCGACATCTACGGTCTCGGCGCGACGTTCTTCAACATGCTGGCTGGAAGGGCTCCATTCGAGGGAAGCTCGCCTTTCGAGATTCTAGTCAGACTCCAGAAGGATTTTCTTCCTTCGCTGAAGTCCTACAACGCGGGGATTCCCGACGCCCTTTGCGTGGTCATCGAGAAGATGCTGAAGCCGAGGCCTAAGGACAGATACAAGACCGTCGACGACTTCCTTGGCGATCTCGTCGATCCAGACAGCGCCTTCGATCGTCTGATCGGGGAGAGTTCCGACCTTCTCGTGGGCGGCCACGACGAGAAGGACGAGGACTGGATTCCGCTCGACTTCGATCTTTCGAAGGAGAGCATCTCCGAACGCGCGGCGAGGAGAGGCGAGACCAAGACCGGCGGAAAGCTCACGGGGGTGATAGTGCTCGTCGTGGTGCTCGTCCTGGCGGCGGTCGGAGTTATCGCGGGCGCGAACTTCTTCGGCGGCGGCGACGCGGACGAAACCGCGGTCAAGGAATGGACGGGCATCGTCCAGACCGTCAATCCGGGGACCGGGCTCGATCTGAACTCGCAGATGGTGCTGATCCAGAACTACGTCAACAAGCATCAGGGTCAGTCGGGAGCCGGAGTGGCCCGATGCCTTCGGGAGGCGAACGATCTTCTTGCGAGGCTCGGCGGCAGGCTCGAAAACGCCGCGGCGACACTAATTTCGAACAACATCGAGAAGATCAACGGATTCTGCGATCCAGGGCCGTTCATCGCGCCGAACTCGCAGCGCGATCCCGCGACTTTCGACGCGAGGTTCGGGCACGCGATTTCGATTCTTCGCGATCTGATTCAGCGCGAGCAGGACAAGTATCAAAGCACGGACGCGTGGAACAGGTTCCTTGCCAGCAAGTGGGAAGACAACATAGTAGGCCGCGCGAGGACTTATCTCGATTGGCTGAACACGATCGCGGACGAGGAAATCAAAAAAATCGGAGATGACATTACGAACGCGAGCGTCGCGGCAAGAACCGAAAGCCACATAAATCAGCGCATCGAGAAATTCGATTCGCTGTACGAGATTTTCAAGAACAACTGCGGGTCCGAGCCGCCCGCGCTCGCGCAGCTCTCCGCTCAGGCGACGGAGAGGCAGGAAGCGCTCAGAGCCAGCCGGACGGACCTGATTAGCAAGCTCCGTCAGCGCGATGTCAGATATCTTAAGGAGCAGGTTACATCAAGCCTAAGCGCAGCCGCGTCGGCATACGAAGCGAATCTGGACGCCCTCGAAGCCCAGTTCGGAATCAAGTCCACTCTGGAGTACGCCTCCTATAACGCGAGCGTGGACACCATTTTCGCTGCGTATTTCAGAAGAGAGTACAAAGTCGCCCTCGATAAAATAACCGCTGCGACGGCGAACTTCCAGCTCGACAGAGACCGCTACCTGAGCGCGGACTCGAACCCGACGAGGCACCCGATCTGGTCTAGACTCGAAGCGGCGGACCAGACGGAGATAAACATGTTCGCGGAAGGAGAAAAAGCGGAACCCCAAAAGCACGCGGAAGCGCTGCTCGCGAGCATTGGCAACCTGAAATGCAGGATCGAGGCGGAACAGGCCTGTTTCGCGCTGGTGAAGGAGCGGGCCGCCAACCTTCGAAGCCAGCAGAACGGCACGGTACTCCGCGTGACTCTCGAAAACGGAAAGGCATACGGGTTCGTCGATTCGAACGATGAGGCCGTGCAGCTCAATTCTGAAGTCGACAATCCCGGAGCCGCGCCGCGAACCGTTTACGCGGAATGGTACTTCGAAGGCGTCAACTCGCCCGCGGGCGCGAAACTCACCGCAGAAGCCCTGGTCACTATTCTGAAGACCGCACTCCGCGAGGAAGAAGGCAGCGGAAGAGCCGACGCGGAGAAGCAAAAGATGGTCCACCTCGGCCTCGGACTAATAATGCACCGATACGCTAAAATCCTCTCGCCCTCGGAGGCTTCCGACGAGGGCGGCGCGTTCGGCGAGCAGGCTATCAACCACCTCAACATCGGACGAGAAGCGGAATCGAGACTCATGAGGCAGCCGTGCTCGCGCTTCATAAACGTCGATCAGCTCATTTCCGAAGTAGCAGGCGCCTCTAACGCCCTGAGCGAAGATGCTCTCAATCTTCTGAAACAGGAATACGGCAGGCTGAACAACGAATTGACGACCATCGAAGAGTGGATCAGGTTCTTAGACAGACTGAAACGGGAACGCGCGCAGTACGCAGGGGACGGAGCCTGGGCCAGCGCGTCGTCGGAACTCGACGGCTGGGTGAAGATCATCTGGCAGAGACAGTCGAGGACTTCGCTCGAAGAGATGAAGTTCATCTCCTTTGAGGACGGCTTGCAGGGATTCCAGAATATCTCTTCGAGGGGAAGCGTGATAATGCGCAGCGGACGGATGGTCATCGCAAGCGGCGGGGTGGCCGGCTATCCTTCGGAACCCTCCGGCAAGGAATACAGCCGGGTGAGGTTCCGCATATACGTGCCCCAGCCGAAATCGCAGGAGCACGCGGATCAGCTAAGCTTCCGAGTGATGTTCGGAGGCGACGAAATCCAGCCGATCAAGTGCGACGGCGTGTGGCTGAGACTCCTCCCCCAGGATGCGAGCCAGGTCGAGCAGAAACGACAGAAATTCGCGGCCCAGGTTTTCCACAGAACCGGATCGACCGGGTACATGCCGGAAGACATCGGGTTCGAGCTTCACGTCGGCGAAATGAATACGATCGACCTCGCGCTGAAGGAAGACGGGTTCCTTCTCAAGGTCAACGGAGTTGCAATGCCCGAGAACGCGAGGGCCTTCACACGGACTCCTCGCGCGGCCGCGCATCCGAAGGTGCAGATTCAGTCGGTGCCGGGGCCGGGGCCGGAAATCGAAATCGACTGGATGCAGATATCGTGATTCGAATCGGCAGCGATGAATGTCGAAGTTTTCATCCGGCATTCGACTTGAAGTATCCGTAGCGTATTGGTGCAGCGAAACACCAGGCTCGGATGTCTCGTCCGAGATTTCACCGTCAGGATGATCGTGCGGTGTACAGAAAACGCCTGAGACACTTCAGAAACGCAGTTAACGTATTGATGTTATTTCATACACACTATGATTCAAATTAATTTCAAATTTGAATCATATTTTTTATATTAACTTATTATTATCATCTTAATCAATAGTAATGTTTAGATTGGGAACCAATCACTATTCCTAATTTCGCCCTATGCCGCTTTGGCGAAGGAGGTCGAGGTCGTCGGTTTCTGGATCGCGAGGTTCAGTTCGAAAATGTGCTTCAACGCGTGGGTCTTCTTCGAGAAGTTGTTGTCGCCGCGGTCGAGTCCCTGAACTTCCTTGTAGACGCTTGCGATGCCGAGTTCGCCTTCGACGATGGACACGTATTCCGTGAGCTTGCCTTCGATTTTCTCAAGCGTGCGGGAGAACTTCCCGAGCCGCTTTTCGAGCATGAAAATCTTCTTCTCGTTTTCGAGGGTCTGGGTCGCGGATTCCGCGACGGGCGCGAGCCTTTTCGAAACCTTGTTCGTCTCCGCCTTCTGCACGCGCTGCTCGAGACTCTGCGTCAGCTCCTCGATGCGCTGCATTTCGCTCGCGAACTTCGATGCGACGGATTCAACCTTGCCCACGATGGTGAGATCGATGTCGGGTCTTAGCTGTTCGAGTTTTCGTTCGAGTTCCGCGACGGACGTGAACCTTGAATTCAGCAGCGAGCCGAGTTCTTCGCGGAGTCCGTCCGCGAGTTCCTCGAGACGTAGCTGCGCGTCCCCGCTCGAAACTTCCGCCGGGACGACCGCGCCCTTCAGCGAATTCATTTCGTCCTGCAGACGTCCCGCGAGCACTTCGAGATAGATCGCGGTGTTCTTTTTTTCCTCGCGGAACTCCGACACCTCGTTTGCGAGCTGCTTCCTGAAATACTCGAGCTCCGCTGAAATCTCGCCTATGGAGTGAGCGCCGTTAGCGATTTCCTCGCTGTTTTGCGTTTCGACGACGCCTAGCTGATGCCTTAGGAACTGAATCTGACCGTCAAAGTAACGCAGCACCTTCGCGGATGTCTGGAACCGTTCCTCAAGCTGTGCGCGATACGTTCCCTGAAGCCACCTGGCCGCGTTTTCGATCATCTTTTCCGTACCGCGTTTCATTTGCGCGAGGAGAATCTGAAGTTCGCCCGCGACCTCTGTCTTGATACCCTTCTTTATTTCCGCGTTCACCGTGCGTTTCAGGTCTTTCTTCGCAATTTCGTGACGCTCTGCGAAATCGTCCACCGCGTCGACGTGGGCGTAGTACGCGTCCCACTCCCGTCTGTAACATCGCATCCCGTAGGCGAAGGTGATGCCGCTCGTGACGACCAGGAATCCGAGCGCCGCGAACGCGGCCTGGGAGTACTCGGAGAGATCGATCCACACCCCGGCCGGCGTGAATCCGAAAGTCCATGCGATTCCGTTCGCGATTAGAAGCACCCCCGTCATAACGAGCATCGGTATGATCCAGAGGAACAGAAGGAAGTTGTTTCTGGGCGCGTTAATTCTCATGATGAACTGAGGTCAGGTGGAGGGAGACTCCCGCGCACGCGCGAAAGTCCGCTGAGGAAGATTTGAAGAATATGAGGGATTCGTAGCTCGCACGCTGGGGCTACAGGCCGTTCTTCGGAATTTTCGGTTCGTTTCTGAAGCGAAAGTTTCCGCGACGCGCGTCCTTACCTCGGATTCATTCCGGGAGTCCGACACCGTCCGACGGACCTCTGATGACTGTTTCTTGTCGTTTTAACCCCTGCGCCGAGTCTTTATGGTTGCTTTTGCTTTCGCTACGGGTATCATTCGGCTATATTTTCGTAACAAGATTATCAGAGTGTAGATGCCGTCATCTTTCTTAGTCGACCCGGGCGGAATCGACTGGAGCCGCACTGAAATGGACAGCGCGGAAATTCAGAAGATCAATCCGCACCGCGGAACCTTCCTCCAAATCGATTCCGTGGTCGCTTTCGACCGCGAAAAAAAGTTCTCCATCGCGAGGCGGAAAATTCGGGACGACGAATTCTGGATTCAAGATCATGTACCCGGAAGGCCGATATTCCCCGGTGTGCTGCTTATCGAGGGAGCCGCGCAGCTTTGTTCGCTACACTACCTCGTTACGCACGGACTTGGCGGCTTTCTCGGTCTTGGCGGCGTCAGCGACGTCAAATTCAGGTCGCTGATACAGCCGGGAGAGGAATTCTTTTACGTGGCTTTGGAAAAAAATCTTCGAAGCAGGAGTTTCACTTTTTCGGTCCAGGCGATAAAAATCGAAGAGACCCCGAAGCTGCTGTTCGAGGGAACCATCACTGGGCTGCGGGTTTGACAGACTAACGGTTTGAACGCCGGGAAAGAGCATGCTTCCAATTCACGCTGAAGAATTCAGGACAGAACGCAAAAGGCCGCTGCACCTCGTGCCGCTCGTGGTTCTGGCGCTGATTCTCGGAAGTCTCATCCTCTTCGGACCTTCGAAGGAGATGAAATCCTTCGGCTACGTTTTCCTCGTCGGTCTGACGTACTTCCTTATGATGTTCGATCTCCGCACCGGACTGACGGTGCTGATCATCGGCATCGGGATAAGTCCCGATATAAACGTCGGGGGAGTTCAGCTTCGAATATCCGACTTCCTGATCCCGATATTCCTGTTCATATTCCTCGCGAAGCAGATGGCGGAAAAGACCGAATTCAGGCCGACTATGATCGGGAGACCTTTCATGCTCCTGATGAGCCTTTCGCTGATTTCCACCCTCCTCGCGGCGATGACCATCGAAAGCTTCAACCTCACCACTGGAATTTTCCACACGCTGAAGATCGTCGAGTACTTCCTCATCTTCTTCCTCGTCCTTAACATTCTGAAGAGCATGAGCGAAGTCAGGTTTTTCATTACGTCGATGTTCGTCGCGTCGAGCCTGCTGATAGCGTTCCTTTATTATCAGCTCTCATACGTGGTCAGACGAGTCTCCGGCCCGGAAGGCGAAACCGCGAACATCCTCGGCGGATACCTTCTGTTCCACTTCCTTCTCGCCCTCGGCGTGACCGCGATGACGGACTCGAGACGAATCCGTATCCTCGGAAGCGGATTCCTTCTCATCACGATTTATCCGTTCATCAGAACTCTGAGCAGAACCTCGTACGTCGCGCTTTTCGTCACGCTGACGTTCATCGCGCTCATCTCGGGCAGGAAATCGCTGATTTTCGTGCTGATCCTCTCTCCGCTGGTTCTCTGGATCGCTGGAGACCGCCAAATAATCGATCGGGTATCCACGTTCGTCAATCTGAGCGAAGACAGCTCGTTCCAGTCGCGAATGTACGCGATCAAATCGTTCTCGCTCAACGTCGTCGATTCGCCTCTCTTAGGCACCGGAAAAGGAATCGTCAACCTCGGCGACGTGGATAACGAATACGTCAAACTCGCTCTCGAAACCGGACTTATGGGACTCGTCGTGTTCTTCTTCTTCCTCTATCGTATCGGGAAAGTTTCCTTCGATACGCTGAATCTGGTGCGAGACAAAGACAAAACTGTCTATGGCTTCTGCGTGGGATTCATCGCCGGGCTTGGAGGCCTCATGATCCACGCCCTCGGCGCAACGAGTTTCACAACGATCAGGACAATGGAGCCTTTCTATTTCGCGCTCGGAATAGTCGTTGCGACTTACCACGTCTGCCAGCGCGAAAACATCGCCAGCAGCCTGCCGAAAGTGGTCACGCCGAAAGACCTCGGCTATCACAGCTTCCAGCCGAAGCCCAGAAGGACGACGCGCATTTTCGCGAGAGAGTGACGAGGAATGCGAATAGGACAACGCCTTCGTTATCCTTATAAGAACTTCCCGAGCGAATCGATTTTTCGAACAAGTCGGGGCCTTTCGTCGTTATAAATAGGATCATTCCAACGCCGAGGAGTATCCATGCAGGATAAAAATCCGGAAGAAGCCAGCGACAAGTGGGCGCTCCCGAAGATTTCGAGGGAAGCCGCGATTCTTTGCGGAATACTGATAGTGGTTGCGTTTTTCGTTCACCGGCGTCTGCTCGAAGAAGGCTATGGCGAAACGACGACCGTCTTCATCACCACCCTCGTGGTCGGAGTGATTGCGGTGTCCTGGATTCTGTATTCGTCGTACCGTGGAAAGCGGTTCCAGAAGCATCTCGCGGAGGGCGAAGCCGCTTATAAGCTGAAGGACTACAGCTCCGCGCTCATCCACTACAACAAGGCCCTCGAATACTGCCAGCACAAGATTTTCGAAAAGTACATAAGACTCGCAATCGCGCAGATATATCTCGATCGCGGCGACACGGAGCGCGGCATCGAGGAACTGAGTCGGAATCGCGACTTCTGGCTCGCGCGGCACCATCTCGCCGGTTACTACCTGAACAAAGGCGATCTCGAAAAGGCGAAGGAGATCTACGAAGAAGGCATCCGCGAAGTGAAAGCCGAGGCGCCGCTATACAGCGGGCTTGCGTACACGCTTCAAAAGCAGGGCGACGTCGGAAAAGCGAAAGAGATACTCGAGCAGGCGATCTCCAAGTTTCCTGATAGCAAGAACCTCCTCAAACACCTGAAACTTCTCGAATCTGGCGAGGAAATCCAGATCGGGTTGCCGCGGTCATAACATTACATTATATTCGTACCGTCTACGAATTTTTCGTAACATCGAAAAGCGCTCAGCGTTCTCCGAAATACCGTCTGATGGCGTCGTGGTAGTCGCGTGGGATGTTCTGCTCGTCAAGCGCATCGTCCTGAGTCTGGAACGTTTCCGCCGCGCGGGAGCCGGGAGCGAGAGAAGTCGCGCCTTCCGACGGAAGGGCTTCGAGGTCCGACGGAATCAGGGTCCGGAGTCCCCTGCCCGTGTTGTAAGTCTCCGGTCGCACAAATTCGTGCTGGTATTCCTCGTCCGTGACCTGCGAGTTGCGAAGTCCCGACCCGCGTCCGCCGTTGTTGTACGGATTGTAGTTGTTATCCCCTGGTTTCAGGTCGTCCGGCTTCAGGTTGCCGCGGAGCATATATGGCGCGAGGCCGAGCTGGTTCGAAAGCTGCTGAATTTCGCCGGCCTGCTGTCCCGAGCAGTTTTGCATGTTCTGAAGCTGCTGCATAAGCTGCTGGAGTTCCTCGTCGGAAAGCTGGCTGAGTTGGTTCAGCATATTCTGAAGCTGCTGAATCTCCTGGTCGGTAAGCTGCCTCGGCTGCTGGCCCTGGGAGTTCTGCGCGCCGGGATTCTGAGAGTCGGAACCCTGCTGGTTGCCCGGATTCTGGCACATGCTCTCGCTAAGCTGGCGCATCGTTTCGGATAGCCGCTGCATCGCTTCCGACATCTGCGAAAGCTGCTGGCTTTGCTGCTCGAGCTGATTCTGTTCGCTCTCGGACATTTCGCTGTGCTCGCCGCTTTCGAGGCTCATCTGCATAGTCTCGCTAAGCGTGCTCAGTTCGTTCGAAAGCTCCGACATCGACTCCGACGTCCGTTCGAGCATTTCCTGTCGTTCTTCGGCGCTCATATTTTCGTTCGTCAGTCGTTCGCGGAGATCGTCGAGCGCGTCCTGTATTTTTTCGGGATCTCCGGACATTATCGCTTCCTTGAGGTCCGAAGTCGGATCGCTCGACGCGCTGCGTTCGAGCGCGCGGGAAAGCTGTTCGTGTCTTTCCGCGAGCGCCTCCGATTTCTGGTTCAGCCGTTCCGCGAGGTTCTGGATTTCACGCTGGACCTCTTCCCGTGTTGCGCCTTCCGCCTCCATTTTCGCGCGAAGCTCCTCGATTTCGCTTATTGCGGACGCGAGTTCCGGAAGTTCGCCGCGTTCGAGTTCATCCTGGTACTTCGATTCGACGTTTTCGACCTTCAGCAGGCTGGAGACGGTGTTTTCGATGCGCAGTTCCTCGGCTTCCTTTTCCTTTTCATCCTCTAGAAACCCGAAAATGTCGTATTGCGGAAGAAACATCGGCATCATCGCCGCGAGGCAGACGAAAGGCGCGATCATCCACTGCCTGGGCGCCTTCAGCGGAACCACGCCGCTCGCCCTGGCGCTACGGACGTGCGCGATCGCTTCCTCGTAAAACGCCTTTTCGAATGGATTCGTGGGATTCTGGAAGTACATCAGCGAACTGAAGCGATCTTTTTTCCCGAGGGCTTCGTCCGCCTTCATAGCGCTGTTCATCTTCGTGGGGATGCCCACCATAGAGACCGCGATGCTGACGAGCGCGAACGCCATCAGCATCCAGCTTGCGAGGGTCCATTCGTCAACGATGAGCGTGTACGTCAGTTTGCGGATGACGATTGCGAGCGCAAACGTCGCAGCGAATGCCATCAGCACAAGCGCGCTCGTTTCGATCAGAAACGAGAGGTAGCTCCGCACCCTGATCGACGCGACAAGAGAATGAACTTCGGAAATATCTGGCCCTGGTTTATTCATTTTTCATTCCTCAAGCTCATATGAGTGAATTTCCCCGATTTTTCGAATCATACCTGATTCCATGACGTTTTTCACTCCTTTATAGTTCCACGCGGGTCGAATTGTTCGGCTTTGGGGTGCTCCGCGTCTGGGAGTGCAGACGTTCCGTCCGCGCATTCTCTTTTGCTGTATGCGAGACGCCTACAGTCCCACCGGGAGTGCTTCCGCCATCGTCCGCGCATTCTGGACGCAGGGGCGCAATGCGTGCACCCTTTGCCGGCCGGACGCCTGCGCTACTTGCGGGCATTTTCGGGAGTATCCAGGCAACAAGACTTGTGGGTAATCGGAAGGCTTTTTGAGCGGTTACATAAAAGCAACAAAAAGTCCTCTTAAGCGGAAAAACATACATGAATAAATTTTATATAACTGATAACACTCAAATTTTGAAATAAATTTGATAAATTTATTATTAAATACTTTTCTTTACGTCATAATCATCGCAGCGGTTCAGTGAACCGATACCCTGAATCAAATAAAACGTCTGCATAAATCCGCATGCGCCCCCCACGGTTCCACGGTTCGGTGCGGGGTCGCGATTCGAAAACTTTCGCAAACGGCGCGGTTTTCGGTTACGATATATAGTCCCCCGATAAGATATTGCATGCCGCCATAGTTGGTGGCGAGACGAATATGATGGTTTCAAAGTTTTCTATCTCTGCGCTGATCGCGCTTTTTTGTCTGGTTCTCGCTTCGGGCTGCGCCACCACCGCTCGCTTCGAAAGGTCGATGAAGGTCGTCTACGAAAGCGAAACCCGGAATTCCAGGATCACGCTTATTAACGACACTCACCCTGACTACCAGGCGACGAGGACGATTCAAGGAGAGGCGCTGCAAAATCTCACCGCGGAAGACCTCACTTCATCGCGCGCTTCCGCCGGGAGCACGCTGTACACGGAACCGATCAGCCGGATTCGGAACGAGAAGATGGAGGAACTGCTCGCGGTGATGCTCGACTGCATTTTCTGGGAGCACGCGAGGGAAATCGACGATCCGTACACGGAAATGATGCTTCTTCGGGTCGATCCACGCTTCAAGCGGAGCTACATAACCCTCGAAGTCGACGGCAGGCGCGGTACGATTCTGCGCGTCGTGCCGCCGCCGCCGGATACCGCGGAGGGTCGAGCCGTCGCGGAAATGGTTCAGACGACGCAGGCGATCGTTCAAAAAATTTCGGAAGTATCGAGGGAGACAACGGAACCAATGGCGTTCACGGGCGCGAACGTCGTCGAAAACCTCGAAAGCGGAAGGCAGGGGCTTACGATCACCACCGGCGAAGGCGAAGCGGAAAACTCGCCGGTGTTTCGCGGTGGTGTGCAGACCTCGAATCCGCAGGCTCGTGGAAACCAGCCGTCGCAGAATCAAGCTCCGCAAAATGCTTCGGGTCAGCCTGGGTCAAGCGACCAGGGTTCCAGCGGCCCATCCTTCAGGTAGTCGCGGTATCGCGACAGCCGGGAAAATTCTGGTGAACGTACAGGCCACCCCGTGGCACTGGCGCAGACGAGGACGTCTGCACTCCCAAATAGCCCCGATCACCTGAGCATTCGAAGGAAGATGTTTGCTCCCTGCTCGGTGTTGATCCAGAGTTCCACCTTGTCGGAAGTATCGGCGAATTCGAAAAGCACGCGAATCTGAGTGTTGTTGCTCGTGATCACCATATCCGTTTTCGAGGACGAATCCTTCTGCAGCGGTTTGAAGTCCGGGTGGGAAAGGAATCCGTTCGGCTCGAAGCTCCAGGTCGAGCGGACGGTCTGTTCCTCCTCCATTCCGGGGACTGTATATGTGAGCACGACGTTCTTGTCGATTTTCTTGTTGTCCTCCCACGAGATTGCAAAACCGTAATAAGGCGTCGCCTCGCTAAGCCCGGAATGGATCCTCTTGAACGCTGGGTCTTCGAATTCATGGTATTGACCCGCAATCTTCTGGAAGTCCGTTTTAGAGGCTTCGTAAAGCGCGATCAGGTCGTCAAGGATCAAACTCTTGGCCGCCTTCTCGGCGTTGCCGATCGCGATTTTCGAACCCGCGTCCCAACCTGTCTTCCAGTCCTTGTCGTTGATTCCGTCAGGGGTTCCTTCGTGGTTTTCGGACCAGTTCCTGTTGACGACGTCGATCGCCTCCTGGAACTTCTGGTCGAAAGCCGCTTGCAGTTGCGCGGGATTGTACTTCGTGTTCACGATTTCCTGGAACTGCGCGTAGTACTGCGCAGCCACTTTTTCGTTGGCGTCCTCGATCACGAGCTGGCCTTTAAGGACGACGCCCGCGAGCGCGACTCCTGACATTACGTTTATGATGACGATCACGATGACGAGAACCACAAGGCTGACGCCGGTTCCGATGAACCCGAGAAGTCTTGCGAGTTTCGCGCCCGGCTCGAGCTTTTCATCGAGCCTGCCCTGCTCGATTCGTTTCAGCTCGCCCATCGCGACCACCGCGGCGTACAGCCCGAGGAACGGCACGATCATTCCGACGAAACTCAGTGTTTTAGCCGTCCCGACCTTGTTCGGAGCAGTCCTGCCGCCGTATCCTCCTCCGCCGCCGCTACCTCCTCCGCCGCGACCTCCGCGACCGCTCGCGCCGCCGCGCGCTCCTCTGCGTGGACGTTCCTCCTCTTCCTCCTCCTCTTCTTCGTCACGACCCTTTCGTCTGGAGCTTCCGCCTCCCGAGCGTCTTCTGCGTGGACGATCTTCCTCCTCTTCTTCGTCATCCTCGTCGTCGTCTCCCCTGCCTCTTCCGCGACCTCCGCCGCCGCCGCGACCACCGTCTCCGCGACCGCTACCGGCGCTTCCGCCTTTGCGTCTCCTATTCGAGGAGTCGTCCTCCTCTTCTTCCTCGTCGTCATCGCCTCCACGTCTCCTTGACGATCTCGAAGATCTGGCGAGCCCCTTCGGGTCCTCCATCAATGCGATGCCCTGCGCGCCGGTGTTTCCGGCGATTTCGTATTCTTCTTCGTAGTTCATTTTTTACAAGTTGTCTTGGGGGAGAACCTGACGAAAAAATCATGCGTGTTCGCGATTATGAGTAATGGTGTAAATACAAGGCAGCGGATTGTCAAGGATGAAACCGAGAACGGCACGGTTCGGGTGAAGACAATGTATCGGGAATACAAGATTCAGGCGAAGCAAGTGTCCGCGCGGAGTCTTTGCACCTTTCTTCATCGGCTGGACTAAGAAACTATCGTAGGCAAGCGACATCGATAATTCGGAGCCGTCAAACGAGACGTTTGACGGCTTTTGCGGACGAGGACGTCCGCGGTCCCAGGTGCCTACGATAGTTTCTAAA
>JANLHZ010000309.1 GCA_024653775.1 Planctomycetota bacterium | reverse complement strand
CGTTTATTCGATCCACCACACCGCGAAAATATGCTCTCACGAGCACACTACGAACAGAATCCCGCTATAGACTGCGATCTACCCCGTGAACACTTACCCGAACACTATTGGGCCTTAGCCGCCGAAAGTTTCCCCGAAATCGAAAATTTCCTCGAAGTCGTCGATGGAATCCTCCGGCCGGCTGCGGATAAGCCCTTTGTTCACCAGATTGAAAACCACGTTACCGACGTCCGCACAGCAGTTGATCCCGACGCTCGAAAGAACGGGCCGCGCGAGAGGTCCGTAGATGTTTTTCACGTGGTCGCGGAACAGTTCGAGGTACTCCCTGCCCGTCAGGTGGTACTCTTCTGCGAGCGACATGCTGACCGGCTTCGGCAGATGCGAGAACGACTCCATCACAAGTTCGTACGCGAAAACGTTGTACCGGGGATCTTCATCCACGATCTTGCGGAACTGCTGATAGTACCCTGCAATCATGGCGGCGGCTTACGTTTACACGGGACCTATCCCTTTTTCGATTCCCCTTATCCTTTTTTAGACTCAACGTGCCACGTAGCGCGGCGCAGCCTCGGCGAGTACTTCTTGAGCCTCAGCTTCTTGGTTTCGCCTTTGAGCCTTTTCTGGGTGCGGTAGTTCAGGTCGCCCGTCTCTTCGCACTTTAGCCAGATGTATCCTCTTGCTTCTTTGTCTTTCTTTGCCATTTTATCCTCGGCCTTGGCTGCGTTTTCATCGAGGGGAGAAGTTTAATCCGCGAAACTCCGGATGCAAACAAATTCAAAAATTCCCGCCGCCCCGATTTCGCCTTTTTCTGTAGCTGATAATCAGCAGCGCGACTCCAACGACTAAGATAGTGAACAGAATGAGCTTCAATGTCTCGACATCGAGTTCTATTCCGCCGGCTGGTTCCTGGATGAGTACGTTCATTCAAATTCGCCTGAATTAACTCTGCCTTCGCTCGTTATTTATACAAAAGGGAAACAAGCCAAATCAAGGGCATAGTTCCAGACGAAAATTGATGTCAATTCGACGATACCTCCTTCGTTGTTCCGAGGTTCACTCGCGAGGCGTTCCTGTCGACACGCTTTACGAGGTTCGTGAGAGTCTTCCCCGGCCCGATTTCGATATACTTCGCGACGCCTTCTTTTTGCAGCGTGAGCGTGCTCTCGTGCCAGCGGACCGCGCCGGTGAGTTGTTCCACGAGATTTCGTTTCAGCGCCTGGGGATCGTCCGTGACATTCGCGTCGACGTTGCACACGATTCCGCAGCTCGGCGCGCGAAACTCCGTGGATTCGATCTTCTCCGCGAGCTTTTCCTTCGCGGGCGCCATCAGCGCGCTGTGAAATGCTCCCGCCACCGCGAGCGGAACTACCATCTTCGCGCCATTTTCCCTGGCGAGGGTTTCTGCCCGCGCGATGGCGGCTTTCGACCCCGATAGCGCAAACTGAGCGTCGCCGAGGTAATTCGCGACGGTGAGAACGTCGTTCTGCCTCGCCGCGTCCGCGACCTCCCGCGCCTGATCCGCGTTCAGTCCGACGATCGTGGTCATCCCGCTCGGCGCGAGGTCGCACGCCTCCTGCATGAACTTTCCGCGTGCATGCACGAGATCGAGTCCCGCCTCAAAATCGAAAACCCCAGCGACCGCAAGCGCGGTGTACTCCCCAAGGCTCAGACCCGCCGCGAAGTCGAATTCCGGCATCTTCCCGAGGCTTTCGAGAACCAGCGTCGTCGCAAAACTGTGCAGATAAATCGCCGGCTGCGAGACGTCCGTGCGATTCAACTCCGCCTCCGGGCCTTCGAAGCAGATCTTAGCGATGTCGAAACCAAGCGTGTCGTTCGCCCGCGCGAAAAGCTCGCGGACGACTTCGAATTCGTCGTGCAGATCCTTCGCCATTGTGACGAACTGCGCGCCCTGGCCTGGAAAAAGAAGTGCGGTTTTGCTCATAGCGGTGTCCTTCAAACTCGGTATGAATTTCGAAGGAAAGTTTTAAACCACAAGCGACGTATAGGGCACGGAAAAATGAAACAGAATCTTTGCTGGTTGTCAGTGGATTGTGGGCACCTGGGACCGCGGACGTCCTCGTCCGCAAAAGCCGTCAAACGTCTCGTTTGACGGCTCTGAATTATCGATGTCGCTTGCTTGAGATAGTTTCTAACCACTAACAACTATCCGCTATCCACCAGCAACTATTTTCACGCCGCGGCTTCGTCCTTCACCATTCCTTTCACGCGCATTATCTGGTGTACGATCTCGTTCAAAAGCGGCTGCTGGTCCGGACTACCGAGGAAATCGCAGGCTGCGCTGCGACCCTGCCCCAGACGGATTTCGCCGAAGCTGTACCACGCGCCCGCTCGGTTCACGATCTTCTCGCTCACCGCGAGATCGATTATGTCGCCCACGTAATTGATCCCCTTGCCGAATATGATGTCGAACTCCACCGACTTGAACGGCGGCGCGAGTTTGTTCTTCACCACCTTCACCTTCGTCTGGATTCCCTCGCACTCCTCGCCCTTTTTAAGACTCGTCGCCCTTCGCACCTCGAGCCGTAGCGACGAATAGAACTTCAGCGCGCGACCGCCCGTCGTGGTCTCGGGCGAACCGTAAACCACGCCGATCTTTTCGCGGATCTGGTTGATGAAAATGAGGCAGACCTTCGAATGGGACACGATCGCGGTCAGCTTGCGCAGCGCCTGACTCATCAGCCTTGCCTGGAGTCCCATATGCGACTCGCCGTACTCGCCTTCGAGTTCCGCCTTCGGGACGAGCGCCGCGACGCTGTCGATCACGATTACGTCCACCGCGCCCGACTTCGCGAGCAGCTCTGCGATCTTGAGCGCGTGCTCCCCCGAATCCGGCTGCGAAATCAGAAGGTTCTGGACGTCGATCCCAAGCTTTCCGGCGTAGGCCGGATCGAAGGCATGTTCCGCGTCGATGATCGCGCCTATGCCCCCGTCACGCTGAGCGTTCGCGAGCGCGTGCATCGCGAGCGTTGTCTTGCCGGAGCTTTCCGGGCCGAAAATCTCGACGATCCTGCCCCGCGGAAAACCGCCGCAGCCGAGCGCGAAATCGAGTGAAAGACTTCCCGTGCTGATCGTCGCGATCGGTTTCGTGCCGCGGTCGCCGAGGCGCATTATCGAGTCCTCGCCGCAGTTCTTCTTGACGAGGTCGAGGATTTCTCCGATGGATTCCCTGGTCTTCTGGACCTGAGAGCGCTTGTCTTCGATTGACTTTGCTTTGCTTGACATTTTCGTTCCTTTCAAAGTTGCTGTTCGATGCTGCGAAGAACATACAGCGGACGCCGGACAGATTTTCGTCCCGCGCTTCTTTTCTGCCCGATCTTTGGTGGTCTTGCCGCGCGCCGCGCGATACAATTCCACAAGTTCAGTTACGAATTCACTTCGATGATTTGTAGCTGTTCAAGGTGTGTGCCTGGGAGCGCAGGCGTCTCGCCCGCGCTATTTCTGCCACTGCTTCTGAAATTGTGATCGATGCGCTTACTTATCGATCTGGCGAGGACGCCAGATCGATTTTGCGGACGAGGACGTCCGCGTTCCCACCCCGTGAACTGTTACGATGATCTTTGCCCGAATATCGATTCTCGTTCTCGCGCTCTCGGCGCTTCAGGGCTGCGCGATGACGTCGTACGTTCTTTCGGGAGCCGTGGGTCAGCTCAACCTGCTCTGCCGCGCAAAACCCATAGACGATCTTCTCGCGCGGGACGACCTCGACGAGGACGTTCGCGACCAGCTCGAATATATCGAAGATATAAAAAAATATGCCGCTGAAAACTTCGGCCTCGAAACCGCGTCGAGCTACAACACCTACGTCGAACTGGACGGCAAACCCGTCGCGTGGAACGTCAGCGCCTGCGCGGAACTCGAGTTCAGGGCCGCGACCTGGGATTTTCCGATCATGGGCCGGGTCGAATACCTCGGCTTCTTCGAGGAAGAGCAGGCCATCGCCGAGGAAAGCCGCCTCAGGGCTGAGGGTTACGACGCCCGCGTCTATGCCATCCCCGCGTATTCCACTCTCGGCTGGTTCAGCGACCCCGTGCTCTCCTCGATGATATACTGGGGTAAATCTGCGCTCGCGGACACGATAATCCACGAACTTACACACGCGACCCTCTGGTTCAAGGGAAACGTCCCGTTCAACGAAACCCTCGCTAACTATACCGCGCTCCGCGCCGCTCCACAGTTCCTCCGCGGCCATTTCGGCGCCGATTCCAGAGAACTATACCTCTACCTCGCGGGAAAGGAGGACGAGATGCTTTTCAGAGATACCTGCCTCGGCTATTACGACAAACTCGACGAAATGTTTAAGACGGACCTTGGTCAGAATCAAAAACGAATACGCAAGGCGGAATTGTACGACGAACTTCGCGCGACGCTCGCGGAATTGAAGCCGCGTCTTAAAACCACGGCGTTTCTGACCGCCGGGGAATGGGACTGGAACAACGCCTCGATGATGGGGTATCGCAGATACAATTCGAATATCGATGTTTTCGACGGAATCTGGAAACTCAGCTATGGAAATGTCTCCATCTTTCTTTCCATGTGGAGGATGTTCTGCAATTCCGACGATCCGGTGAAAGCCGCGAAAGAATTTATGGAATGATGCTACATCATATTTAAAGGATCGACGTCGATAACGACGTGCACCCCGCGAACTTTCTTTTCGCGTAGCGGCTTCACGAACTCCCGCACTTTTGATTGCGCTCCACGCGTCTTTGTTTTGATAAGAATCTGATATCGATACTTGTCCCGGATTTTTGCTATCGGACACGGCGCCGGACCAAGAATTTCAACAACGTTTCTATTTGGAAATGCTTCCCGCAAACTACTGGCTATGCCGGTGATGTTTTCCCGGATCACTTCCTCTTTGACGTGCGAAAGTTCGACCCTTATCAATTTCGCAAACGGCGGATACGCGAGTTTCTTGCGGAACTGCATTTCAAAACTCGAAAAGCTGCTATAGTCGTGATTTACCGCGTATTTGATTATAGGGTGCTTCGGCTGGAACGTCTGGATTATTACCTTTCCTGGTTTGATTCCCCGCCCTGACCTCCCCGCGACCTGCATCAGCAAAAAGAAAGTCTTTTCGGTCGCGCGAAAATCCGCATGATGCATTGCGGAATCAGCGTTGATGATCCCTATAACGGTAACGTTGGGAAAATCGAGTCCTTTTGCAACCATCTGCGTACCGACAAGAATATCTATTTCGCCTTCGCGGAAGCTATCGAGTACGTTTTCGTAATCCTCTTTTTTATTCATTGTATCGGAGTCCATCCGCACGACTTTGGCGTTCGGAAACACTGTCGCAATGTCTTCCTCGATATGCTCGGTGCCGACGCCAAGGCTTTTCATATCGCCGCGGTAGCAGGATGGACACTTGACCGGAACCGGGATATTCGAATAGCAGTAATGGCATAGCATTCGATTTATTTTTTTATGCCGGGTCATTGCTATCGAACAACTTCCGCACGTCATTACGTGGCCGCAGACGTTGCAATGCATTTGCCCCGTATATCCCCTGCGATTGAGAAAGAGTATAGTCTGGCTTTTCTCCTCCAGCGCGGCGTTCACATTCGCGACAAGTGCCCTCGAAAGAAAATTGTACCTCCGCTGCATAGCCATTTCATTTGCAAGATCGACGACTTCGACAAAAGGCAACTCGCTTGATCCGATTCGTCGCGGCATCGATATATAATCGTATTTTCCGATCTGGGAATTATGCAGAGATTCCAGAGAAGGAGTCGCGCTGCCAAGTACGATAGGGCAATTTTCGATTTGCGCCCGAATGATCGCGATATCCCGCGCATTATAGCGCGGCGTATTCTCCTGTTTATAGGTGTATTCGTGCTCCTCGTCGACGACTATCAGCCCGACGTCATCCATCGGCGCGAATACCGCAGACCTCGGACCGATGACTATGCGCGCTTCTTTCTCGCGAAGGCGCAGCTTCTGATCCCTTTTCTCGGCCTCCGTCATCATACTGTGAAGCACAGCAACCGCCGGAAACCGCTGCAGGAAAACCCTAATCATCTGCGGCGTCAGCGCGATTTCCGGCACGAGAACTATACTTCCGCGACCGATCTTGAGCGCTTCTTCTATAAGGTGAAGGTATACCTCCGTTTTTCCGCTTCCTGTTATTCCGTGAAGCAGCGCAGTTCTAAACGATCTGCTGCGGACGTGCGGAACTATAGTATTGAACGCGTCCCGCTGCTGATCGATAAGCGTCGGAACGCTCAAATCCGGCTCGCCTTCAATTATCGGAGAAACTATAGGCGCGTCAATCACGACCTTCTCGACTAACCCGTTTTTTATCAGCGTTTCTATCGGAGAGGACGAAATATCGAGTTTCGAGATAATATTTTGAACTGTGTATTCTCCTGGAACATGAAGAAGCACGTTCAGGACCTTTGCCTGCTTTTCGTACTTATTATTTGCGCCGTTTTCGTTGATCCACGCTTCAATGAAATCGGTCGATTTCGCGAGTTTTAGTATCGATATCTTCCTGCGGGATTTTTGTAGTGAAAGTTCGCCTGTGAGCACCGCAGTCAGCGCCTCGCCAAGGCTGGTCGCGTAATGTTCCTTGATGAACTCCGCAAGTTTCATCAGCGAGTCCGACATCCACGGCTGGTCGTCGATGACCCTTAGTATCGGTTTTATTTTGCCGCGCGGCTTGAAATCGAGTTCGTCGGAGATTCCCACGCAAACGCCGACTTCAGTGCGAGTTCCGAATTCTACCTGCACGCGCGCGCCGACGGTCGGAACAGGCGTAAGTTCAGATGGAACCGAATAACAGAATTCCCGATCGACAGGGGTGTTGATCGCGATGCTAGCGTATTTGGGCCTATATTCGCTCATTTTGACCGACCGAAATTCCGTCCGCAAGAAAGTGTTGGTTGTAAACTGCGTGAACTTTTATTAAACCGGACCTATTACAATACGCCAAATGAATTTAAGATTTCGTTCCAGCGTAGTTGCTTGAATTCACTTAGGTGTCGTGTCAAAATAAGTTTACGGATTTCGCGCTCAGATTTACGTCAGGTTCGCATTGCGCGAGGAAGTCAAACCGCAGTCGTGGCTATAGTTCCGGTGAGGATTTGGCGATTGAACGCGATGTGAAGATGGCGTGAAGATGTGAAAACGTCAACTTATTTTGACATGACACCTTACCTTCGAATCGAAACAAATGGATAGTCCAAGCCAGAACAGTCAGCCGCGAAGAAACGTCTACGGCCCGCAACTAACCTCTTCGACAAAACTTGCCCTGGTTGTCGGTATCGTCGCGCTCATTGCGATTATAGCCCTCTACGCGGTCAAAAATCTCGGCGGCAGCGATAAACCTACGCCGCGCCCTGTCGCAGATGCGTCGAATAATGTGGGGCAGCGGGATCAGAGGAATCAAAATCCACTTCAATTTGGTGGAGTCGACGTTTCGGGAAATCCGGATGTCGCAGGCGATGCCGGTTCCGAGGAAGCTGGAACTGGAAGGCTTCCGCCGGAAGTCGTCAAGTTGAAATCCGACCTCGATTCGCTGATAAGTCAGGCAGTGCCTGCGCACTCCGGCAAGCCGTATTATGAGTCGCTTGTCTCTGCTATCGAAAGAACCACCAAAGCGTTGCAACTATTATTTTTTAACCTCGCGCTCGAAGAAAAGGAATTCAACGACTTTCTGATGCTTCCTCGAACTTATCTGGCGATGCGGTCCACGACGGAATTCGATAGCAATTTTCCTTCCCGCCAGAAACTCAGTGCGCTGTATGCCGCAGACTATTTCAGCCGTCAGGATGCGACCTCAGAACCATTTTCTCCATATTATCGAAAAGTCGTGGCTGACCTAAAGGACATAGCTGTTCGCGTTCCGGAATTGAAGGATTTTTGCACTGAAGTCAGAAAAATGTTCTTTGACGTGATTTCGAATTATATCGAAGCTATCCATTCGTACGACCTCGAGGAAACGCTGTTCGGCGAATTCCAGCCGCTTGAAATCGAACGAGATATTCAGGATAGTCTAAAAAAAGAGATTGAATCGAGAAGGTATGCGGCTGCCAGCGACGAAGGCGAAGCGCAGCCATCATTCGGAAACTGCCTTTCCTTCGAAGAGATTAAACGCATACCTTTGCAGGTAAATATTTTTCCGCCCACGGTAACTCCGAACATTTGCAGATTACCGGGTCAGAATAAACTGCTCGTTTACGCTTCCGGCGTGCTTGCTTCACCTTTCACGGTTACGTTTATAGCGGATTTTGAAACCGGCGAGGTCAGAAAGGCATTCAATTTCGACCCGGCGCTCGGAGATCTTTTTTATGCAGATTTCACGAACGACGGAAGCCGCCTCGCGTGCTCTTTTTCCGGCGGGACGGTTACACTCTATGAAGTCACATACGATGAAGGAACCATCTCTTTTGATGAATCCAAATCCTCTCTGCTCACGACTCCGGGTGAAACGCCATTTGTTTGCAGGTTTTCATCTGACGATGATTGCATAGTATTGTCGAATGATTCGAAGCTGCTTTGCGTTGACGGCAGGACCCTGGACGAGAATTGGAGAATCACGGATGATTCCATAGTGAAGACAATATTGCGCGGAGTAATTCCTTTCGACGTTCATCCTGAAAAGCCGGAACTGTTGACAATGGCGATGTCCGCCGGTGACGAGACCATTTTTAGAATTCGCATTATTGATATCGCCACGGGACAATCGAAATTCGAATTCGATACCGGCGAGACTTTCACTCCGGTGATTTCGAGTCTCTATTTCGGAAAGAACGGAAACACCATTCACGTCGAGGCTGCGCGGAACGTGGGACTTCCATCCGGGCCGGATAGCTTTGTTCTGAGTTTCAAAATCGACGACACAAAAGTCCGCGGTATGAAACGGAGCGAATTCATTTTCCCTGGGGCGGGATTTGTTGACAAACTACCATACCACATTCCTTTGATAGTCGACGAGGAATCCGCCCTAAGCGTTTCATACGGCGGATTGTTCCGACGAAATCTCTGGAACCCCACAAGAGGTAGTTTTGAACTATATAAAATTCCTTCACAGTTCAGCGCTATGAACATAGAGGCTGTTATGATAGAGTTCGAACCGAGGGCGTTTGGCTCGTTCGGGCTATCGATCGATAATCAGGTGATAGAGATTGCAAGGATTTCGGACAATACAATCGCTGGACTTTGCAAATATAGATACGCCGGCGAAGGGCTATATTTCATTAGTGAATTCATTCCTCGATCGAATTAAGGACGCTGCTTTACGTTTCCGACAAATTTGTAAAGCTGATACACTCTGCGCCCGCCGAAGTCCCAGGAACCGATAAGTGACAGCTTCAATCGAAATTCTTCTGGAAACTCATCGAGTCTGCTTTCGGTAAACAATAGCGGCAGATGGTCGTTCTCTGAGATGAACGCCATCACGTCCTCTTTCTTCTCGATATTTATCGGATTGAATCCGAGGTCGAATGGAATAATGGCCCTGGTAGTCTCGTCGAGATCGTAACCCACGAGTCCGGACTCCTGAATGTCGAATTTTGCGAGTTCGTCACCAAGTCGGTGGAGGTCTTTCATCACGTCTAGCAAAGGGTAAACAATCAGATCGTGGCCGACGAACAGTACGAAAACGGTGAGGACGATATTTTTTGCAATATCCGGCGAACTCAGCCTGATACTTTTATGTAGCCGAAAACAGAGCGGCAAAGCTATCGCCGCGACGATCAAAGCAGTGAAGAACGCCTGCTGCCTTAATGAATCGCCAAAATGCTCAAGTTCAAACTTTCCCTCGATGACCTCCGGCCATATCATAAACACGAGTAGCCCGAGTGGAAGACACGCCGCGATCAGCGCCAACAATAAATTCGCGATTCTTGAGAACGTAACGTCCAGCGGCCGAATCGTGGACGTTGCAATCGAGCCCAGCCACATCCCGATAAACACTGCAAGCGAAGGAACGAGCGGAAGGAGATAAACTCCTCGTTTAGTACTTGGAATGCTGAGCAAAACCACTCCAACCGGGAAAACCATAGAAAAGAAAACTATCGTCTGTTTTGAGATTCTGAAACTATCGGCATGCTTTGCGAGTTTGACATACGCCGCCGGGAGGACGATCGCCCACGGAATTATCATCGGCAAGCTTTGCGTAATATAATAATAAAAAGGATGTTTATGCCCGCCCTTGCCGGGATCATCGCCAATAGTCGTGACTACCCTTCCGAGGATGTTATCGACGACAAATCCGTCTAGCAAATCCCAGCCGCCACGACTATAGAGCATCAGCGGCCAAATGCTAGAAATACCTATCATCAAAATCGCTCCAAATATATGTTCGAACGTTTTGAGCAGATAGAACATTCTATAATACAAACAGAAAATAACTATCGGGCCGAAAATCAGCACTATACCTATAGGCCCCTTCGCGAGGAACGCAAGTCCGCCGCTTGTCCAGAGAAGGACGGTATAGCCAGGGGCGATGCGTTTTCCGGAATCGGGCCTGTCGAGCGCCAATTTATAAAAAGAGAAGTATCCGAGCGTAACGAACATCATCAGCAATGAATCGACCATACATTTATGGGTATACTGATGAAATCCGCCCATAGTCACCAGCGCGGCTACTGAAAAAAATGCCAGGCGGTTTCCGCCGAGCCTTCGAGCGACGAAGAACGTTAATATCGCCGTCACTATTGCGGCAAAAAGACTCGGGAATCGCGCGGTATGGTCCGAGACTCCAAAAATCTGGTATGACGCGGAAACCAGCCACCAGTACAGCGGCGGCTTCTCCAGAAACGGTTCGCTCCCGAGTACAGGAACGATGTAGTCTCCTGAAGCCCACATCTCGCGCCCGATTTCTGCAACCCGCGGCTCGTCCGGCGTCCAAAGAGCGTGATTAAAAATTCCGACGGTCTGCAGCAACAGAACCATCACGAGCAGTCCGATCAACCCAAAGGAATTAATATCAAAGGATTTATTGGCACTCTCGAGCCTGACGCTGGGATTCCAATAAAGGCGATTTTTATTTATATATTCCACCACGGCGGGAGATAACACATTTGAAGCTGGAGATGCGCCACTTTCAAAAAGGCGCCTTATTTCTGTGGAACTCTGATCGAAAAGCGGGCTTTCGACTACACTCTGCCTGAGTTTCTGAATGCTTTGTTCGCTTGTTATCGTAGAAAGCTTCGAATATCCTTCATCGCCTGCGCACTTACGTCTTACCACAATAAAATCCGCTGTATCGAGGAGTTCCGAAGCCCGATGCCAGGTTATAAGCTCGGAAATATTATCCTCGCCGATAATCCAGAAAAACCGGCATTCCGGCTCCGCGGCGCGAAGCAATTCAATAGTATCGATAGTGTACGACGGGCCTTCCCTCTTGCTTTCGACGTCGCTGACGACAATCCCGCTCGACTCTCCGGCGGCGAGTCTGGTCATGCGAAGCCGGTCGTCGAACGAAACTAAAGCGGCCCTTTCCTTATGTGGCGGGATTTTTGAAACCACCAGCCGTACTTCATCGACTACGCCATTTTCTATGAGCCATCTTGCAAGTCGGAGATGCCCCTGGTGCGGAGGATTAAACGTTCCGCCGAGGAGGCCGACGCGTTTTAGTTTTGAAGAATCCATTGACGAAAGAGTATCTGTTTGCATAAAACCGGCTTCTCTGTATTATACGATCTTGTTCTCGCGTCGTGTAGCGGGCGCACGGAAAAATTTCCGGGAAGTATTCGCAATGACGAATGAAATCGAAGAAAAAATTAAAGATGCTTTCGAAAAATCAGTATATCCCTGCGAACCTGAAATTTTGATGAAGCTCGGTCAATTCATGGAAATGGTCCTCACTAAAAACGAGGTAACCAATCTGACCGCGATCACGGACCAAAGCGCATTCATTCTAAATCATTTTCTCGATTCGATTGCGGTAATTCCATACCTCGGCGAATGTACTTTATCAGATTCAACCGCGGCGGATATCGGAACCGGAGCCGGATTTCCGGGACTGATACTCGCGATGTTCCTCCCAAAGTGGAATTTCTATCTTATAGAGCGGAACGCAAAAAAATGCGACTTTGTCGAAAGGACAATCGATGAGCTTGGCGTTTCGAATGCGAAGGTCATTCGAGGAGACATAGACGTCCTGCAGGACATTGAAGTCCAGCCGTCGAGGATATTCCTGCGCGCGGTGGAGAAGTCGGAACGGATTGTCGCAAAGATAGGCAAAGTGCTGCGGGGCGAATTCAAAATGTACCTGTACAGAGGACCGAACCGGGAGCTGGACGCGAAAATTCTGAGGGAAGCGAAAAAGGCAAATTACGCAATCATGGAGACGGAACCGGTGAAGCTCGCTTTTTGCAACGAATCGACGATCAGAAGATTCATAATTCTGGAAAAATCGAATTCGGAATGACGAGGAGAGAAAATGCTGACTTTCAGGAATTCCGCCGGAAACGCGGTATCGCTGCAAAAAGAATTATCGATTGGAAATCCGGAACTCGTTTCGATCGTAGGCGGCGGTGGGAAAACGTCGCTTTTAAAAGCTCTGTCCCGCGAGCTTTGCGACGAAGGTTTATTCGTATTAGCAGGCACCACGACAAAGATGCGCATACCGGAACCAGAGGAATTCCAGGTCGTATTCCGATCGGAGATTGAAAATGTCGGAATGCCGGAACCTGCGGGCAAGCCTGCTTTCATCGTCGGCAAAATGGACGAGAAGAAGGTGTTCGGACTGGAAAAAGAGTTCTTTGACGATATTTTCGTCAGGTTCGGCAAAACAATCATAATCGAGGCGGATGGGTCGAGGCATCTTCCGATCAAAGGGCACGGTGACTTCGAACCAGTTATTCCGTCAAAAACGACGACAATAGTTTACGTTCTTGGCGCGAGTGCTTTAGGAAAGCCGGTCAGCGACGAGTGGGTACATCGATGCGATCTTGTAAAATCGACACTCGGCTTAAGCGACTCGGCGATTATGGATCACGAAATAATAAGAAAGATTATCGGCACGTTTAAAAAGAGATGGTATCCGCACGAAATCAGCGCAAGAAACATATTATTGATAACGCAAACCAATACTATCGCAAGTGAATACTCGTTCGGGAAACTGCGATCAGGTCTGGAAAACGACGACTTATTCGATACTATCATTTCCGGATATTTCGAGGAGACGTGAGAGACAAGGATGAGCGAAAACAGCAAAACTGTTCTTGTCACAGGCGCGGGCGGACTTGTCGGCCATGCGTGCGTCAATTCGTTTCTTTCCCGCGGATATAAAGTCATCGCGGCTGATAAATCCTGCGCGACGTTTGCTGAACTCGAGGCGAGAGGAGCGACGCCGGTGGAAGTCGACGTGACGCGGGAATCAGACGCGCGGGCGGCAGTGTCGAAAGCGGACATAGTCGTCCACGGTGCGGCCATATTCGATTTCGGAGCTTCCGAGGATCTGCTGCAGCGCGTCAACGTTGGCGGAACGAAAATTGTCGCTGCGGCGGCAGCGGAAAAAGGCGTGGAAAGATTCGTGCAAATCAGCAGCGTAGGCGTTTACGGCGAGCCGCGGTCAGCGCCGACGAAAGAGGAAGCGGATAAAAATCCGAGGAACGCATACGAACGGTCGAAATGGCAAAGCGAGCAGATCGCGTGGGAAATCGCCAGAGACGCCGGGATTGAAATGTCGGCGATTCGTCCGACACTCATCTATGGTCCTCGAAGTCGGTACGGGCTTGCGATGATGCTTGGAGGCGTCGCCGTTTACAGATTTCGGAAATACAGCCGTGGTCTGAATATTCGCGGAGGTAAATACTCTCATTACGTTCACGTGGACGACGTCGGCGAGGCGGCGTTCTTCGCTGCGACGAGCGACGCGGCGCCTGGCAGGAGTTTCAACGTCGCGGACAAAACCCCCGTGACGGCAGAAATATTCATCGACGCGCTTTACCGCGCTTTCGGCGTGGGGTCGATGAGCGTAATTCCGGGGATAATAACAAAGATCGGAAGCTGGATCGCGTCATTCGGCGACCCGCTGCGTTTCGTGAGTACAATTAACAAACACATAACAAAACACTGGAATACTATCAGAGCAGAATACGGTCTGACGAACGATCTGAATCCGCGAATCGATAACGATTGGATTCTGTATGGCGGTCGCGACCATATCTATTCGACCGAAAATCTCGAATCGCTAGGATTCACGCACAAGTACCCGAGTTTTCTAATAGGATTTCAGCAGACGGTGGATTGGTACAAGGAAAACAATTGGCTGCCGAAAATCAAATCGAAGCACGGAGAAGTGAAGTAAGGTGTCGTGTCAAAACAAGTTGACGTTTTCGCATCTCATCTTCACACCATCTTCGTTTCGCGATCGACTGCGAAACGAAGATGGTGTGAAGATGAGATGCGAGATGTACAACTTATTTATTTCAGGCTCCTTACTGCGGCTCGACGGGCCTTGCCATCCGGACCATCCATTTGCTGCTTCGACCATGGGTTTGGGTCCAGACTATCGAAGGGCCGTGCATCCGGATGAACTTGAGCACCTCGTCTTCCGCGAGTTCATGAACCACGGACTGCCTGCTGGTTTCGATATCGAATATCTTTATCGCGCGGTTCGAATAGCCGACGACGAAATGATCCCAAATATCCACCCACTGCCAATTGACGTCGAGTTTGATCTGCTCGCGCTTCTGGGTATCGTACACGAACACGCCGCCGTCGTTGCCGGTAACGTTGTACGCGATGTATTTTCCATCGATTTTCGCGCCGGATTCGATCTGAATCCGGATATTACCGTCGATGGTCGTGATGCGATCCGTCTCGAAGTTATAGCTGCGGACGCCGATTCCTGCTTCGGTCCACGCCATAGTCGCGCCTGAGATGTCCGCGAGGTCTGGGTCTATCTCGAGCAGAGCGACGTTTCTCGAAAGTATCGTTCTCGAATTCCTTTCGGTCATATTCCGAAACAGCGAAAACTCCCTTGGCACATCGACAAAATATATATTCGTAGTGAATTCCCGATCGCTATTCAGGGCCTGAAAAATAGGTTCCGGCTTCGTTTTCCACCAAAGCACTTTTTCGGAGAGAAGCGGATGATCGCATTTCGAGCTTTTATTATCAGTGAGTTTGTATTCTTCGTTTCCGTCGACTTCGCGGACAGTGATATCGTGGTAGCCCCAGGTGTTATCGACCTCCTTGGCTGCCGTGTACGCGACGACACCGGCGCACAACGTCGGCGAAACTATCGGCTGCCATGTTTCTGGAATGAGGTCGCTCGCGCGACCGCCGCGGTCGATATTGTAGACGAGTACGGAGAACTTCTCGGAGTCTCGCGTGATCGTTTGCCCGTTCACCTGTACGGGAAGTCTTCGAGGCTCGGTGGTCTTCTTGCGGAAAATCAGGCGGTTGTCGTATATGCCGAGGTAGGACAGTTCGACGCCTTCGGCCCTCGGGTTATGGACGTCGCGAACCTCCCAGGAAAGGTCCATCAGATTTTCGCGGAAGTACTGCTGCTGGTCTGGCCATCTGCGCTGCGTGACCGCCCGAAGCTCCCAGCCCGCGCCGTCGCGAACGTATCCGAGCGCGGTCCGGGAGATGGGGTCATCGGTATCGATTTCGATGACCCGCTCGTGGCACTGTTTCGACTGATCCTTCAGGTCCGGCATGCACTTGTCTATGCACCATCGCGCGAGATCCTGCACCGCGGCGGCCGAGTTCCAGTCGATCCTGGATTTCTGTTCCTCGAAAATATCGAGAAGGGTTTTATTTTCGAAGATTGTGATGTTCTGGGAGCCGGGCTGGAATCTACGCAGCGACACCTCTTCCCGGTCCGCGTGCAGCCGGACGCGCATTTCGATGTAATCGACCCGCAAGCGGGTCTCGGGCACGATTTCCCCTTCGACGTACTCCTCGGAATGCTTCTCGAAAATCACTGCGGCGCGTGCGGAAGCGGCGATCCCGAACAGGATCGAAATCAAAAAAATCGGCGTGACTGAAGCTCTGGCTGTCATAATTCGCTCCGGATTCGATGGAATTCGCCATCGGGGCATCGGCTGAATTCGATACTGACAATATATCACGGCTCCGCGATTACTCAAAATATTTTGGCCGCGCAAGGATCCATATCGGACGCGCCACGACGAACGGGCAGCATCCCAAAGAGTGTGTCCGGGGGATGAAAGATGTGTCGTATGATGAGGCAAGAAGCCTTCGCTACGTTCGCTAAGACTATCGCCTCCGGATCGAAATCCGCACCGTTTCGCCGGAATCGTCCGGACGGACAAGCAGCCGGTTTTCGTCCTCCGCGGGCATGGCCGACGAAACATGCTCGCTCCGAACGACGTCGTAGCCTTCGAGGTACAGCTCCCGAGGAACGATAACAACCGTCGGCTCTTCGATTTCCGGGTCCGGATCGTAACTCATTTCGAAATCCGCGGTTTCGCTGTCGAACTCGAAATCGAGCAGCCTTCCCGCGACGCGGTGCGGGTACGCACGGACGCTCTGTTCCGCCATTTTCGTCAGCCTTCGATCCTCGGTAAGCATTTCTAGACCGAAACTTCCGTCGAAAGGGTCCGCGGGCGCCGCGTCCCAGACCCACTGGCACCAGCTCATACGGTAATCGTCCATCAGGTCCGCGAAGGTCACTATGTACTTCTCGAAACCGGCGTATCGCTGGATCATTCCCCATTCGCCTATAAAGCAAGGCGAGTTCAGACTTCGCTGCGATCGGCTGCTGAAAAGCGAAAGATGCAAGCGGAGGCTCAACTCGTCGACCGGACGTCCGCGGTAGCTCCCCGTGATTTCGGGTACGTAGTCGTAGTAGTGCGGCGCGATCGCGACGTTCTCCCGCGCAAGCGAGGCGAAATGTCGGATGCCCATGGCGTTCGTCACCTCCGGCTCGAACATTATGATCCGCTCCGGCGCCTCCTCGCGAATAGCATCGATGATTCGGCTGTAGAACGGAACGAGATACCGCGGCTCGAAAGTCCCGACGGGGGTCGATCCATGATGGGGCTCGTTCAGGATTTCGAAGGCGAACACCGCGGGATGATCCCTGAACCTTTCTGCGACCGCGCGCCACGCGCCTTCGAAGTGCGAAATCAGATCGTCCGACTTCCAGAAGGCGTCGAACGCGGCCTGCACTTCCTCGGTGAAGTAATTCGAAAACCATGGCTGGCGAGGCGTGAAACTTTCCGCGTCGGGCGTGGTCCAGAGCGGCGCGCCGTCGCCGGAAAAGTGGCGGGAATATAGATCCTGGTGGAAATCGAGGATCACGAGGATTTCGTTCGCCGCGAAGTCGTCAAGGTATTTTTCGACGCGATCGAAGTATTCGTAGTCGTACTCGCCCGGCCTCGGCTCGACGGCTTCCCACGTCAGCAGGAACCGGACGACGGTGAATCCCGCGTTCTTGAAGGTCGTCATGTCCCCTTCCTCGAAGTCCGGCATGAACGGCGGGTACTTCGATTTCTGCGAGACGTTCGCGCCGTGCATAATGACCTCGCGTCCGGACGCGTCGATGAACCTCGCTGCGCGGGTGACGATGTCTTCCGCGGGCGCGGACTTCGCGAACAGAATCGCTGAAAGCAGCGAGAGAATGGTCAGTCTGAACACATGAACCTCCGGGATGAAACAATCGAGACAACAAATTCATCGAATGCGGATGACTCCTAACGCAGAATCAAATCACGCTGAACTCCTTGCGCTTTTTTGCGAGCAGGTACAGAAAAAACGGCGCGCCGATGGTCGCGGTGACTATTCCGAGGCGAAGCTCCTCCGGACGGATCATCGTTCTTGCGAGAAGGTCCGCGAGAATCAGGAACCAGGCTCCCGTGACTGCCGATGCGACTACAAGGATCTTGTGCGAGGGACCGACGAAGATCCGCACCAGATGCGGAATTATCAGGCCGACGAATCCGACGACTCCCGCCGCCGCGACGACGACCGCGGTGATCAGCGAGACGTTTACGAGGATCAGATTCGTCGTGCGCAGGACGTTTACGCCAAGGGAACTTGCGCTCTCCTCGCCTTCGAGCAGGAGATCGAGATCCTTCGAGTAGTAAACCGACGCGCCAAGACAAATCAGCACGAACGGCAGGGTCATCAGCACGTAATCCCAGCCCTTGCTCTCGAGGCCGCCCATGAGCCATAGGACGATCTGCCTGCCCGCGCCGTAGCTTTCGAAGTTGCGCGAAATGAGCCACGAAAGGATCGCGCTCAGAAACGCGTTCAGCGCGACTCCCGCGAGAAGAAGCGTCGCCACCGGAGTGCGCCCGTTCCTTGTCGAGATCGCTTTCACGACGACGAGGGAAACGAACGCGAACACGAACGCGAACAGCGGAAGACCGAGCATTCCGCCTTTCCTGTCGAACCCGATGACGATGCAGATGACGCATCCAAGCGCCGCGCCCGTGCTTGTGCCGATGATTCCGGGGGACGCGAGGGGGTTTCGGAACAACCCCTGCATGTTGACTCCCGCGACCGCAAGCCCCGCGCCGACGAGCATCGCGAGCGCCACCCTCGGCGCACGGATGTCAAGTACGATCAACCTGTCGCTTTTCTTCGACGCGCCTCCGAAGAGGGACGCGAACGCGGACGCGACGCTCTCTAGCGAAAGGTCCGTGCTGCTGAGCGCCATCCCGAGAATCGCGCAGGCGACGACCATCAGCAGCCCGCCTATGATTGCGAACTTCGCGTTTCTTGATCTGTGACTCTGCCGCTCGATCGTCAGCTCCGAGGAAAGATGCGACCGGTTTCAAAGCTTCGACAGCAGGTCTATCAGCTCTTCGAGGTTTTTAGCGATTTTGACGGATGCCTTTACGAACTCGATCTGACCTCCTTCCACAAGCCCCTGCACCGTATTCTTGAGTTTCTTATCGGGCTTTCCGAGCTTGGCCTCGATGGAGAACAGCAACATTTCGTGCATTCCCTCAAGCTTTCCCTCGATCTTTCCCTCCTTCATTCCCTTGCGGAATATCTTTTCGTAAGTCGTTGTCACCACGTTACCTCCGGTTTCCGAAATTGTATCCCTCGCGATTTCCAGCAACTTATCGTGCGCGAGTCCCGAAATTCCGTAAATGTAGAATATCGACGAAACAAGCTTCGCGGGATTCCCTCGCATTGCCCTGAAGCGAGAGAGAGAGCCCTCCTCACTGTTTCCATTGTATCACGGTAACGAAGGTCGTGCATCAAAATCTGCGCCACAACCGTCTCCGGCGTTCCAGTGATATCTTCGTCGGTCTTCGTTGCGAGATCGTGAAGGAAATACTCGAAATCCATCTGATAGACGCGAAGCTCCTCTATCACGTCAATGCCGCTTGAAAAACGCGTCCCGAATGGCTAGGGTTCCCTGCACTGGGAGAACATCAAAGGCAGAACCATCGGCAGTTTTTTTAATCCTTCGATCTTAGGCGACCTCGTCCACTTTTTGATCTGCCTTAGGACGCGCGTCAAAATAAGTTTACGAATTTCGCGCTCAGATTTACGTCAGGTTCGTTTTGCACAAGGAAGCCAAACCGGAGGCGTAGCTATAGTTCCGGTGAGGATTTGGCGACCGAGCGCGGAACGAAGATGGCGTGAAGATGTGATGTGAAAACGTCAACTTATTTTGACGCGCGTCCTTAGCGCTTTCACGATGTTTTCGGCAAGTTGCAGCGGCGCATCGTCATCAGGATAACTCTTGTGCTCGCAAAGAACGTAAAGACATCGCAGGCCGAGAGTCGTGTCGACCTTGAAATACAAATCAGAATAGTTCTCCCTGAGTTCACTCGATATGAAAGACGCCGGCATCAGCCGCAGAGTGTTCTAGTCAACGATCCCGGGCGCTTTCGGTTCGATCGCTTCGAGAAACAGACTGATCGCGTTCGCTTTGCGGGAGTAAATTTCCTTGAAGTACTTGTCGCTTGCGTTATTGATGATTTTCATCGATCTACCGGAAATCCGTGCGACTCGCCTTCGCACATGTTAGGGTTTACGCTATTCTATCCCCGAAGTCATCATCTTTGAACGATCCAGTCTCCAAATGCCGAAACCAATTCTTCTTTCCTGGAGCGGCGGCAAAGACAGCGCGATGGCGCTCCACACGCTGCAACAGTCGGACGAATACGAAGTCCGCGCGCTTCTGACCACTCTGACCGACGATTACGATCGAATCAGCATGCACGGAGTCCGACGGGAACTGCTGCTCGCGCAGAGCCGGGAGCTTGGGGCCTCGCTGCACGAAATCCGGATTCCGAAGACCTGCACGAACGAGGTCTACGAACGCGAAATGAAAGCCGCGATGCTGAAGTTCAGGGACGAAGGCGTCGACACGGTCGCGTTTGGCGATCTCTTCCTCGAAGACCTGCGAAAGTATCGCGAAGACAATCTTGCAAAGGTTGGAATGAAAGGTCTGTTTCCGGTGTGGACCCGCGACACCAGGACGTTCTCGCGCAGGTTCATCGAACTCGGGTTCAAGGCGATCCTCGTCACCGTCGATCCGAAGGTTCTGGACGCGGGTTTCGTCGGTCGGACGTATGACGAAAGCCTGCTGGACGACCTCCCTGAATCCGTCGATCCCTGCGGCGAAAACGGCGAGTTCCACTCCTTCGTATACGACGGACCGAACTTCGCAAGCGAGATTCCCCTGATCCTCGGCGAAAAAGTCGAGCGAGAGGGATTCTGGTTCTGCGATCTAAGGCCTCGTGTCAAAACAAGTTGACGAATTTCGCGCTCAGATTTGCGTCAGGTTCGTATTGCGCGATAGAGTCAAACCGGAGTCGTAGCCATAGTTCCGATAAGGATTTGACGATTGAGCGCGATACGAAGATGATGCGAAGATGTGATGTGAAAACGTCAACTTGTTTTGACACGAGGCCTATGGAGTCGGAAGTGAAAACATTCTTGAGCAAATTTCCGCGCGCACGATTTTCATGTCAGAATATGGATGTGACGTGATTTTTTAGGGATTGGAGGATAAATGCCGGTTCAAGGAGTTTTAGCGTTCGCGGTAGCCGTCGATGATGGCGAGCCGTACATCCATTACGCGACGTTCAATAGGGAGGAAGACGCCCGCGCCTGGATCGAAAGCCGTCGGGCCGACGCTGATAAAATGAAGTTCCAGGCGTTTCGAGACGTAGTGATCGACATCGCATCCATTGTCGAAGGCGACTTCCGATGCAGTCCGACGGCGGTGATGTAGGTTCTAGCGAGAGCGCCCGAGATCGTAACGCAGCCGTCCCGTCTCATCATATTGCACGTCTTTCCACAGCCGCCCACACTCTTTGTGACTCGGCCAAAGTTCCAACTATTTTCTTCCGCATCCGCGATTGACATGTGAGCACCGAAATAGAAAATATTGTGTTATGACATTATTTCTTACGCAGTCATTTTATAGTCTATTTTGGCTTTGTTGCATAAATCCTCTTGGCGGAAATCCCTATTACATAGGGATAATCAGGTGCAGAGAGCTAGGCGACAGTTATGAGAAATCTGGCATTTT
>JANLHZ010000307.1 GCA_024653775.1 Planctomycetota bacterium | reverse complement strand
GTTCGTAGTGTGCTCGTGAGAGCATATTTTCGCGGTGTGGTGGATCGAATAAACGCCTTACAGGCCACTACGAACGCGAACTACCCCGTGAACGGTTACCTTTTCAGCCTATAATCCGTCTTCTGCGGGGACGTCGTCTTCCCGCCAGCCGCGCCAAAGCTGGCTGTGCGTGAATCTCAGATATTTCGTCCAGCCGGATTCGTCCGCGTCGCCAATATGTTTGTTCCACTCATCGATTTTCGCGTCCAGAAACTCGAGCTGATGGACGACAAACGCCTCCAGCGTCATCGGCGGTACCGGCGAACCCCAGCGGCGACTCCCGTGGTGCGCTAGCACGAGATGCCGCAGCTCGCGAGAGAGGCCATCCGGAAATCCGTCCAGCGCCGCGAGCTTTTCCGTCAGCAGTTCGAGGCTCATCACGACGTGACCGACGAGTTTGCCTTCGTCGGTGACGTCAAGAAGGTTGTCGTAACGATACTCCCGGGTCTTACCGAGGTCGTGGAGGAACACGCCGAGAAGGACGACGTCCCGGCGTACCGCGGGATAGACCTCGCAGAGTCTCACTGCGAGTTCGAGACTTCTGAGCGTGTGGATCAGAAGCCCGCCTAAGTAGGCGTGGTGGCGGTAAATGCTCGCGGGAGCGAGTTTGAAGTCGCGCATAAGAATCTCGTCCGCTAAAAACGCCGCCGCGAGTTCTTTCAATGGTGGCGTTTCAATGGATTCGAGGATTTCCTTCGTCCGCGCGAAACCCGCGTCGATGTCCTCCTTCGTGTGCGGCAGGAAGTCGAAACGATCGACCTTCTCGATCACGACCACCTTGTAATCGATCACCCGCAGCGTGAGCGCGCCGCCGTAGGGTTCGACAACCGCGCGTACCTCCACGAAATCCCCCGGCTTCACCGCGTTCTCGTCTTCCGGTTCGACCTCCCACAGATACGCCTTCACGCGCCCGGTGGCGTCCGCGAGATCGAACGCGAGAAACATCGTCCCGCTTCGCGCCATCCGCAGCGCGAAACTCTGGACGAGATACGTTTCGATCAGCGCGTCGCCTTCCGCGAACGTGTCGATGTTCTTTCGTGGATTCACACTATCACTCGGATCAATTTTACTGAAACTATAAAAGAGCTATAAACTCGTCAGTAGTCAGGCCTACTTCCCTAAGAATTGACTTCAACGTTCCTTTCGGGAGTTCATTTTTCGAGGCACGGTTACCCGTCTGTGTGGTAGATCAATTTGCCTCAACATCATATGGCTGCCTTTCTGACGATCAAATGCGTAACCTATCTTTGATAGTGCTTTTACAACCTGATCGTCGGAAACAATCGGAAGCGGACTCATATTTTCACTTCTACAATTTCTTCGTCGATGGAAGGCGGAATTGCATCGCCGTGCTCTTCAAGGCTTTCGATATAAAGTTCAATCGCTTCGCTTATGTTTTTGAGGGCCTCTTTACGGGTTTTACCGTCTGAAATGCACCCTGGGAGCGATGGAACAGTCACGATGAAAATTCCATCTTCGTCTCGTTCAATTTTCACTCGGTATTTCAACGGCGCCTCCTTCGAATACATATAATGGTACAATGCGGCGTTATCGCAGACTACCCATTTATTTGCAGCACTGGCGCCGCGCGGCCAAAGAGATCGCGAAGGCCGACTTTGCGCCGTGGAACGTCGCCTTTTGCGCGAAGTTCATTCGCGTAATCGATCATCGGAGTCGTCTCCGCGCCGACGTCGCGGATTTTCGCGAACAGCCGCCGGCAGAAGTCCACGAAAGGACCGCCTTCAACCTCCGCGTGCAGCGCGACCACCGCCACATCGATTTCGTCGTCCACCTTCAGAATGTCGTCGATGCTTCTGTCGATCGCTTCCGAGTTTCCAGACTGCACGTCCGCGAAGGAAACCGTGCCCGCGGTGAAAAGCTCTTCGAGGCAAGGGTTCGTCGTCGGAATCTGCATCGTCGTCGCGTCATATCCGTCGTAAGCGGGCATCAGCGGCGCGCCGCCGCGCATATCGCTGCAATAGTCCAGCGCGAGTGAGTCCTGAATTTCTAGACTCGCGCGCGTCGCCATCCACGCGGGCGCGGCGGTCGCCCGCGGGCGCTTCCCAAGAATCCGTTCGTACGCTTCGCACGCCTTCGCAAGCTGCTCGCGCACCTTCTCGAATTTCATCTTCGGCAGATGATCCTGCCAGAGACGATGATCGTATGCGTGAACCTCCGCTTCGTGTCCTTCCGCCTCGATTTGCTTTACGATTTCTGGGAATTTCGTTGCGATCATCCGCGCCGGTAGCAGCGTCCCCGACAGAATCGTGCGCAGTCCGTACATCGACGGCGCGCTCGTCTTCATCATCTTTTTCAGAAAGCCCTTCTGCCGGAAGACGTTGAAAATCGCCTTCCCGGAGTTGTCCGGCCCGAAGCTCAGGAAAAACGTGCCGACGAGTCCGAATTCGTTCAGCACCGCGAGCAACCGCGGCACGCCGTCCCTCATCCCGTCGTGCGTGTCGACGTCGATCTTGAGGCATACTTTGCGCGGAAACGTTTTCTCACTCACCCTCGGAAATCTCCTTCAGAAACGCTGCTACCTTGCGCGTCGGGAACAGCGCCTGCAACGTTTCGAGCCTTCGTTCAAGTAGATCGCGGTTCGAATCGTCGAACTCCGGAAGCGCCTTCATCGCGTCGTCTAGAGGGAGCGCGAGCGCCCTTTCCGTCGCGCCTTCGAAGCCGCGGACGTATTTCTCCGCGATAGAAATCCTTGCGTCAATTCCGAGGCTCTCGAGCATGCCAGTCACGCTGTTCAGGAACTCCATCGGCGACGCGCTGAAGACCTCCGCGAACTCCGTTATCACGTCCGGCGTCTCGATCAGCGGCGAAATGAAAATCTGCCGTGAGGTCGTCTGCCGCTTCGCCCGCGCAAGCCTTCGTTCGTTGAACTGATCGATCAGCGAGTCAAGCGTCTCCGGCGGAGTCGTTCTTGCATTTTCGATGTACTTTTCGAGGTCCTGAAAAACCGTCCTGGCGCCACTGAAATCGAGTTTGTGCTGATAAACGAGTTCAAAAAGCTCGTGATAAAATTTTTCCTCCGATAAACCCGTGAGCGACGCCCGACGAAGATATTCTTCCGCCCAGCGGTAATCTTCGGAATTCATCGCGTACACCGCCGCGGATAGCTGTTCCTCGTACGCGATGAGCTTGAGGAGCTTTTCGTCCGCGCCGGCCTGTCTCGCCAGAAACGCGTCGCTCGAACTCTTGAACGATAAATCGATCATCTCCGCGGAATCCTCCGGACCTAGATTGCGGATCATTGACTGCCGCGCCGATATTCTTTCCGCGTACGCAAGAGGAATGTCCTCCTTGTAAAGTAATACCTCGGAGAACGCCTCCAGAGGCATTCTCGGCGAAAAAAAATAACGCTCTTCGACGCCCGGCACACCTTTCAGCTTCGCCGCGACCATCCAGATTCGAAACGGCTCCATTTTCATCACGCCGAGGATCGACGCGATTTCGATGTTTTCAGCGTCCTCACCCGCAAGTGTGTCTCGAAGCTCTACCTGAAAGCTGCCGATCGTCTGAATGTTCGGTCCGCGCACCATCACGTACGCCTCCGCCTCGTCGCTCTTCATTACGAATGACCTTACTTGATCTCTGAACCTGAATTTGAACTCCTCCCCGGCGAAATCGATCTGTACGAAATGATGCTCCAGTCTGCTCGACGTGCCGTAGAAGTCCGCCACGTTCGACGCGGACATTTTCAGTCCGAATTTAAGGAAACATTCGCGCTCGACTGTCATCATATTCGAAAGTTCCGCGAGCTGTCCGAGAAGCAGCCACTTTTGCGCTGGAGACATATTCTCCGGATCTGCCAGATTCGCAAAACCTTCCGGCAGATTCCTGAGCGCCTCCCGAAGAAGCTCCTCGGCCGATTTATCGCCGCTCAGAATCGACTTCGGCCCTTCGTCGCTTCCGCCGAGTCTTACCGCGAGTCCTATGCCGTAGGTCGCCATGCTTATAACAAAAATCATCGCGACTATAAGTCTCATCGAGCGTTCTCCTGCGTTTTCACCTGTGCATACGCTGTCGATAACCTGTTAAGCGCCTGATCGTTCATGATTCAGATACGGCCAAGCGCCATCCACTTGTGAATTCCGGCATGATTCGACGATCGATTTTTAATGCCTCTGTGAAATTCATCCACGGCTTGTATGCGTCCTTCCGTGCCATCTCTTCCTCGTTTGTCGATCCGTCGTCATGCTGCTACTGACAGTTCCCACAGCCCTATTAACATCATTATACTTATAATAAACTAGATTAATAATAGTAACGGCTGTTAGAAACCAGCGCCTGGACCAAAGAAGAGAAGTAACCGTTCACGGGGTAGTTCGCGTTCGTAGTGGCGCCGTAAGGCGTTTATTCGATCCACCACACCGCGAAAATATGCTCTTACGAGCACACTACGAACAGAATCCCGCTATAGACTGCGATCTACCCCGTGAACACTTACGAAGAGAAAACCTTTTTGAAACCGAGAAGAGTTCAGGGTAAAACTCTGTATAATTCATCGATCATCCCACCATCGAAAAGCAGGATAAACCATGGTCAGGTTTAACGGAGAGAGCGCCAAACTGTCCGAGTCGGCGCAGGTCGTCAGCAGCGTGGTAAGTGCAAACCCGGCGAACCCGATTCTCGCGAACATCAAACTCGTCGCCCACGACGACAGCGGCGCAGTCGATCTTTGCGCGACGGACTACGATATAAGAATCCAGCTCCGTACGTCCGGTCTGTCGGTCGAGCGCGGCGGCGAAGTTCTGCTGAACGCCACGCAGCTTACAAAAACTCTTTCCGAGATTTCCGGTAACAGCATAAACTTCGTTTACGAGACGCCGCTTGCGATCATTCGAGCGGGAAAGTTCTGCGCCCAGTTAAACAGCGCGCCGGTCGAAAACTATCCGGAACTGCGCGAGGCGGCCGTTGAAAGTTTTTTCCAGATCAAGCACCAGGACTTCAAAGAAATGCTCGAGAACGTCGCTTTCGCGGTCGGTTCGGAGCATTCAAGGTTCACGCTGCACGGAATCTACCTCGTGGTAAAGCCGGATCAGGTGGAGATGGTTACATCCGACGGTCACAGGCTCGCGCTGATGCGAAGGCGCGGCGAATTCAAAGTCGACGACCAGCAGACCGCGATCGTTCCGCTCCGGCTTATGAAGACGATCGAGCGAATGCTTTCGCCAAGCGACAAATTCGTCGAGATCGGAATCACCGAAAACGAACTCACCGCGAGAACGAGTATGGGGATCGTCACTGGAAGGCTTGCGGAAGGCATCTTTCCGGACTACACCCAGGTCATACCGAAGAATCTGCCGCACAGGGTAATCCTCGATCGCAAGGCGTTTTATAGCTCGATGCGCAAAATGGGGATTCTGTTCGACGAGATGAGCACGTCAGTCAGCCTCACGTTCACGAAGGGAGAACTGAGGCTAAGGTGCTTCTCGGAGGAGAGCGGCGTCAACACAGACGAACTCCCGATAGAATATGACGGGGAGGAAGTCAAGATAGAGTTCGTCGGAAACTTCCTGATCGACGTTCTTCGCGTCTCGAAGGACGAGACGATCGTGTTCGAATTCCAGGACGAGGAAACCGGCGGAATATTCAAGACCGCGGCTGGATTGGTCTATATGGTGATGCCGCTGTCATCGAAGGAAAGATAGCGGGCGAAAAATCCGATGCCGACAGCAGCGATCGAAATACTGGGAGCGATCGAAATTTCGGGGATGATTTCGCCAGCCGTGATTCTCGCGTCGGTGCTCGGGATAATCATCGGGATTATGGTCGGCGCGCTTCCGGGACTGACGTCGACGATGTGCATGGCGCTTTTCGTCCCGTTCACGTTTTCGATTGAAGACCCCGCGATCGCGTTCGCGCTTCTTTTCGGACTCTACGTCGGAGCAATGCACGGAGGAGCCATAAGCGCGATTCTGATCAATACTCCGGGAACTCCCGCCGCCGCGGCGACGTGCTTCGACGGCTACCCTCTTGCGAAAGCCGGGCGCGCGGAGTACGCGATCAACGTTTCGACGGTAGCGTCCACCACGGGAGGAGTTCTTAGCGCAATTGCGCTCGTCCTGATCGCGCCGCAGGTCGCTGACCTCGGAAGGCACATAAGCAACAACGAAATCTGCCTGCTCGCGATTTTCGGGCTGACGATCATTGCGAGCATATCCGGAAAGTCGCTTCTGAAAGGTCTGCTCGCGGGGTTCATCGGAATGTTCATCTCGACCATCGGTCTTCCGGAATACCGCGCGGACGAACGAAGGTTTTTCTTCGAGGGCTTCGCGGATTTCAGGCCCGGACCAGATTCGAGCTACGTCCCGGTTCTCGGCCTTGGCGGCGATCAGTGGGGCACGCCGATGACGGGGATGTTCATCCCGCTGATGATCGGAGTGTTCGCGTTTACCGAAGTGCTTGTGCAGGTCGAACACGCGATAAAAAACCGCGGGCAAAAAATCGAAAGCGCGGATAAAAGCGTACACGGAAACTTTCTTCGCGAGTTGTTCGCAGGCGCGATCCGCAGGATTCTGATGCCGCTGGACGGTCCGACGCTTCGACGAATCGCGAAGGTTCTCGGGCTTTCAAGCGTTGTCGGGACGTTCATCGGCGCGCTTCCCGGTACTGGTGGCGACATTGCAAGCTTCGTAAGCTACGACCTCGCGAAGAAGACTTCGAGCAGACCGGACGAGTTCGGCAAAGGCTCTCCGGAAGGTCTCGCGGCGAGCGAGTGCGCGAATAACGCCGTCACCGGGGGCGCGATGATGCCAGTGGTCACGCTTGGAATTCCCGGAGACAGCGTGACAGCGGTGATGCTACAGGCGTTGATTATCAAGAACTTCCAGCCGGGCTTTGACTTCGCGACGAATCCGAACAACGAGCTGCTGATGGTCCCGATATTCGCGGGTCTGATCATCGCGAACATTCTCGCGTATCCGGTGAGGATGACGCTCGCGCCGATGTTCGCGAAAGTGATTTCGGTCCCGAAGCACTTTCTCTGGCCTGCGGTGTGCGTGTTTATGGTCGTCGGCGCGTACGCGCTCAGAGAGACCTACGCCCTCGACATAATGATCCTGGGCGGCGTTATCGGCTACGCGATGCGCAGGTACGGGTTTCCGCAGGGTCCGCTGATTCTCGGGCTGATCCTTGGGCCGCTGCTGGAGAAGAATCTGCACATCGTGATGCAGCTTTCCGGGTTCCCGCCGGACGGAATCGTCCAGGGCGCGCCGTACTGGGCGGACGATTTCGGCTATCCGTGGGATCACAAAGGCGTCACTGGTTTCTTCACACGTCCCGCGAGCATCGTTCTATGGCTGATGATCGTAGGCACGCTGATCTTCCCGTGGATCAAATCGAGGCGCAACGGTTCACGGGGTAGTTCGCGTTCGTAGTGACGCCGTAAGGCGTTTCTTTGATCCACCACGCCGCGAAAAGATGCTCTCACGAGCACACTACGAACAGATTCCCGCTATAGACTGCGATCTACATCGTGAACAGTTACATCGAGGCTTTCCAGGAGCCGCGGAAAGTGAGCCGCGCGAATATTGCTAAATTGCTGGAACGCGTGCGAGCGGTGCGTTTATAGTATCCCCTGAGCTATCAGTTCGCGGAGACTTATCGCGGGCAAGAATTTACCTTTTGCAATAAACTTATCCCTGGCATGATCCGATAAATCAGGGTGACCGCGTTCCGCGGCATTCTTTTCGCTAGCGACTAAACCATGAGCCAAAGATCACTAATCGAAATTCCAGCCGGCAAGATCTTCATACTCCAGGGATCCCCAGGCAACGCACTTCTTGTCCTGAAGGAAGGCAGCTACGAACTAATCGGAAGCGTCGGCGGCGACGACAAGCTTATTGCGCGTGAGCACGTCGAGAGCGCCGGAAGACTGATGGACACGGTTTCCGCGAAGGATTCGTTTATAGGCGAGACCGGGATCATCCTCGGAAGACATCTCGGAAGTTACCGCGCGGGCAAAAACGGCGCGAAGCTGGGGGTGCTGCCGATCAACCTCGAAAAGACCACGATGATGGTCCTGAAAACCCCCGCCCTGGGCATCGCGATGGCGAAGAACATCGCCGCGAGGCTGCTAGAGGTCAACAAGAAGTTCAGCTCGGCGGTTGGTAAGATCGCGAAGTATCAGAAGCAGCTCGAAGAGTTCCAGATCGGGTTCTACAAACTCGTCGAGGGGATCGTGCAGGACGCGCAGGACGAAAAGCCTATCGAGGATGCCTACAAAAAAGCGAAGATAATGGATACCTACAAGCAGGGAAGAAAGCTTGTAGAGGCGCAGAAGGAGACGCAGAACGCCTTCCGTAGCGCGATTTCGATGTCGACCCACGGAACGCAGGTGAAGACCGTCAAGCGCGACGAAGTCCTTTGCAACGAAGGCGATGAAGGCGACGAAATGTGGATCCTGACGAAAGGCGAACTCTGGGTCTACATAGGCGGACAGAAGATCGGCGAAATCGCTCAGGGAGAGATCGTCGGCGAGATGATCGTACTGCTGGAGAACGCCAAACGCAGAACCGCGCAGTTAAAAGCGGTGCAGAACTGCTCGCTAGGCGTCATTCCGAAAAACAGTTTCGAAAAGGTCGCGCTCACGCAGCCCAAGCTGACGTTCAGCCTTTGCCGGATGCTGAGCGTAAGGCTCAGGAATACGATCCAGGTTCTGCTCACGGCGGATACGTCGTCACCTGAGGCGGTGGACAACTTTCTTCAGCGCGACCATCAGACGAGCATCGACTACGGAGCGCTTTACGAAGGCATCAAGGAATACGACGACGTCCTCTATCGCGAATGCGACGAACTCGTAAACAAAAAGGAAGCCATCGATAAAATGCTCGACGAGTTCAAGACCGAGTACGGCCTCGAGAACGCCGCCGCGGTGAAGTAGCCGCGACGCGGGGCGTCGCGCGTTGAAATTTGTAATGACGCGATACGCCAGCCATCGAAATCTGCAATACCCCTTCGAGCGAGGCGATTTGCCGCGATCGGCTCCAAAAAAGGTTACACCTTCTCGCGTTTCCTTGAGAATGCGCATTGCCTTCAACTGATTCCAGGAAGACCCAGATATGGTACGAGAAACGTCTTGTAGGCATTTATGTTCGGACAGACGCACATTTCGCCATGTCGAACATTCACATACAAAAAAGTGTCCGCGGCTCAAGTAAAATAGGAAACCGTCCGATAACGTGACTATACAACTTCCGACAATTGAATGACTTCTCAAAAAATCAGCACTCCGATTATGGAGTGTTACGGCATATAGGAGGAAACGATGGAATCGACGAAATCGACTGCGGACCAGGCGTTCAACCTGATCGATGAACCGTGGATTCATGTGATCTGGCGCAAAAGACCGGATGACAGAGACTTCAGCGGAAACTACCGACATGTCGATAAATGGCGCAGCGAAGTCGGCATCCGCGACGCGTTGAAGCACGCGGTGAGCATCCGCGAGGCTTACGACACTTCGCCGCTGGTCACGTTCGGCATCCACCGTCTTCTGCTTGCGATCCTTCACGCGGCAGACGTTCACGGCGACAACGCGGACATCTCACATGGAGCCGATCAATATTTGACCACATGGGGTCACCGATTCGACCTTTTTGGCAGTCAGTACCCGTTTCTTCAGAGGACGAGCCTTCGGGGAAAGTTAGCTGACAAGAGCAAGCGCAAGGCTGCCGCAACGCTATTCGCCGAACTAGCTAAAGGCACGAACATCGCACACTTCAGCCACATGTGCGACGAATCTACCGGATTGACGCCCGCCGAGTGCGCGCACGGGTTGTTGCTTCAAAGCTCCCATCCCGGCAATAGCGGTAAGGGGTTCAAAGACGCTATTAACGGCTCTACCCCCGTTTACCTGTTTCCGTCGAGGTGCTGCCTCTTCGAGACTCTTGCCGCAAACCTTCATGCCCAACCGCGTCAAAATCGGGATGCGCCAATCTGGGAAAATGGACCTGGAATAACCGGAGACGTGGGCTACCTACAAGGTCTTTTCTGGCCTGCTCGATTCGTACTCCTGCAAGCACCAGAAGATGGCTTCGTGAAACTGATCGTCTACGATCAAGGCATTGCGTCCAAGGACGTGAATGAAGGCCCAGCCACAAAACGGAATTGGGATGACCCTCACGCCGCAAAAGTACGCCCAAAGTCACAGAAGAAGAACGAATGGACGCGGCTTCTCGCGGCCAAGCCGATGGACGCGAGAGGGGACTGGCATACGTGGCGTCAAATTCTCGAAGATATAGCCAGGAACGGCTGGCCTTCTGCTGTTGCAAGGCTTGAATTAGCCGTTTTCATCGTGATCGCTATCTCCCATGACGGCAAAGCCAAATTCTATAATTCGGCGAGACATAGCTTTTCAATACCGATATCTGACGCGGCCCGAACGGAACCAGGGCAATTTATAACCATTCTTGAAACCTGGTCGGAAAAAGCTAACAACGCCCTTTGGGCGAACAACCCCAAGCGCAAAGCCAATCGGGAAACATTCCGCCCGTATGCCGGTTTTGATGTGGCTGAATTTGAAAATGTCTTACGCGAACGCTATTTTCGCGGTGACTGTCCTGACGACGAAAAGACGAAGGAAATTGCCATCGCGGCGTCCAGCGGTCTGCGGCGAGTGAATGGTTTGCCCTGGCGCGAGATTGATATAGATTCGCCATCCGCAATTTACCCGAATGACGACTCATCTAGATCTGCAAGCGCTATCGATAGGTTCCTACGCAGACTCGCGGACCGGAAACGCGTGCGGATAGCCGATATCGACCTGTTGCGGCAGGCGAACAGCGGCGGAGCGGACTCCGTCGCGTTGACCGACCTTCTAAATGAGCATGTCCGCGACAAAGAATTCAAGGGGATCCGACGGCAAACCGCGTGGATGATCGCGAGGCTTTTTTCACTCGATCCGAAGCTTGGCGCAAGCGGGAATTTCGGCGGACATCTGCGCTCATTGCTACAGCGCGGCGCGGGTGATTCAGTTAGACGCGCCAACAAGCGCCTTGAACGCGAGTTCGAATACCTGCTCCACACTCCCGCGGATCAACTCGAAGCCGTTCTTTCCATGTGGATCACCCGACTTAGACGATCAAGACGGTCTAGTCAAAATGTCCCGCTAATCAATTGGACGCAACTCTATCTGGACGTGAATCACTGGAACGATGATACGAAAGACCGCTGGCGTGCACAATTCGAGCGCAGACGAAGATTTGAAGATCAGACAACCGAGTCAAAACAGTAACCAAAATTCAATCAAGGAAAGGTCAATTATGTCAGAACAGAAAAAAGATCCAAAACTAATCGAAATCCACATGCTCCAAAACCACGTTCCCGCGAACCTCAACCGGGACGACCTCGGCGCACCGAAAACAGCAATGTTTGGCGGAACGCTACGCGCCAGAATCTCAAGCCAGTGCCTCAAACGTAGTACGCGTTGGTCGGATCACTTCAGAGAAGAATTGAAGGCAGATTGCGGTGATCGGACAGGTATGTTTCCGACTCTAATCGAAGATGCGCTAAAGGCTTCCGAGTTACCCGATGATGAAAAGAAGAAGATCGTTGAGAGAGCGGGAGAGGTCGCAAAAAAGGAAAAGAAAGACGACGATGACGGCGTCCAAAAAGATGAACAGGGATCAGATAACGACGAGTTAACAGACGATAAAACGCAGCTTATCTTTCTAGGACCTGAAGACGCAAAAAAATACGTCAAGAATATTGAGATTTTGAAGAAATCCAATTCGGTACAGTATCAGGCATACATTGATCGCGCGCCTCAGAATAATAAGAAGGAAAAGGACAAAGCCAAGAAACTGGTGAAGCAGTTTATGGTGGAACTCGGGAAACTTCAGAAGGAGGAATTTGAGAAACACCCAGCCGTGGATGTTGCCCTCTACGGACGCATGACAACATCAGATGTCTTCCACAATGTTGATGCTTCAATGTCAGTTGCCCACGCCATTTCCACCCACGAAGTCATACCACAAACCGATTACTGGACAGGGGTTGATGATGAAAAGATCACGCGCAACATCCCCGGTGCGGGAATGATCCAGGAAGCCCTCTTTAACTCTGCTACGTTCTATAAATATGTTTCGCTCGACTGGAAGCAGTTGAAGACAAACTTGAATAACAAATCTGAACTCGCCTTTAAAACCCTCCGCTGTTTCCTCCTCGCCTTCGCTCTCGAAACTCCCAGCGGCAAGCGCCACGCGCATGCTCACAACAACTTGCCCAGCGCAATCCTTATCGAAATCCGCGATAAAAACGTTCCGACCAATTATGCCAACGCTTTCGCAAAACCTGTTACAGCGGATGAAAGTCAGACCGGCGACATCGTTTTCAATAGCGCGAAGCGCCTTAAATTCTATGTTGAGCAGACTCAACAGGCTTACACAGGAAAACCGCTTCATCGGTTTTGGTTCTGGCTGCCAAACAGCAATGACCAAAAAGTCGAGATCAAAGACGCCGAAGATTTCAACAAAGAAAAAGACGATACCGACCTCGAAAAGCTGGTAAGCGCCGTTATCAAGGCCGTCGGAGGAGAAGCATGAGCGAACACAACACTCTGTTTCTGCGTCTGGAAGCTCCGCTTCAGTCCTGGGGTCTCCAAGGCAAGCTAGTCTTCCGCGATAGCGCCCGCGAACCGACGAAGTCTGGTGTGGTCGGTCTGCTCGCCTGCGCTCTCGGACGAAAACGCTGGGAATCCGTCAGCGACCTCGCGGAACTCGAAATGGGCGTCCGAGTAGATCGTGAAGGCGCGCTCACCCGGGACTACCACACCGTCGGCGCAAAGATCGGAATTATCCAGGCCGATGCAAGTAAGGGTATCAAGCACACGGCATCAACTGGCGAAATCGAAACGCTAATCTCCGTTCGTATGTACCTCTCCGACGCGTCGTTTCTGGTTGCGCTACGCGGCGATCCCGATACGATACGGAACTGCGCCGATGCGGCGCAGGATCCAGAGTGGCCTATCTACCTTGGACGCAAGTCCTGCCCGCCTTCCGTGCCGCCGTACGTCGGAACGGCGCACTTTGATGACCTGAAATCCGCCATCGCTTCCATACCTTGGCGTCCTGCGTTTGTCGGCGACACGCGCGAATGTCCGACCAGACTGCGACTACAGCTTGAGGTTCCACCAGACAACGATAAAGGAATGACCCGCGGCGACCACCCGATTTATTTCTGGCCGCCGGAAGCCGAGCATAGTCAATTCCAGCAGATACCTCGGCACTCAGCGCGATACGTGGTCGAGGATTGGCTAAGCAATGGAGAATTTGAAGTCTCCAACGACTTTAGCGCCATCGGCGATGCTTTCGTGCCAAAGGCCGAAAGACGCGACGATCCCGGTTACAACCGCGTCAAAGGAAGCAAGCTCTGGAATGAATTTCTTAGACCGCACCGACTACAAGTAGACAACTATATCTGCGCTTTGACAGGACTTCCCGCTGAAGAGGTGCATCACAAGAAGTACCGCGACGACATTCCGAGTCTGACGACGAAAGAAGAGTGGGAATCTGAAAAGTGGAAATCAACTCTGCGGGATCATATAGACAAAGACCTTGTTTCCCTTTCTAGGATAGCCCACGAGGCCGTTTCGTTGCTTGAGTACCGTTACGACTTAGGCGCAGAACGCATCGACCCGCTTGACTCTCGCTGGCGTCCGAAAGTTCTGATTACGCTTCAAGGGATTCTCGAAAAGCGCGAAACAGCATTCCGGCGACGAAAGCAAAGGAGCCTTTGATATGACTACTCTCATTCAAACTCAATTATGGCGTTCGATACTTCACGTCAATCCCGATAACGACCCGCGGCGCGATCGTCCAGCGCGAGAATGGATGGCGAACCCATACCGCGTTCATCAGCGCATCATGTGGGCGTTAGATGGACAAATACCCACCAAAGAAGAACGCGGCGATACTGGACGCAAAGACGGAATTGGGCTACCGCTGTTCCGCATCTTCAATGAAACCGGGGCCATCATTGTTCAAACCTCGGCGTGGCCTGACTGGAACAAGGCGTTCAAAGGTGAACATTCCGAAGCGATGTTTCTCTTACAGGATAAACCAGCCGTCAACGAATACTGTCCTGACCTCGAAAAAACCGGAATCTATCTTTTTCAGCTTCTTGCCAATCCGACTAAAACAGACAGCCTTGCCCCACCTCCCGGTGGTTGGAGAGCCGCAAGGGAACATGCTAAAAAGATTGGTGAACCCAAGCCCAAGTTCGCATGTGGAAAACGCAGACCGTTTTTTAAGACGGATGAAACCCTTAAGTGGCTGGAAAAGCGGATGAAGCAATCATCGGGTTTTGAGTTGGTGCCAACGGAAACCGGACGAAATTGCGATAAAGAAGGACAAGAGCACGTCGCAAATTATGGCGTCCGCGTCCGAGAGACCTTTACAGTCTTGGCCCGCAAGGGTCACAAGTCGGACGACCGACCGAAGGAGCACAAGAAGCCCATGAAATTTCACGCCGCCGTTTTCGAAGGCGTTGTGCGCGTAACCGACCCAGAACGAGCTTTTGAGACAATCGCAAACGGAATCGGTCCCGCCAAGGGGCTTGGTTTTGGTCTGCTTCTGCTCGGCAATCGTCTGGCGTGAGCCATAGCGTTTCGATTTACTTTTGATCGCGCCCGTGCGTTGATGCTTCAGACTTCACTGTTCTTTGGCAACTTAATATCGGTTCACTCTCTCCGTCACAAAAAGAGAGACATCGGGGCGGGGACTCAGGGCAGTCACTCGGGGCAGTCACTTTCGAAAGGAGGCTGTATGGATAAAAGAATCCTGCCAAAATTCCGCGATGCGTTTTCGTATCTCTACGTCGAGCATTGCAAGATCGATCGCGAAGCCAAAGCGATCGCGCTTCACGACGCGAATGGACTGACCCCCGTGCCGTGCGCGAGCGTTGCGCTTCTTATGATCGGTCCAGGCGTCACCATCACCCAGGCCGCGATTTCAACCCTCGCCGAAAACGGTTGCCTTGTCATCTGGTGCGGCGAGGAAGGCGTCCGATTCTATTCCTCAGGCATCGGAAAGACCGCCAGCGCGAAGAACTTACTTGCGCAGGCCCGTCTATGGGCGGACAAGAAAACCCACATCGAGGTTGTCAGACGAATGTACGAGTTCCGCTTTCCGGATCCCCTCGATCATAACCTCTCGCTTCAGCAGATTCGCGGAATGGAAGGCGTCCGCGTGCGAGACGCCTACAAGAAAGCCAGCGAGGAATCCCGCGTCGAGTGGTCGGGAAGGGACTACAAACGACAGTCCTGGAAAAGCGCGACTCCCGTAAATCGCGCTCTTTCCGCCGCTAACAGTTGCCTTTACGGACTCTGCCACGCGGCGATTCTCGCGGCGGGATTCTCCCCCGCTCTCGGATTCGTCCACACGGGGAAGATGCTCTCGTTCGTCTACGACATCGCCGACCTCTACAAAACCGAGTTCTCGATCCCCGTCGCATTCAAGGAAGCGTCGAAAGGTTCGGGCGACCTCGAACGCAGGGTTCGCAAGGCTCTGCGTGACAATATCGCCTCTTCAAGGCTTCTCGGAAGAGTCGTCGCGGACATTTACAAAATCCTTGGAATGGACGAAATCAAGTTCCAGGACGAATACGAAGCGGATGAAGCTAAACCCGGTCAGCTCTGGGACACTTCGGAAGACCAAGTCGAAGGCGGCGTCAACTATTCTGAACCTGGGAGTGTGGACGGTGGCACGAGCGTTTCGCCCGTGGAAATGAAAGACTCGCCGGTTACGACAGACGATTCGAACCCGATTGAAACGCCTTTCGACGACTATGAAAAGAACTGGATGAAAGACGCTCCGTGGGGATCAGAGACAGGAAATCCCTTCGGCGACGCTCATCCCGAAAACTATCCGGTAGTTACTCCGAAATCGCCCTCGAAAAATGTTTCTGATGGTGTGGACGTCCCACCCGCTAAAACAGAGAGAGGAAAAGATTCTTCCGGGATCGCAGATAGATCCCCAGCACCGGCACGTGGTGAAGAACTGTTCGAGGACTACGAGAAAAACTGGATGAAGGACGCTCCGTGGGGTTACGCGGAATGGAAGGGTCGGGACCATACAGGTTCAGACGATGAGCCGGGTACAGGTTCCGGGAAAGGAGAAAGCGATGATGGTTCTGATTCTTGACCGCGTGAAAGAAAGTCTTCGGGGCGAGCTTACAAGGTGGATGCTCGAACCGAAAGCGGGGGTCTTCGTCGGCACGCTCTCCGCGATGGTACGCGAGCACCTCTGGAAGAAAGTCATTACCGAGGTCGACTCGGAAGCAGGCTGCATCCTGTGATCTACTCGTCGAACACCGAGCAGGGTTATGCGATCCTCACTCACGGAAAACCATCCCGCGAAGTCGTCGATTACGAGGGACTGTTCCTAATAAGAAAGTAAAGACAAGTGGCACGGACGTCTCGTCCGTGAATTCCGTGAGCGCGGACAGCGGCACGCGCGTATTACTTAACTCCGGATTTCTCGAAATGTCCTGATAATAAGCGGCCATTAAGAAGTATTTTGCTCTTTTTCTCTTGATTCGATACTTCCGATGGGGTAAAGTGCCTGAATCGGGCTGAAACGTTGTTTTAGCAAGTATATTCCCCACGCACGTGGGGGTGAACCAGCGCGGCGTATGAAAGCGTTGAAATGCTCAAGATATTCCCCACGCACGTGGGGGTGAACCGCATAATATCGTTTTCAGAAAATCACAAATTAAAATATTCCCCACGCACGTGGGGGTGAACCGGCTATTTTACTGTTATCGTAAGCCTCGCCCATATATTCCCCACGCACGTGGGGGTGAACCGAGGCGGTGGCGCTGGCGCTGGCGATTGGAAATATATTCCCCACGCACGTGGGGGTGAACCGCCGAGAACCGAAGTCTTTCCCCACCTCGCGCCCATATTCCCCACGCACGTGGGGGTGAACCGCGAGGCGTCGTAGACTACGGCGCGGCAAAGTCATATTCCCCACGCACGTGGGGGTGAACCGGCTGCGTTCGCCGCGACTCCGCGGGCGACGGCATATTCCCCACGCACGTGGGGGTGAACCTTTCGGGTTGACGGCGCGCGTATCTGTATCGACATATTCCCCACGCACGTGGGGGTGAACCGATGCATACAATCGAAAACGACTTTTCACAATTAATATTCCCCACGCACGTGGGGGTGAACCGTGTTGCGAATGGGGCCTCCGGTTCCTTGTCCTAATATTCCCCACGCACGTGGGGGTGAACCGCGTCTGTCTGCTTTGAGATACGGTCAATTGCAATATTCCCCACGCACGTGGGGGTGAACCGTCATTCTTTATCGAAAAATTTAAAAAACTACGCATATTCCCCACGCACGTGGGGGTGAACCGTTGAATTTCACGGCGGCATTGTGGAGTACTGGCATATTCCCCACGCACGTGGGGGTGAACCGCCACAAAAACAAATCAAATTTCCTGCTGAATAATATTCCCCACGCACGTGGGGGTGAACCGATATTCACTTCACCATCAATCGGAT
>JANLHZ010000296.1 GCA_024653775.1 Planctomycetota bacterium | reverse complement strand
AACCGCGCTGAACCCGCACATCGGTTACGACAACGCCGCGAAGATCGCGAAAAAGGCGCACCGCGATGGCACGACTCTCGAGGAAGCCGCGATCGCGCTTAAAATCCTGACAAAGGAGCAGTTCGCCGAGTGGGTCCGTCCGGAGACAATGACCGGGCCGAAGTAACGTCGCGGAGCGACTTTTCCTGTTTTTGACTCTTTTTCTGTTGAATCGGGTTCTGGTCCGTGTTAATCAAGGAATCATCCGAGTTACAACCATCTATGGAGAGCAAAATGAGTGATCTGAACGTTCTGTACAAGCACAGTCAGTCAGTCAGTCAGTCAGTCAGTCAGTCAGTCGGGCTGATTCTCGTTTAAAGTCCACGTTTGCCGGATTTTCCGTTCTGTTTTTCACCTTTGTCTTCTCGCAGTCAGCGTTTGCACAGACTTCGGATTACAACCTCACGGGACTTTGGGTTCTGTCGCTAAACCTTCAAGGCGGAACCTGGGAGATAGACGAGTCGAACATGCTCGCGATAGCTCCGGATGGCGAGGCTCCTCCCCTTGCGGTGGAACAGGTTGGAAACTCTCTCAATTTCCTCGATCCACCGGAAACGATAGAGCTTTCAGGGACGGTTATTGGCGATTCCGTGACGATCAACCAGCATCAGGTCTTGTTTGGCGAAGAAACGACGTCAGTTTACGACGCGACGGTTTCACTGTCCGGAATAACGATGAAAGGCAGAACCGATTCGGGATCCGCGATCATCGAAGGAACATACACCGGCTTCGGCTTCCTCACAAGGCAATACGGCGTCGATGAATTCGGCGAACCGATTTTTCTTACGGACAACTGCTCCTGGTTTGGAAACGTAACCGGGTATATAATTCTTTCGGAAACGATTCCTGAAGAGGGTTCGCTGTCCTACGACCTGAGCGTGAAGCGTATCGACATGGCAATAATCGAAAACGAAGCGTCAGACGCGATGGAGGAGGAATTCAACGATCTCGTTGTCGTTCTTGAAGACGTTAACGACCCTTCGATTCGCAAGGAAGAAGGAAGAGCAAGTCAGGAAAACATTCTCGAAATCCGCAAAGATGCAAGACATGGCATTGAGGAAATCCTTGAGGAAGGCAGGCAAAGATGGCGCGACAGAGCTATTCGCGGTAGACCCGATCAGATCGACCGCATCGCG
>JANLHZ010000294.1 GCA_024653775.1 Planctomycetota bacterium | reverse complement strand
ATGCATTCCCCGCGTCGAAAAGTGATATAATTTGGAATGATGACTACAGCAGCGGGAAATTAAATTTCAGTTCCTACGGTGAATAACACGGGCTTATAGATGTGTCAAAGGATTGAATTATCGCCATTCCATTATAGCTGTTTGGCGGGGGGATGACATTGGCATATTCGCCACTAGCGTTTCTCTGGATAGTGTCATAAATCCCGTAGATGAACGAAAGTCCAATATGAGGAGGGTCTTCCATGCCTTTGTATTCCGTTCCGTTATATGTTTGCGTCGCCACGACGGGATATGACGGGTTGCCGTTTTGTCTGTCCGACAAGGGAACATCCGGAAAAGATTGTCCAAGTGAAAAATCCGGAGGAACGAGCAGATTTCCTTCGCCCGCGCCTCTTCCTTCTCCCGACGTTTGCGACTGAGACAACCTTTCTTCAACAAGCGAGTCGACTGCGGATGTGGCGGATGCATTGCCATTACCTTTACCGACATTTTCTACCTTGTCATCCTCTAACTTGACGAAGCTCCAATCGTAGGAGATAAATTGAACGAAATCGATATCGTTCGCGCCGCAGTCCTCGTTCGTTTCCACGAGGAAAATCATGCTTGTTACTCCTTCCGGAATATTCTGGTCAGCGGGAAGTTGAGTTCCCGCCACAACCGAAAGTCCGTTGGTCGCGGTCGCGTTGGTTCTGTTGCTCAGCCGGTTAAGGGTGGCGGGAAGATTCGCCGGTCCGCCGTTTTTATAGTAGGAACTGACTAACCTCTTCGAGCTTTTGAGACGTTCCTTTATTCCGCCGTGGAGGCTCGACGTGCTTCGCATGTAGCAGTCCCAGATTTGCTTCAGGTTTTTACGAAAGCCCGGATCGAGGTCGCGCGCGCCTGATCTCGTGGAAGCGAATACCGCGTCGATCTCCTTAAGCGCGGTGTGAGCAAGTTTTTCGATCCGTTCCAGTCCTATGCGGTATGCGTACTTCGCGTCCCCATCGGAGGGAGCGTATAAAATATCATCGATAACCTGTTTTTCGAGTGAATCTATACTCGCGTTAAACTCGTCCACTATCCTGAGCGTCTCGATCGACCCATCCGCGATAATGTGCGCCACGCTCCCCGGCTCCGGTGGATCGTCCGTCGCGACGACGAAAGCCTCGAAAATCCCCGACCAGGTGCAGAAGTCGGGAATCTTGTATTCGAGATTCTCAGGCTGGAACATTATGTAGCCGGTGCCGCTGTACGTACCTTCCATTTCGTAGTAGCCGAAGGTTTCGTTACAAAACGGGATGTCGGTCTGGAAAACGATGTCCGCGACGAAGGTATCCGCCTGCGCTTCCTCCGGAAGTTCCTGCGAAAGATGCAGCGTTACAGTGGTTCCATCCACTGTTCCGGTGACGCTCACCGTTGGGTCGGGAACGGTAAAAATGAGCGTGCTTCCAACCTGCTGAACCGTCACCGTGACTTCTCCCTGCTGCGCTATCGCGTATGCATTGGATAATTCATAGGTCGCAGTAACGTTTTCGAGGGTCATCGAAATGGACCAAAGGCCGGTGAGGTCGACAGCTTGCGGATCTGCGCCTTCTTCTGCTTTCAAATGCAAGGCGGGGAGAAGCAGAATCAAAATCGAGAGGAATAGCTCAGGCCTGCGTCCGCTTTTGTTACTTATCGAAGTGTGTGTGTGTGTGTGTCAACTGCGTCTCCCGTATGAGCCTGCGGTAGTCGAAGGGAACCTTCTTCATACAATTACCTGTGATAAATGCAAGAAAAAAGTCCGTCTTCTAAATAAATGGTCCCACGATTTTCTCGAATCCGGATCACTTGTGTGATATTGTCCTTTCATAGGATACTGCCAGACGAGCGATCAATGTCCGCACCACGAAGAGCACTTTCAATCGAGCACGCGAATCTCTTCGGCGGGATCGACTATCTGATCTGCGAAGGTTCGATCGACACCCGCCAGGCGGCGGAGAAGCTCGACACCGTGATGCGCAGCCTCCAGGAACTGATGCGCTTTCGCTATATTCTCGATCTTTCCGGCGTAAAGAACATCGCGAGCACCGGACTTGCAATCATCATCAGCACCCAGAACCTGCTTTCCGACTGGGGCGGAAACCTCGTCGTGATGGGCGCCAACAAGACAGTGATGAGCCGGTTCGAAATGCTTGGCGTCACGGGCATCATTCCGTTCGCGCCGAGTATGGCGGAGGCGCTCAAAATGTTTCCGAAGCAAGAGGGCAAGGGCGTCAACATTTTCGCCGCGTCGTCTCTCGACCTCGGGAAGGGCGCGAAGAACGACGACACGAACGACCTTCTTTCCGTCGATACCGATCTGCCTGCGTCGTCGAACTTCTATCACTCCTCACTCGAGTCCGCGCCGGAGGAAAAGCTCGCGAAGGATTCGCAGATCATCACCGGGCTGAAGATTCCCGCTGTGAGCACGGACGATTACGTCCAGACGCGCATTCTTACGCCTCACGAAATTTCACAGACTACCGCCGCGAAGAAGGCCGCGGACAGCGATCTACTGGAAGGCGAAGACGACGAAAGAATTCCGGACACGGGCACGCAGTCGAAGGGACCAGCGATCGTCGTGTCGGGAACCGTCACCGCCGAGTGTCCGGGCTGCGAAGCCAGCGGCGAGGTGCCGTCGTCCTTCCGCGGCAAGACGCTTGTCTGCTCGAACTGCCAGACGCGGTTCAAGGTCGAATAGCCTTCGATTTTTGATTTTGGTATCAGTTCACGGGGTAGCTTGCGTTCGTAGTGTGCTCGTGAGAGCATATTGTTTCAGTTCGCGGTATTCGAGAAACGCCTTACGGCGTCACTACGAACGCAAGCTACCCCGTGAACAGATACCCAAAATCAGACGACCTGATGCGGACCTTTCGTCGCGCCGGAGATGAACTGCTGCACGACCGCAGACTTCGAATTCTTGATGTCGTCGGGCGTTCCGACCTGCTCCATCACGCCGTTATAGAGCATCCCGATGCGGTTTCCGATCATATACGCGGCGTTCATATCATGCGTCACGACGACCTGCGTCAGCCCGAGTTCATCACGCATGTGATTCGTGAGTTCGTTAACCTGGTTGCTCATGACGGGATCGAGACCAGACGTCGGCTCGTCGTAGAGCACCAGCTTCGGCTGGAACACGATCGCCCGCGCGAGACCCGCGCGCTTCTTCATCCCACCCGAAATCTCAGACGGAAACTTGTGTCCCGCATCTTGCATGTTTACGTGTTTCAGGCATTCCATCACCCGCTCGCGGATTTCGGTTTCCGTCATCTTGGTGTGCTCGCGGAGCGGCAGCGCGACGTTGTCGAAAACCGTCATCCAGTTCAGCAGCGCGCCGGACTGGAAAAGCACTCCCATCTCCTTGCGAAGCTCCGCGTACTCCGCGGGCGGGAGCTTGGTGACGTCCCGGCCGAACACTGAAACCGAGCCTTCGTCCGCGTACATAAGTCCCGTGATGTGACGGATCGTGACGCTTTTCCCCGTGCCTGAATAGCCGATGATCACGAAGGTTTCGCCTTTGTAGACCGTGAGGTCGAGGCCGCGGAGGATCGGGCGGTTCGAAAGCACCTTCTTGAGACCCGAAAGGTGGATCATTTCGCTGCCGAGGTCCACCGTGTCGAAGAACTTCTTGGTGGTGGCCTTGCGCTTCATTTCGACCTTAGCCGGCTCGAGCCTTTCCGTCGGCTTCGTCGATTCGCTCTGGTGGGGACTATTCGTTTCGTGATTGCTCATCGCTATCCAATCGTCGCGCCGCCAATGCCGGTGGTATCGGTCAGCCATTCCTTGAATCCAAGGTCCTCGAGAATCTTGTAGATGGCGCTCAGGAAGAAGTTGAAGCTGACGACGAACATAAGCCCGATGACGACCGCGTTCCTCGTCGCGCGTCCGACGCCTTCCGCGCCGTTTCTCGCGCGGAGTCCCTGGGCGCAGGCGATGGTGGCGATTCCCATTCCGAATATCCACGCCTTGAAGATTCCCCAGCTGCTGTCCCAAAGGTCCAGGAAGCGCCAGACCTCGCGGAAATACACGCTGAACTCGACGTTGATCATATACCGCGCGACGATCGAGCCGCCCAGAATGCCGAAAACGTTCGCGAAAATCGTCAGCGCGGGAGTCATTATCGACATTGCGATCAGCCTTGGAACGACGAGGAAATTCGTCGGATTGATGCTCATCACCTCCAGCGCCTCGACCTCCTCGCTGACGTTCATCGTCCCAAGCTCCGCGGCCATCGCGCTGCCCGATCGTCCGGTGAGGATGATCGCGGTCATCATCGGTCCCATTTCGCGGGTCATGCTGACCGCGACGAGTGCGCCGATGAGGGCTTCTGCGCCGAAGCGCTTCATTTCGTAACCCGTCTGGAGCGCAAGCACCATTCCGGAGAAGATCGCGAACAGCAGCGTGACGCCCATCGACTCGATTCCCGTGACCCAGCACTGGAAGAGCATCGCCTTGAACCTGCGGATTTTCGCGACGTTGATCGACAGCAGGATCGCCTGCCCGTAGAGGAACGTGGCGTACCCCGTCCAGTCCACCACCTCGACGATGGAGATTCCGAGCCTTTCTGCGAATTCGGTGAATTTGTTTTTCATTCCCGCGGGATTGCTGTCAGTAGTCGGTGGTCATTCCGCTTTCGACAATATATTCCGGTCCCCGGCGCTCATCCACCTTATTCTTTTTTGTTGGGCGCCCAGTCGGCCTTCGCATGATATCTATTTCAGCGTGTGCATTATCGATTCGAACATGGTCCGCGCGAGAACGTGCTTCGGGTTCAGCGCGAGCGCGTTCTTGAGCTGTTTAGCAGCTTCGAGGCGATCGCCTTTCGCGTCGAGGTTCCGCGCGTCGTCCACCATTTTTTCGACCCGCTGCACGATTTCGCGGCACTTGTCGCGGAACTTCCTGATCTGATCCATCGTCGGGTCGATCTTCAGCAGCTCGTCCGCGAACTGCACGACCGACTCCGCGTCCTTCTCCTTGAGCGCGCTCATCACCGCGTCCGTAAGCTCTTTTTTCCGCGCGATGTTGACGAGCACCTTCAAGTCCTCGAGCGTGTGCGAAAGCTCGATCTCCTCAGGCGCGACCTGGATCGCCTCTTCGCACACCTGGATCGCCTTGTCGAAGTTCTTCGAATCCGCGAAGACCTTCAGCATCTGTTTCAACTCGTGAATCTGCTGCGCCCTTCGCATCTGCTGCTCGATGTCGAACACGAGGTTCTGCACCGCCTGGTTTCGCGGGACCCTTCCGAAAATGTCGAGCGCCTTCCGCAGCGCGTCGCCGAAGAGGCCGCCTTCCGCAAGCTCGCGGGCCTCGGTGATGTCGTCCGCGATCTCGCTTGCGATTCCGATCGGAGTATCGCACGCGGGGCATACGCTCGCGCCTTCGGGAATCTCCGCCGCGCACTGCGGGCAGACGTACGCCTCCGCGGTTTGTACCTGGGCGTCCGCGGCGCGTTTTATCGTTCCGTCGGAGACGTTCTTTCGCACGCCTGCGTCGCTGACGACCCTGCCTACCGCTTCGAGCACCGCGTCCGCGGTCTGGAACCGCTTTTCGCGGTCCTTCTCCATCATTCCTTCGACGAGTGTCACGATCTGCGGCGGCGTGTTCGGCGCGAGCGCCGAAATCGGCTTCGGCTTCTCGTTCAGGTGTTTCATCAGCAGGTTGATGAGCGAGCCGGCTCCGTCGAAAGGACGCCTGCCAGAGAGAAGGTAGTACGTGGTGCAGCCGAGGGAGTAGATGTCGCTGCGGTTGTCGGCTTCCTCCTCGTTTACGATCTCGGGCGGCATATAGTGCGGGCTTCCGACGATTCGCCCTTCTCCCGAGAGGCTGAGATCCGCGTCCTTCTCGGTGACGTCCTTGACGAGTCCGAAGTCCGCGACCTTCACGACGTCGCCCGAGACGAGAATGTTCTCGGGCTTGATGTCGCGGTGGACGAGGCCGAGATCGTGGGCGTACGCGAGCGCCTTCAGAATCTTCGTCAGTATCGAGAGCGCCTTCGAGTATTCGAGCGCGCCCTCCCGCTCGATGAGGCTTGCGAGGTCCTCGCCGTCGACGAACTGCATCACGAAGAAATGGTAGCCTTCCTCCCAGCCGACGTTATGTACGCTGACGATGTTCTCGTGCTCGAGCCTCGCTGCAAGACGCGCCTCCTTGTAGAACCGCTGGATCGCGCTCTGGTCTCCGAGCATTCCCTTCGGAAGCAGCTTGATGGCAACGTCCTTGTCTAGCAGCGAGTGTTTCCCGAGCCAGACGGCGCCCATCGCGCCCTGCCCGAGTTTTCGCACGAGATTACAGCCGCCGATCGTCTTGCCGATGAGTTCCTGGTCCTCTTCAGTCATCGGCTCCGGTTCCTTCGGAGGCTTCGTCTTCGTCTGCGCGGTGGACTCGACGAACTCGGGCTTGTCGCTTTTGCCCGGCGCAGGTCCCGCGACGCTTTTCTGCATCTCTTCCGCGAGCGCTTTACCGTCGATCATCTGCGTCTTGTTGACGTTCCCATCGTCCTCGAAAAGATCGGCGTATTCGGCTTCGAGGCTATCGATCTCGCTTGTCTGGCGTTTTGCGATGTTCTTTGGCAGTTGCGGCGTCTGGACGCCTCCATCTTCCTTCCCGATAACCCCGCTGCCCATGGTCATCACTGTCGAGCCTTCCTTGTCGGCCTCGCGGACTTCGACCTTCACATTGTCGCCTTCTCCGGAAAAGACGATCTCCTCCTTCTGGATGTTCCGCGTCGCGTCGCTGCGGACAGCCTTCGGGTCGGCGATGGAAATGAGGTTCAGGCATTTTTTACAGACGATCTTCTTTCCCGGCGTGAGTCCTTCGACGTTGTAAGCGCTTTCGCAGTACGAGCAGACGATCACGCATTTGTTCTGGAGGTCCAGGATGGCGTTGATCTGCTCCTCGGTGACGCTTCCGTGGGTGAGGAGGTAGTACCCGAGGTGTTTGCCGCGGTTCGATTCCCGGTCGGCTCTCTGGGCCTCGAGCGCGACCTGGACGTCCTCCTCCGAGCAGTATCCCTTGCTGACGAAGAGGGCGCCGAAAAGACTGCCCTTGATTTTGATCGTGTTGTCCTGCCCGCGGCCCTTGAAAATCCCGTCGAGTTCGTCCGCGAGGGTCGCGAGCTGGCTTTTGCGCAGGATTCCGAGGTTTACGAGTTCCTTGCCGAGGAGCGCGCCCTCGATGCCGCTGACCCTCTCGATGCACGTCTGGAGGGTCCGCTCGTCGACGAGTCTGTGTTTGCGGATGAGTTCCGCAAGTACTTTGTCGCGCGCTGAAAGCAAAACTGACTCCTCCGTGCCGTGCTTGAAATTTGGACTTCAGATCATAACTCGATCCGCCCTCGATTTAAATACCGTTGTGTACGTCAGATCGAGATTACAGACTGTTCAGCCAACAACTAGTGGCTAACTCTTGACGAGCGTGCCCGCAATATCCGAAAACTACGTCACACAAGGAAACGAGAGGAAATTATGGCAAGTCTTCGTAAACGGTATATGGAGACGATCGATTATATGGTCGCGAATCCGGACGCGACCGCGAAACTTCGCGAGGCGATCGACGACGAGCTTATCAAACGCAGGTGCACCTACGACGGAAAGCCGATGCCGATTTCGCTGATGCCCGTGCTGATCGAGCCGCACGAACTGAAACTTTTAAGGCGCGCAAGCGAACGGCTCGCGAGCGTCATTGGCAAGACCATCGTCGCGAGCATGCACGATAAGCGCATCTCGGACTACTTCACGTACGACGAGGTTCCGAAGGACTGGAGCCTCGCGAATCCGGGCTACACCCAGCAGATCCCCCTCGCACGGCTCGATTGCCTTTTCGACGGCAAAGTGCTGAAGTTCATCGAGTTCAACACCGACAACCCTGGCGGCAAGGGCTGGACCGACGCCTACGAGGACGTCATTTCCGCAATGCCGATTTTCAGGCACATTCTGCCGCCCGCGGAAAAGAAGATCGCGCACCGCGTCACGAGGGCTGTTTACGACACCGTGATGGAATGCTGGTCGGACTATTCGTCGGGAGAGGCGAAACCGTACGTCGCGTTCATCGACTTCCGCGAGTCCGACTCCCGCGAGGATTCGCTCCTTACCGCGGAATATTTCAGGTCGCAGGGCGTCGACGCAGACCTGTACGACCCGCGGGACTTCAGGTTCCGGAAAGGCGAGGGGCTATACTTCCACGAAAAGAAGATCGACGTCATCGTGCGCTGCATGAAAGGCATCGAGTTCGTGTGGGCGCGCGACGAACTCGGCGAACTAATATCTGCGATCAAGAGCGAAGCCGTCTGCTTCGTGAACAGCTTCCGCAGCCTGCTCGGAAGCGAAAAGTCGATTCTGAGCGCGATCACGAATCCGGAATTCTATCACTACTTCAGCCGGGACGAGATCAAGGTGATCATCGATCACGTTCCGTGGACGAGGTGCACAAGCGAGGTTCGCACAAGAACCATCGAAGGCACGGAGGTCGACCTCGGGGAGTACCTTCTCGCGAATCAGAAGTCGATGGTCCTGAAGCCGAACCGCGGCTTCGGCGGCAAGGACGTGCTCCTCGGACCGCACGCGAGCGAAGAGGAGTGGCGAGCGCTCGTCGGAAAAGCCATCGGAACCAAGGACTGGGTCGCACAGGAGTACATCGAGGTTCCGACGCTACGTACTCCAGTGATGGCGCAGAAGGACGGAAAGAACGCGTTCACGCTTGCGCGGAAGTTCTTCAACCTGAGTCCATTCGTTTTCGGCGGGAAATACGTGGGCTGCCTCGGAAGGATTTCGGACCACGCCGTTGTGAACGTCAGCAAAGGGGGTGCGGTAGTCGCGGTCTACAACGCCGAAGAACCGGCGGACTGAAGATTTCGGCCACGCGCCCGATAGGGCGCCAAAGTTATCGAGATTTCGGATTTCGGATTTCAGATTTCGTTTCGACGTATTCGATCGAATAGCCGCTCGCGGAAAACGCGCTTTCGATCTCGCGGACCATCGCGCTGACGTCGTGTGCGCCGACCTTGGAATACGTTACCATCAGCCTGTTCTCGCCGAGGACACCGCCGGCGGAAAGAATTCTGCCGCGGGAGAACTTCAGGTGGTCCTTCGCTCCGGGGACGAATTTCGAGAACTCGCCGATCTCCGCGCGGACATTTTCGAGCGACAGCGAATCGAACCACACCCTCGTGATTTCGAACGGAAAATGGTAATGCACGCGGAGTTTCGTATCGCAGTCGAGGGTTTTGTACGCGCGAATTTTCTTTGCGCTACTCATCGAACTCATTGTAGCCGAGTCTTTCGATGATGTCCGCAAATCTTTCGTTCGCGTCATTCAGGATTTCCTCGGGCATTTCCTCACGGAACGAACCCCATTTACCCTTGCGAAAGTGGGTGGTCGGAATCTCTGCCAGGTCCTTCGACTTTCCCTCTTTTTTCAGTTTGTCGAACTCGTTCCGCCTCACGGCTTCGTCGATTCTGTCCTGCCAGTCGGACCGCGGGATCTTCCAGGAATCGAAGAGTCTCTCCAGCTCCGACTTCGGGTCGTGGAGCAGATCCTCGTAACGAAACCGCGGCAGTTTCAGGTTATCGAAACTCGTGTCGTGATCGTGAACTCCGTAGTCGGGGACGATTCTCCCGAGGAAGTAATTGAAATAGAAGTCGTGGAATCCGTCGAACTTGCAGTTCGGATCGACTTTCGTGACATAATACTCCGTCTTGGCGTAGTGGAAGAACGAGCAGATCATATCCCGCGGATCGCGAACGAGGAGCAATCCCCGCACGAACGGACCCGTGCACTGATCGACGTGCGGCCTCGAATTCGCGAAGTGAAGAATCGAAATCCCGTTTCCCTCGATCCACGGAGTCGTTATGGGTACCGAAAGCGCATCCGAGATCATGAATCTGAGCCACGTATTACCGCATTTCGGCAGGCCGAAGATAACCAGCTTCCCTTCTCTGTAATCGAGGTCGTCACGCAAACGATTTAACATAAGGGCAATTCCACAGGATGATCCGGACTCCGCGGAGTTCCGAGTGAAAATTAGGCTATAAAGATCATGTCGAACCGCAAGGAGGAAAAATTCATCGACAACCTCAAATTATTGCGCAATCCGAAGTGAATTTAGGCCCGATCCATTTCAAACGGCGGCTCGAGGTGAGAATACAGGTTCGTCCCGAGCCGCGCGACGGGGCGGCAGCGTTCATACATTTTCGGGTCGATAAGGCCGTCCGTGAGGATCTCGTCGTCGATCACGAAGGTCACTACCTCGCCGATTATGAGGTTGACGCCCTCCACGGGGTTCAGAAACTGGTGGAGCCTGCATTCGAGCCTTATAGGAGATCCTTTGACCCCTCTCGGCGCGACGCTCGCAGACGGAACGCTTTCGACTCCCGCCGCGTCGAATTCGCTGACGTCGGGCGGAAACGGTTCGCTCGACTTCACCATTTCGCGCTCGAGCTTTTCCGGCACGAGATTCACTACGAACTCCTTCGTAGCGAGAATGTTCCGTGCGGTGTCCTTCATCCCGTCCTTCGTGTCCGCGACGGAAATCGCGAGCAGCGCCGGTTTCGACGAGACGCCCATGAAGTACGAGAACGGCGCGAGGTTCGGAACGCCGCCGGCGGAAAGCGACGAAACCCACGCAATCGGACGGGGAACGATGCTCCCGATCATCAGGAAGTAGGCGTCTTTGCGGGAGAGGTCTTTTGCGTTTAGAATCATGGCTCTTCGTAGTTGGTTGTCACAAAAACAAGATTTCGTATTCAATAACGGCGGATGTTCGTTAAATTATAACGTCAACGGTATCGACCCGAAACGACAATATTACTCTGCTTACGAACGCCTGGGAGCATACGAATGGACTGGGTTAAAGCCAAGATCAGGAACATTCCGGATTTCCCGAAGCCCGGGATTCTATTCAAGGACATCACGCCGCTGATAAAGTGCCCGGAGACGTTCAGGAGGATCACCGACGCCCTGCACGGGCACTATCACGACGAAAAGATCGACGGTATAGTCGCGATCGAAAGCCGCGGATTCATATTCGGGTCCGCGCTCGCTTATGCGATGGGACTTCCGTTCCACATCGTCAGGAAGCCTGGGAAGCTCCCGCCGGAGACTATCGACATCAGTTACGATCTCGAGTACGGAACGGACAGCCTCGAGATTCACACCACACAGATCGAGGCCGGCGAGCGAGTGCTCATCATCGACGACCTTCTCGCCACAGGCGGCACCGTCAAGGCAACCAAGGAGCTTATCGGAAAGCTCCGTGGCGAGGTCGCCGCGTGCGCATTCGTTATCGAACTCGCGTTCCTGGGCGGAAGAAAACGTCTTGGGCCGACGCCTGTTTTTAGCCTCGCAATTTACGAGGACGAGTAGTAACATTCGAATCCTATGAACACTCTTCCGAGAGCCGCGGTAAGCACTATGAAGGATGGCGAAAAACTGTTTGGACAGATCGCGGTCGAGCTTGGATACGTAAACTCAGGCCAGCTCGAAAAGTGCTTCGATTTCCAGCAAAGTTCCAGGGCGCGCAAGCATATCGGCGCGATAATGAAAATCCTCGGCTTCATCTCCGACGAGGAAATGCACGAGATTCTCGCTATCCAGAAACGCTCGCAGTTCGAGGAGGTTGCCGGCGCGGCAAAGAAGCGCAAGGAGCGCACGTTCGGCTATCTTTCGGTGAAGCTCGGATATATGACGGAGGAGCAGGTCTACGCCTGCGTGCGCGAGCAGGCGAGATGCGAACGACTCGGGCTGTATCTGAAGCTGGGCGAAATCTGCATCAACCGCGCGTTCCTGAGGCTCGAGCAGGTCGAAGAAATCCTTGAACTACAGACCCGCGTGATTTTCGACTGCCACACCTGCGGCGCGCAGTACAACATCCAGAACTTCAAGGCGGGAACGAAGTTCACCTGCCAGAAGTGCGGCGCGGAACTGACGGTGCCGTAAGTTGGAACGCTTCGGCTTCCGGTGGTATACTCTTTTCGGAGGGTTGATAAGCACTTTGGAAGAAATTCAGAATGCGATAGAGTCTCTTGGAGACGACGACTTCATTTCTGTATTCCACTGGATTTTGAGGCGAAGAGATGAGAAACGCGGATGTTCAGACTTGGGCGGCAACGACTTTCGAGATTCGAAGTCGATCGATCAACTCGCGGACGAGCAAGGCGTCCGACCTGTAACCGATCTTTCGAACCTACGCGGCGCATGGCCTGGAGAAGTGGATGACGGGTTCGAAGAGGAAATCAATCATTTGCGAAATCAGAACATTTCCGGGGAAGAGGATGGATGACTACAGATAGAATCCTCCTTGACACAAATATTGTGTCCTACATTCTTAAAGATTCGCCCCAGGCAAATTTGTACGTCAAACATCTGTACGACAAACTCCTGACGGTATCGTTCATAACCCTCGGAGAACTTTATTACGGCGCTGAAAAAGCAAACTGGGGCGTCAGGAAAAGAAACGATCTCGACTCGTTGCTGGAATCGTTCGTTGTCATTCCTTTCGATACCGAGATCGCCCGCAGGTATGGTTCCATCGTGGCTGCGCGCCGGAAAATCGGAAGACCGATTTCATTTGCCGACGGGTGGATAGCCGCTTGCGCAATCCGGCACGACCTGAAACTCATCACTCATAACGCAGATGACTTCGAGCATATCGCAGGACAGTCGGTAATCTCTGAGCGAATGTAGTCCTCGTTCAAGTTTCTGGTTGTCGTTCTCATACGCTGTTCTTCGCAACCGCGCGGAGGACCACCGGAAGGATTATCAGGTCGCCTACGAGGGCGTTTACCATCGTGAAGCCCACCAGCGTTCCGAGGTATATGTTCGGCAGGAAGTAGCTCGTCACCAGCACCGCGAATCCGAAGAACACGACGATACTCGTTATGATCATCGCCTTCCCGCCGTGCGCGAGGGTATTGCGCGTAGCGATGTAATAATCGTTCGACCGATTGTACTCCTTCTGATACCTCGTGATGTAGTGGATCGTGTCGTCCACCGCGAGACCTATCGCTACGCTCGCTATCATGCAAGTCGTGATATTCAGCGGAACGCCCGCGAGTCCCATCACGCCGAGGAGCATTATGACAGGGACGAGGTTCGGGATCATCGACGCGAGTCCGATGCGGACCGACTTGAAAAGCAGCGTCATCAGAATCGTAATGATCACCACTGCAAGAGTGAGACTTTTTATCTGGCTGTCTACGATCACGTCGACCATCGAATAGAAAAGTACGCTCGTCCCCGTCGGAACGCCTATGAACTTGATTTCATCATTGCCGGTTATTTTCTTGACCTTTTCGTGAAGCGCATCGATCCTCGCTTCCGTCCTAGCGTTAAGTCCGTGGAAGTCGCGGTTTCCCGAGTCCGGAAGTCTGCACGGAAGATGGATCGAACTGAAGTCCTCGCTTACGAGCGCCTCCATCCCGAACCTGAGTTCGTTCATCGTCTCCTCCGCGCTTTCAGCGTTTCCGGATTTGGAGCCGCCTTCGTTCATCCGCGCGAACAGCCCTTTCATACTCGGCTCCATCGTTTCGCGCAGCCACGCCGGCGGAACGAGAAGGTACGTCCACGTAAGCATTCTCCGGTCGGCGTTTTCGTCCGACGGCAATTTGTATTCGTGGTCCGTTCCGCGCTGCTCCTCGATCGTTTCGAGCACGTCGATGAAGCTGAACACATGGTGCACGCGATGGTCCGCCTTCATCTCGTTCTGGAAGTTCTCTACTTCCCGCAGCACCGCCGGATTCCTGAACATCCCTGGCTCGGACTCGATCACGATGTTGTAGGGAGCAACTCCCGCCATATACTTCGCGAAGAACTTGTGGTACTGCACGATGTCGGTCGATTCCTTGAAATAGCCGATCAGGTTGGTCTCCACTTTTATCTGCGTGATCGCGAATCCGAAAAACAAGGATATGAAAACGGTCATTCCCCAGATTCGCCATTTATGCTTGATGACCATCTGGAAACACACGCCGAGGAATTTCTCGTACGACGGAAATCTTCGCTCCGATCCCACCAGGAGGTGGCGGAGGAACGCGAATTTCGATTCTTCGAGGACTCTTATCGCGCAGGGCGGGAAAATCATCGCGATGATCCATCCGAGCATCACGCCCACCGCGATGAATATCCCGGCCTCCTGGATCGGCGCGACCGGGCTGACGACAAGGCTCAGGAACCCGACTGAAGTGGTGACGCTCGTCAGAAGGCACGGCAGATACACGTAATTCATGCATTCGAGCACTGTCTCGAATCCCATCATACCGCGCTTGATCCGGATTTCCTGGTAGTGCGCGACGACATGGATCACGTTCGCGATTCCTACGGTCAGCAGCACGGGAGGAATGATCGTGCTCGTCATGTTGATGTTTTTTCCGGAAAGGTACATTATCGCGAGCGTCCATAGCATCGCCATCAGGACCGTCGCGACGGGAAGGATCACGCCGAGTCCGTTGCGGAAGATGAGAGTCAGCGTGATGAGCAGAATCACGAGAGTTATCGGAATAAACTTCCTCAGTTCGCTCATCATCGAACCCTGGAACGCCGTCACGAACGCTGGCGGACCCGCGAGAACGTATTCGTAGACCTCTCGCTTCTCCGCGGCGTCGCGGAGCGCCTGCATGTCCTTCGCTTCGTGGAGTATATTCGTGAACTCTTCTTTCAGATTGTCGTCGCCATGCAGCGGCTCCGCCCATACCACGATGGCGAGAGTCGCCGCGTTCTTCGAAATCAGGAGCGAACTGTACCGCGGGTTAGACGCCGCGAGAATCGCGAATTCCTTCACCTCGCGCTCGTACCGCTGAATTTCCTCCTCGCTCGCGCCGGGAGGAGGCGGAACCGGTAGCGAAGCCGCGTTTTCCGAGCGGACGATCGCGTCGTGCACGTCTAAAATGTCCGCGCGGGTGAGGCCGTAGGTCGATTTAAGGTCGCCTTCGCCTTTTTCCATCATGCGCAGCAGGACGTCAAGATCGCCTGTTGCGAGCTTACGAATGATGTCGCCCGCGGGAACGTTCTCGTCGCCTCCTGTCGCGGTCCGGAGCGCTCCGTGGAGCCTCGTGAATTCTTTCTGCGAGACGCCGAATCGCTCGTCGATGCTTCCGACCATGCTCTCGAGTCCCGCGAGGAAAGCCGGGAACTGCTCCTCAGTCACGCTCAGGAACATTTTCGCGCTTACCGTTTCCCGAAGCTGCGGCGGGATTACGTTCGCGAACATCTCGGAGAAGTTCACGCCGGAGAAATTCGAGAACTTAGAGGCGTGATCCGCGATCTTCTCGCCCAGCGAATTCCTGCGTTCGAAAAGCGACCGCGCCTTCGACTTCTGCTCTTCGGAATCGAGCTTTTCCTCGATCTCGTGGATCGCGCCACGCCTGGCGGTTTCCGCGTCCACGGTTTCGCTCGCAGGCTGCGGAACGAACTCCGTCGCCTTGACGCCGGTCAGTCTTTCGAACTCGCGAAAATCCGCCTCCAGCGCCTCGATTTCAGAAAGGAACGCCTCGTCCAGCGGCGGCAGCGACCCAACCTGCACCGGTGGCGGCACGTTCGCAAGGCTCATCACCCTGCGCACAAGCGGATTCTTTCCCGCGGCAAGTCTTTCGGTTCGAATCTGCTCGATCGCCTTCGTGAGTTCGTACAGGCTGCTGTACATATCGCCGTCGACTCCGTTTTCACTATGGAATCCGATGGTGATGAACTCCTCGCTGCCGAAAGTCTGGACGAAGTGATCGAAGCGCTCCTTCTCCTCGCCTCCGATGAGCATGTTATTGACGGCGTTCTTCGCTTCGAGCTGGGTCGCGAGCGATCCTGCGATAACTGAAATCAGGATCAGCGCGAGTAGCGACGTCTTCGGCCTGCTGATAACTGCTCTAAAAAACGTGTCCATATTTCCGGGAGAGATTAAAGTGAAGTGTGAGTCTATCCGCCCGGAAGCCCCCGCACCAGAACCGAGTGAAATTACGAATTCCCGAGCGGCGCTTCGCTCTTGTAATCCCGCAGCATCAGGTCGCGCACGGCTTCCCGCGGGTTCTTGTTTTCGAACAGCACCGCGTATATTTCCCCGGTTATGGGCATTTCGACGTTCATCCGGTCTGAAAGTTCCTTGATCGCCTTCGCGCTTAGCACCCCTTCCGCGACCATATCCGTACTCGACTCGATCTGGGCGAGGGTTTCACCTTTCGCGATGCGTTCTCCCACCGCGCGGTTGCGTCCGAACTTGCTGACGCAGGTGGTGATCAGATCGCCTATGCCGGAGAGTCCGATGAATGTTTCCTCCCGCGCGCCAAGCTTTGCGCCGAGGCGGATCATCTCGACTAGGCCGCGGGTCATGAGCGCGCTTTTCGTATTGTCGCCGAAATCGAGACCGTCGCAGATTCCCGCGGCGATCGCGATGACGTTCTTGAGCACGCTGCCGAGTTCGACGCCGACCACGTCGCTCGCAGTGTAGCACCTGAAGTAGGGCGTACCGAACAATCTCTGAACGTCCTGCGCGAGTTCCTGGTTCGTCGACGCGACAACGACGGTCGTCGGTAGTTTTCGCACGACTTCTTCCGCGTGGCTCGGACCGCTGAGGACACAGATTTTCGATTGATCGGAGTTCGATTCCACCGATCCTCGCCCATCGTCACTCGCTCCTAAGGTTTCCGCGATGATCCTCGATCCAGTCGCGAGCGTTCCCGGCTCCATTCCCTTCGAGACGTTGACGATTCGCGCCCCGTTACCATGGAAAAGGGCGTCGTAATGTGGCGCGAGTCGTTCCAGAACCTTGCGCTGAAACTTCGTCGGCACCGCGGTGACGAGATAGTCCGCGCCTTCCATTGCGCGCGCGTCGTCCGAGGTCAGATTAAGTTCAGCGGGCAGTAAAACTCCGGGCAGAAACTTCCTGTTTTCCCGGCGCTCCGACAGTTCCCGCGAGTAGCCCGCATCCCGGCTCCAGAGCGTCACCTCGTTTCCGTTTTCTAGCAGAACGAGCGCGAGCGTCGTTCCAAACGATCCGTCGCCGATGACAGTGATTTTCGATCTTCGAGTTTCAGACATTTTTGCTCACCTGGTATTCAATCATATCCTCGGCCACTCGAACAGTCACCCGTCTGAATTCTGCATTCTGCATTTTCTGACTACCGACTACCGACTACTATTCTCTTGTTTGCTACCTCCGTGGACTCTCTGGACGAATCGCGATACAATCGATTTCTCCACCTGCAAATCAGGAGTCGAAATGAAGGGAAGAATCAGGTACGGGATCGTACTCATCACCGCTTCGCTATTCGTATTTGCGCTTGTGCTGAAGTCGAGCGCTCAGGACGAGCGCGAATCTGACAACGAGAGCGAACACGCCCTGGAGGAGCTGTTTCCCGAACATAACGATCACTCTGGCGGACGCGAGTTCAAAGTAGAATTCCTCCGCGAAGGCGAACCGTACGAGGGTCTGTATCTGAGGGGCGTTACCGAAGTGACGCTGAGAGTCACCGCGACGCGTCCCACCGGCGAAATAGATGCGCTCTACAGCACTCCCGCCGAAGTCAGCGGAATCCTCGTTCCAGCGGAAGAAGCGCCAGGGGAAGAAAGCAAAATCACCTCCGCCGCGTTCGTCCCGCCGCCGGTGGCGTCGATCGAATTCGTCCGCGGCATCCTCGAAATCGAAAAAGTGAGGCTGTCGGGAGAGCCGGTTACCTTCAGTTCCGAAGGCTTCGGCGAGACCGCAAGCGTCGTCGTCATCGATCCGTGGCTGAGTCTGATCCCTCCTCTGCTCGCGCTTTTACTCGCGCTCGTTTTCAAGGAGGTCGTGGTCGCGCTGTTCTCCGGAATCCTTAGCGGCGTGGTGATTCTGATAGCGTCAGCCACCGCCAGCAGCCGCTGGTATATCGTCCCATTCGAAGCTCTGATGCGCTCGATCGACACCTACATCCTCGGATCGCTCACCGATTCCGACAGCATGAAAATCATCGTCTTCAGCATGCTCCTCGGAGGGATGGTCGGCATCATCACGCGCTCAGGCGGAACCCACGGAATCGTCGAAGTCCTTAGCCGTTACGCGAAGGGAAGAAAGAGCGGGCAGATAGCTACGTGGCTGATGGGGATTTTCATTTTCTTCGACGATTACGCAAATACGCTCATCGTCGGGAATACGATGCGCTCGTACACCGACAAGCTGAAGATCAGCCGCGAGAAGCTCGCGTACATCGTCGATTCGACAAGCGCGCCCGTCGCGGGACTGGCGCTGATCTCCACCTGGATCGGCTACGAGGTCAGCCAGATTTCCGAAAACCTGCCCGCGAATTTCAGCGGCGTCGATGGACTAAACGTCACGAGCGCGTACCAGCTTTTCCTGTATTCGATTCCGTATCGCTTCTACAGCATCTTCACGCTGGTTTTCGTGTTTCTTATCGCCGCGACGGGAAGGGATTTCTTCAGCATGCGAAAGGCGGAGCAACGCGCGGCGGTCGAAGGCAAGCTCCTGCGCGATGGCGCGATTCCGCTGTCCGACACCGACTTCGAAGATATGAAAATCGGCGAGGGCAAGCCGAAGCGCTGGATCAACGCGTTCCTGCCCGTGGTCGTCGTGATCGGCGTGTGCATCGGCGCGATATATCAGACCGGTTATGACGGCCTCAGCGCTACGTGGGAAGGCGATCCGACTTCGAAGTCGTCGTACGACGCGCAGCCCTGGTATCAGCAGCTCGGCGACGTTTTCGGAAACGGCGACGCGTACGCAGCGCTGCTCTGGGGATCGTTCGCGGGGTGCATCGTCGCGGGATTCCTCGCAATTTCGCAGCAGCTTTGCAGCGTCCGCGAGACGATGGAAAGCTGGTTCCGCGGCGTCAAATCGATGACCCTCGCGGCGGTGATATTGACCCTCGCATGGACTCTCGCCGGACTTTGCAAGGATGTCCAGACCGGGACGTACGTCGTCAGCCTCACGATCCAGTCGATCATTCCGGAACTGCTGCCGGCGATTATGTTCGTAGTCGCGGGCGTTATTGCGTTCGCCACGGGAACGAGCTACGGCACGATGGCGATCCTTTTCCCGATCGCGACGCCGCTTGCGATCGAGGCGGCGGAGATGACGAGCTACGGTCCGGACGCGGCTTCGGGAATCCTTCTCGGAACCGTCGCGGCGGTGCTTGCGGGTTCGTGCTTCGGGGATCACGCGTCGCCGATTTCGGACACGACGGTGATGTCGAGCATGGCAAGCGGTAGCGACCACTTAGACCACGTCCGCACTCAGGCTCCATACGCGATCGTCACCGCGCTGATCGCGCTCGGCGCGGGATTCATCCCCGTCGGCTATGGAATCAGCCCGTGGACCTGCCTCGGCATCGGACTCTGGGTGCTGCTCGTCCCGATATTCCTCTTCGGGAGGAAGGTCAAGTATCCGGCGAAGGGGATTGAACCTTCCGAATGATAGAATTTTGTGGTTGTCCACGGTTCGCGTTGAATTAAACTTCCACAAGGAATGAATGTAAAATGGGACAAAAGAATTGGCGAAATGCAACTTGGGTGTGGATCGGGAATCTTCCGAAGCATCTCGATTGGGTCTTGAAAATAGTCGAGTCAACGTTAGTCATAGCCATATCCGGCCTGGTCTTTTATTTCGGATGGAAACTCGTCAGAGAGGGCAAGTCAGAGGAGATAGAAACTTTTTTCAAATCGATCGGCGAAAATTGGGGAGCCATGGTACTGCTGCTGATACCATTGTTTTTTAGAACTGTACGAACTTTTCTGGAAGAAGTTCACGAAGCATTTGGAATGAAGCGCCCACGAAGGGATGGAAGTGATGGTAAAATAGAGGAGGATCAGAAAAAGAACCCGCCAAAGAATCCGAAACCACCAGACATCAAATTCTAAAGATATGGCTACTACACTTTTAGATTCCGGAACTCATCTGTGCATACGTTTCTCTGCTTCGAAAAAACGAGAACTTGAATTTTATGTCGAAGCTCAAAAACCAGTCTCGACGTACATCCTCGATCGTGAAGGCAAAGATGCATTTTATGATGGTGAGGAACCAAGAGATTATTCCTACGGTGGATTTACTAATCGAAAAAGGCACGAACAGGAAATCAAACTCCCATATCCCGGAGAATGGTTTCTTCTAATTGTCAATTGGGAAGACAATGAAGATATCGCCGTTCATTACGAGATTTGGCTTTGATATCCCCGGATCGCCCCCGCCGTGTTTGCGATGGTCGAAGTGGTAATCGATTTTTCCGTCGATATAGCCGCGAGGCGGCGTCTCGTTGGTGGACTCTTCGGATCGCGGCTACGTGAACTTTGATTTGCAGTTCCTAAACAGTCCCAAAGACCTTTACAGTTTTCGCGATCTGATTTAAGGTTTGTGCATACCCGAAACGTAACTGTTCACGGGGTAGATTCGCATTCTATCGCGGAATTCAGTTTGTAGTGGCTCGTAAGAGCATATTTTCGACGTGCGGTGGATCTCTGAAACGCCTTACAGGCCACTACGAACGCGAACTACCCCGTGAACAGTTACCCCGAAACAAAAGAGAATCAGATGCAAACGAACCTACGCGAAGAAGAACTTTTCTGCGCGCTCCTCGTAAAGCGGGGCGACTTGCAGGCAAGCGAAGCGAAAAGGCTTCTGCGAGAACTAAACGCAAGAGATACCGAGTACGGACAGATTTCCGGCAAACTCGTCAGCGAGAATTTGATCGAAGTCGAGGACGTCGCGCGAATCGAGGAATTTCGCCAGAAGCACATCATCCTCTGCGACTGCGGCAAGATTTTCAACGTCGAGAATCAAGGTGACGGAAATACCATCGTCTGCGGCGCATGCAAAATGTCCCACACGGTTCCAGATAGAAGCCGGACGAAAGTCCGGATGCTCGAACCCCACGAGGTCACGGTACCGGGCGCGCGGGCGGAATGGATCGACGAGATCGTGAGCAAGAAGTCTAGGCAGAACAAGCGGGAGTACGAAGTTCACGAGGTTACACCTGTGCGCGTCGGTTTGGAGCCGGAGGAGCCTGCTGAGGAACCCGACGTTGTCCAGCAGCTAATTCTGCAAAACGCGCCCGTAGAAGAGCCATCGCAGGCAGAGGAAGTCGCGCCGGAGGTTCCGGAGCGGCAGAGCGAAGCGGAGGAGCCGAGCGAACAGACGTACTACGACGACGACTATGGCGAGTCGACCGGGAATGACGAAGAAGTCGCCATAAGGCTCGCGGAGGCGAGGGACGAGCGGATCGAGCACGGGCGCAATGCGTCGCGCGCGAGAGTGAAGTTCGCGAATCCAGGGAATCCGGAGCGGGTTTTAAAATCGCCTGAGGAGATCAGCGCCTACGACGACCTGTGGGAGGACGCGTTCCGCAGAAGTTCCACCCGCGGCGAGACCGCGTGGCTCGAAGACACCGGGGTTATCGGAAAGACAGTCTCGGAAGCTGGCGAACACAATTATCATTTCGACGGCGCGTTCTATCGAAAGCTGCATTCGGACGAAGCGCTTCGAACGGTGTACGAAGGCGGCAAAATCCAGGACGTCTACATCGAACTCCTCGATCTTTCGAAGCTCGAAATTCGAAAGCCGGTGTCGATAAAGAAGTGCCTGATCGGAGACCTCCGCGCGGACGGAGCGCTTTTCAAGGGGACCGTGACCCTCGACGGCTGCGTGTTCCTCGAAAAGCCGAAGCTCGAGGAGGCGATTTTCGGCGCGAAGACGAGTTTCAAGTACGCAAGGTTCGTTCGCGGCGCGGATTTCAGCCGGGCGCGCTTCGACGGCGAAACGCTGTTTTCCGGAGTGAAGGCCGAAGCGTACCTCGGGTTCAGGAGCGCGACGTTCGTAAAACGAGTCAGCTTCGCGAAGGGCGAGTTCATTCGAGGCGCCGGGTTCGACGGGGCTTCATTTCAGGACGAAGTCACTCTGTCCGAGGCGCGTGCCGGGTATCGCGTACACTTCACCGACGCGCATTTCGAGAAGGACCTGACGTTCTCGAATTCCGAGTGGGCGGACGTCGTCGACTTTTCGAACGCGACGATCCGCGGGCAGACGAAGTGCCTGCTTTCGATATTCCAGCGGCCCGTGAAGTTTTACGGCGTGAATTTCGAAGGCCCGCTATCCGTCAAGGGGACGAGTTTCAAGAGCGACGTGCTGTTCCAGGGCGCGACCTTCGAGGGTCTTGTGGACTTCGAAAGCGCCGACTTCGACAAGCAGGTGTTCTTTCAGGGCGTGAAGCTCGGAAAGGAGGGAAGGTTCATATTCGCGGAATGCAGCGCGCGGAGGTTCGTTGCGCGGTTCGATCTCTTCCACGGAAACCTCGATTCCGAGCGAAGGAGCAACTTCCGCCTCGCGGAAAGCGAGTACGGTTTCCTGAAATCCGTCTACGGCGGAGCCAACGATTACGAAAACGAGGACCGCGCGTATTACTTTCAGAAAGTGATGAATCGCAGAGCGAACGCGCAGAAGGAGCACGCCTTCAGCCGCGTAAGGCAGTTCTGCAACTGGCTGTTCCTCGACCGGAGCTGCGGCTACGGAACGAAACCCGTGAACATTCTCGTGACGTTTCTGCTATTGCCGTTTTTGTTCGCGCCGATATATTTCCTCGGCGGGGACTCCTTTATCCTTCCGGACGAGTATCGCACGGTCGGCGAATTCGGATTTTTCGACGCGTTGTTCTTCAGCTTCCAGACTCTCGCGAATGGAAGCATCACCGAATGGCATCCAGCCCCGAGTTCGATAATACCGTTCTTCGCCGGGGCTGAAAGTCTTCTCGGGATTTTCCTCGTCGCTATAATGGTAGTGACGTTCTCGCGGAAAGTGATCAGATGAAATTTCGATACGGCTTGGCCCATCAAGCCCGAAAAAATTGCTTTAAGTATCATACGTTTTTTGTAAAAACGTATTGACAGGTTTCTCTGTAAAAACTACCTTTGGCGACAACGTCACGTATGGAGCTATTGCTATGTCCTATGCCTGCGTTTACTTGAAGGGCGGCTTCTTTTCGTTTTGACTTCTGTCGTTCTGATTTCTGGGGAACAACTTATGAACAGCAAGGAGACTGTCGAATCCATTTCAAGTATGCTGGTCGCACTTGAAGGAAAATCCTCACACTTTCGCATCGCAACTCTTTTGTGCGTTACTCAGCCGACGGTTTCTAGATGGGCTACAATGGTACATAGCCCCAACAACACGAGTTCAGAAAGACTCGAGTTACTCCATAATCTCCTCGTCGAAGTATTGAATGGCAACTCAAAAGCAAAGGAAATCTATCAGCAGTTCGGTAAAAAGCAACGAATGAAATGGCTTTCTATGGGACGAGACGGCTTGCTCGCCGTTGCGGGGCTTGAATGGATCGTTAAACCAGGAGTGTTGACGAAGCACCACGGCAGAAGCAATAGCTGAATTCGCCGAGGTTCTCCATCAAAAGTTATCTGGTAGTTCTTTTACGGACAGCGCTCTTGCAGAGTCTTCTCGGGATTTTCCTCGTCGCGATTATGGTGGTGACGTTCTCGCGGAAAGTTATCAGGTGAGTCTTGTGGGAAGATTGTTCGACAAAATCAAAGGAACTTGTCGAGCAAGACAGGTGCATAATAGGCGTGCATGCACGGCATCGACTAAAAGAACGTGGTATAGTGCTGTGGCAGGTTCTGGCTGGATTGACGAAAGGAGCGTTGCTCAAGGAGAGAACGCGACGATGGCGCTGAGACCGCGGCTGTGGTATTCTCGTAGTGCCGGAACGTTAGCTTACCGAACGTCCGCGTCCCCAAAATATGGAACCCGAAAAGAACATCGAAATCTCCGAAGACGGTATCCGGGAATTTTTCTCCGAAGGCGGACCGATCGCGTCGATGTTCGAGCAGTTCGAGCACCGCCAGGAGCAGATCGACATGGCGACGCTCATACACCGCTGCTATCAGCAGTCTAGGCACGCTGTCATCGAAGCGGGCACCGGAGTCGGAAAGAGTTTCGCCTACCTCGTACCTGCGCTGTTCCAGTCCCTGAAGGACCGCGCGCCTGTTGTCGTGAGCACTCATACTATCGCTCTTCAGGAGCAGCTTCTGAACAAGGACCTACCGTTCCTGAAGAAAGTGATGCCGTTCGAATTCACCGCGACAATCGTCAAAGGCCGCGGCAACTACGTCTGCCTCAGAAAGATGAACCGCGCGCTTCAGGCGATGCCCGTGCTGTTCGCGTCGGACGAAAGCGAGGAACTGGAGAAGATCGTCAAGTGGGCACGCGGAACGTCGGACGGAACGCTCAGCGATCTCGATTTCCAGCCGAATCAGAGCGTCTGGCAGGAGGTTAGCGCGGAGTCCGGCAACTGTCTCGCGAAGGATTCGCCGCATTACGCCGAGTGTCACTGGCAGAAGTCTCGTCAGCGAATCTGGGGCGCGAATCTTCTTATCGTCAACCACGCGCTGCTTTTCACCGACCTCGCGATCCGCGAGAACGCCGCGGGAATCCTTCCCGTCTACAAACACCTCGTTATCGACGAGGCGCACACCGCGGAGGAGGTCGCGGCGAGCCACCTCGGAATCCGCATCTCCCTTTTTCGAGTCAAGATCGTCCTCGGCAGGCTCTACAACAAGGACAAGCACAAGGGCCTGCTCACCGCGATTCCGGGAGTCGATCTGAAGCTGTGCGAGCGCGTACACAGGACGAAGGAGGCCGCTGAAAAATTCTTCTTCCGGGTCCACCTGGAGATGCAGACCGAGCAGCAGAAACCGGACGGCGACGACGGCGCGGTCGTTCTCAGGTTTCGCGAGCCGCTTTTCAAGGATCAGACCATCGTCCAGAGTCTCCAGCAGATATATTCGGACATTCAGAAAATGAAGGATCGTCTTCATCCCGAGGAAGTCGAAACTCGAATGGAGATTCAGGCGAGGGCGTCCGCGATAAACGAGCTCGCGAAGGATTTTGAAACCTGGTGCTCGCAGGTCGAGCCGGGGTTCGTGTACTGGGCGGAAGGCAAGTTCACCAGCCGCAGTTCATTCTGCGTTCTGAACGCCGCGCCCATAAGCGTCGCGGAGATTCTTCGCGAGAAACTCTTCGACAAGCTGAAAAGCGTAGTGATGACCAGCGCAACCCTCGCGACGAAGAAGGACGACTTCGAGTACTTTTCGAACCGCATCGGAGTCCCGGACCCGGAATGCCTCCAGCTCGGCAGCCCGTTCGACTACAAGAAGAACGTGACGATCTACGTGCCAACCTCGATGCCCGTACCCGAAGGATTTTCGAAAACCCGCCGCGGCGAACTTTCCGAATACGACTCGCTCACCGCGAAGCACATCCTGAAGTTCGTGAAGAAATCCGGGGGCGGCGCGTTCGTGCTGTTCACGAGTTACTATCAGCTCAGACTGATGGCGGAAACCCTTAAGCGCGAGCTCGAAACCGAGGGAATGAACGTCCTAGTCCACGGCTCCGGGATGCCGCGGTCGAAAATGATCGGGAGCTTCAAGGCGAACCCCCGCAGCGTCCTTTTCGGCACCGACAGTTTCTGGCAAGGCGTCGACGTCCGCGGCGACGCGCTCCGGATGGTGATAATCGTGAAGCTGCCGTTCCAGGTTCCGACGCATCCGCTCGTCGAGGCGAAGATCGAGCACATCGAACTTCAGGGAAAGTCGTCGTTCACGCATTACTCGCTGCCAGAGGCGATAATGAAACTCCGCCAGGGTTTCGGCAGGCTTATTCGCACGAAAACGGATAAAGGCGAGGTCGTGATCCTCGATCGCCGCGTGCTTGTAAAAGGCTACGGCCGCAGCTTTCTCGGCGCGCTGCCCCAGTGCACGGTGAACACCGACCCGCAGGTTTAGGGGTTACGTATTGACCATCCACCGAAAACAGGTCCAACTTGAAGGCGAGCATCGGACTATACATTTTTTCAAAGACGAAATACTGTTGTGTCGGTATAGAATCAGTCCAGGAGCAACATCAGGTCGCTACCGCGATGCCCGAAAAGCCGCTTCTCACGGATTGTCAACCAAGTCCCGAAAAGTCGAGATCCCGCTAAAGACGCCGCACACCCCTGTTTATCAGAAGCTTACGGCAGTTTCTCGATATTGCCGAACGCGTCTGCAATCAAAGGCGGAAAGATAAAAACAAGATCTATAGTCTATGGGCGCCAGAGGTCGAATGCACTGGTAAAGGCAAGGCGCACAAGAAATATGAGTTCGGCGTGAAGGTATCATTTATAACGACCGCGAAATCGAACGATGACGTACGATTTCTTTCGCAAATTGGATTGAGCCGCGTTAGCGGGTCAAAGAAAATTCGGTCCTCGATCTGCTACGCAGATTGTTTACTTTT
>JANLHZ010000273.1 GCA_024653775.1 Planctomycetota bacterium | reverse complement strand
GAGGCATCCTACGGACTGAATCGCATCAACGGATTCCCGGGAAGCGAAGGCGCGGTGGGAACGGGAGACGTTCTCGGCGCATACAAGTTCGGCGGCTGGAGTGGTTCCTCGGTCTCCGAGGGAACCGCGAAGATCGAGGCGAAGGCGGAAGAGTTCTATTCTACGTTCGCCCAGGGCACCTCGCTTGCGTTCTGGACGACGCCGCTTGGGTCGAGCACTCCGGCGAACACGTTCACGCTGCGTGAAAGCGGTTCGATGGTCCTTGCTCCGCTTGGGTCCGCGCCAGGCGCTGGAACCCTTGGAGAAATGTACGTCGATGCCGGACTCGGAACTTTGTTCTTCAACAACGGAACCGGGTGGACCGACATCGGTGCGAGCGACGTCTATCACTACGAGACCAACCCGCCGGGAGCGAAGTTCCAGGTCGGGCACGCGCGCGGAACAAAGGCGTCTCCTATTGAAGTACAGTCCGGGGACGAACTCGGCACGATCAATTTCACGGGATACGACAACAGCTTTACCGATTTCCTTCCCGGCGTGCAGATCACCGCATTAGCCAAAGAGTCCTTCCTCGGCGCGCAGGGAAGCAGTCTTACGATTGCAACCACTACATTGGGCGGCACCATTCCGCAGCCGCGGATTGTAATCGACGAAAACGGTGATGTCGGCGTCGGTTCGCTGCTCCCGATTTCGACGTTCTCCGTAACGAAAGTTGGAGAACTGAACTTCACGCTCGAAAACTACGATAACACCTTAACCAACATCCTCAAGTTCAGGCGCGCGCAGGGCACCGACGTATCGCCTTTCGATGTTCAGTCCAACGACAAACTCGGCACACTCGAATTCTTCGGCAAGCAGGCCGCACAGTGGGATATGGCGGCATCGATCACGGGTGAAGTCGACGGCGCGCCGGGGGGTCCGGGAAATATGCCCGGGAGAATCACCTTCGGCACTTCTCCCACGGGATTTTCAACTCCACAGGAGCGTATGCGGATAGACAGCCAGGGATTCGTTGGTATCGGGACGATAACGCCAACGAACCGGCTATCCGTCGTGGGACGTATCGCGCTGTTCAACGAGACGAGCGTAACCGGGGTATACAACACCACGGATCAAAGCTCACTCTATGTCAGCGATACATCCGGATCTTATCCTTTCGACGGTGCCGGCAATCTTATCATCCAGAGCCAGGGCAACCTGGACAAGGACATCGTGTTCGTGACTGGAGCTTCCGCGACTCCCAGAATGTTTATCGAAGGAGCGAGCGGCAAAGTCACAATCGGCGCGAATGCTCCCGGTGGTCCTCCAGCAAGTCTGTACGTCACCTCCGCGGGAGGTACTGATCCAATGGCTGTCGAACGTCCGGGCGGCGGTGTGCTCATCAATTTCTTCGACACGGGAGCGCCGCAGGGAAACATTTCCGTTGCAGGACCGACCGTCAGCTATAACGCCTTTACAGGTTCTCACTACGGCTGGACCGACGAGGACTACGAAACCGGTCTTCTCATGACCATGACCGGCGAAAATCGCTTCCTTGCAGGGAACGACAAGTTCGAAATCCTCTACGGAATGGAGGCCACCACCGCCGAGAACGATCCGTCCGTGATTGGAACTTACCTCGGTATCCTTAGCCCTGACAAAGCGGCGAGCGACGACAATCCGCACCTCGTAATGTCCGTTGGTAACGGTTATATCTGGGTCGCGGATACCGGAGTCGACGTGAAGCCGGGCGATCTGCTCATTTCGTCCGTCGTAGCAGGTCACGCAATCGTCGATCCGGGGACGCATCCGGAAAGCTACGTCGTCGCCCGCGCGGCGGAGCCTGTCCGCTGGGACAACGTCACGGCGACGATCGACGGCGTCAAGCACAAGCGGATTTCGGTTCTGTTCGATCGCTTCGTGAAGACGAATTTCGACCCGAACTCGGTGATCTCCGGAATCTCCGGACGCGTGGACGCTCAGCGAGTCATCCTGGGCGAGCACGCCGCGCGTATCGCGCGCGTGGAAGCGCAGGTTCAGACCAATGCCTTCGATATCGCGGCTGTCAAGGCGACCGGCGCCGAGCAATCGGATGAAATCGCGGGGCTTCGCAGAGTCATCGAAGAGCAGCGCGAAACCATCGCTCAGCAGGCGCAGACTCTGGGTCAGGTTCTCGATCGACTGAGCGAGCTTGAAGGTGAGTAAAACCAAGTGCCGGGGACTTCGATCTCTGCAAGTCGAAGCGTCTTGTTGAAGATCGTGACGACAAAAGAGCGAGAAAGTCCCCGGCACTTTCGAAACCTGCAAGGGCGGATTGATCCCCGCCCTTTTTTATTGGCGTCGCACAAATATTTTTCCGCGGGGATTTCCGTTCGCCGTGCGACCAAACGACCGACGGCGAAAAAATTTCCAAGGCGAAAATAATTCGCGAATCAAAGTGTGCCGAAAAAGTCAGCACCGACCAACCTCGGTACTTCAAATAAAAACAACCACCAAACCGAAGGACCAACAATGATCTCCGATCTCACTCCCGAAGTCATCGAGCGCAAGATCAACGCTATCGAGCAGGACCTCGAACAGCTCCTCAGCAGAATCGACAAGGAACTCGAAAGACTCCGACAGTAATTCCGCTGCTGCTCCGCGTTTGAACACGTCGAAATCGCCCGGCCTCAAAACCGGGCGATTTTTTTTCGGGTATCAATTTCCGCGAAACAAAATTCCGCGTCCCGCCTAAACCGCTCCGAGTGTTTACTTTCGCTGCCGCGGATCGACGAGCGAATAGCTGACGTCAACTATCGCGTTCACAACGACGAAGCTCGTCGCCATCAGCAGAACGCCCGCACGGACACATTCGTAGTCCGACCCGAGCACCGCGTCGACGGTGAACTGCCCGAGGCCTGGCCAGGAGAAGATCGTTTCCGTCAACACCGCGCCGCCGAGAAGGTATCCGAACTGAGTGCCGGAAATCGTGATGACCGGAAGCAACGTGTTCTTCAGCGCGTGCTTCGTAATGACCTTGAACCTCGAAAGCCCCTTCGCGCGGGCGGACGTGATGTAGTCCTGCCCGATGACCTCGATCATCGACGAGCGCGTCAGCCGCGCTATGACTGCCATCGGAATCGTCGCGAGTGCGATCGAAGGAAGGATCAGATGTCTGATCGCGTCAAAAAAAATGTCGCTCCTTCCAGCGATGATCGAGTCGACTGTCAGGAATCCGGTGACGCGAAATCCTTCGGGGAAGAACGTGCGGATGTCCGTTCTTCCCTGCGACGGGAGGCGCCAGTTCGAAAGGCCGATCGCGTCGGAGATCGCGCCCTGATACGAAATTCCGACGTACAGTCCGACGAAGACGATCGCGATCGAGCCGAGGATCAGCGCGAACTTAGTAATCCGCCCGCGGCGTTTTTTCGCTTCGAGGTAGCAGACCCCGGCGAGCACGATCGATGCCAGCAGCACGAGCATCAGCACGATTCGCTGCCCGATCATCCCTCTGCCCGCAAAACTGTTCTTGAAAATCACGGCGAGCCAGAAAATCGGAAGCGACACTCCAATCAGCGCGATCAGCATCGAAACGATGTCCGGAAGTCCGCCGCGATACGCCGCGCTGAGGACGCCGGCGATCACGCCGAGGATTATCGCGATGAAGGTCGCGCACACAGCGAGTTCGATGGTCGCGGGAAAGCATTTCCCGAGGTCGCTCGCGACGTCGCGGCCCGTCGCCCAGCTTTCGCCGAAGTCGCCAGTGAGCGCGCCTTTCATATACTCGAAGTACTGTGTGGCGAGCGACTCGTCCAGATGCAGTCGTTCGACGAGCATTCGCTTCTGCTCCTCCGTCTGCGCCCACTTTCCGCTTCGTGCCGACACAGGGTCCGGCGCCGCGAGCGGCATAACCAGAAAGCACAGGATCGACACTCCGATGAGTGTCACCGGCAGCGCGATGAGTTTGCTTCTGAGTCCCGTGCTTAGCATTCACGCATTTAACCACAGTTGAACACGGATGAACACTGATAATTGCGACCACATCTATCGAAGTCGTCCGTCTGACTCCTGTTCCCCGAATCAGGTGCAGTACCAGCAGTCTCGTTTCTGGCACGCTGCGAACGCGCATCCCGATTTCGAGCGCTTTTCGATCATCGCGCGGTCAAAGTGCATCGCGGTGTAAATTTATGGCTCAGACTTTGCCTGGCCGGAGACGTTTACGAGACATACTTCAAAACCTGTTTGAATTCCGTTACGACCGGAATGCCTCCTTGCGGATGCCCAGTTTTTTCATTTTTCCGTAGAGCGAGCGTTCAAGAATACCCGCCTTATTGGCTGCTTCTCCAATCCGTCCTTTCGCGGCGATCAGTAAACCTTCAATGTATTGTCGTTCCAGATCGAAGAGGAGATATTCTCGCACATCTTTAAGCTGTTTGCCTAGCCAATGTTTCGGTAGCCTTAGGTGGTGTGTCGAATCAGTTTCCGAGTGATCTCTCGGTGACTCCGCCTTCTGAACGGATATCCCCTTACCCAACGTTCTTTCGCTGGGGTCTGCAAGATGAACCAGGTCGATTTCCATATCGTCGCATAGCAGGATGGCGCGCTCGATGACGTTATTCAGTTCCCGTAAATTACCAGGCCAGGAATACCGGCATAGCACATCCATAGCCTTTTCGCTAATCCCGCTAACGCGTCGGCCTAATTGTCGACTAATGTACGGGATATGTCTATTTACCAGGGTGGGAATATCCTCCGGATGTTCGCGCAAGGGAGGGATTACGACTTTCACAACGCTGAGTCGATGATACAAATCTCTTCGGAAATGACCGGATTCCACGTCGGATTCCAGCGGACGGTTACTTGCCGCAATAATGCGGACGTCTACGGAAAAAGATTTTTCACTTCCTATGGGCTGTACCTCGTGTTCCTGGATGGCGCGCAACAGTTTCACCTGAAGATGCACCGGGATCTCCCCGACTTCATCAAGGAACAATGTGCCGTTATGCGCGATCTCGAACCAGCCACGACGCGAAGCGGTGGCACCAGTGAAAGCTCCACGAACATAGCCGAAAAGCTCGCTTTCAATCAGGTGTTCCGGCAATGCGCCACAATTCAGCGCAACGAAGCGTCCATTCGATCGCGGACCTTCCGAGTGGATTGCGGACGCTAGTCGTTCCTTGCCCACGCCGGTTTCCCCCTCAAGGAGCAGCGTGGACTCGCTCTGCACGACTCTTGGCACGAGATTCATGAAGGAAGCCATGCCGGAGCTTTGAGAAACGAAGTCCGAAAGTCTCGGTTCCGCCAGCGGTTGGGGGGCGAAAAAGCGCTTCTGCGCGAGACGGCTGCGTTTTTCCAGGATGGTCTCGATCACATTGCGTATCTGCTCTACTGCAAGACCTGAATACAGTACCGCGTCACAACCATCTGTCATTAACTGCGCGTGCGTCGCAGGATCGGCGCTGTCAGACAGCACCACCGTAGCCGGAGAATCGACCTCGCTCTGCAGGGCATCCATCTTTTCTTTCACCGAGCCTTTTAGAAACGATTGGCTGATAATCATCACGTCAGCAGGCAATACTGTTCGGCACGCCTCATGCAGTGAAACACACAAGTGGCGTTTTTGAACTGGGTCTCAGCGTGATCCTGACATGATGCCATGAGATCATCTTCGAGTCCCGAAGATAATGCCATCCTGACATGCAGGGGGCTCGCCGTGGCTAATCGCAAAAAAAGAGCGCCGAATCATCCGCCCGAGGATCAGCTCGAAGGATTCAAGTTCTTCAAACAACTCGTCCCTTTGCTCGAAAGGCTCAAGGAGCGCGCCGAGGAAGGAAACAGGGTTCTCGAGTTCCACGATTACGTCGTCTTCCTCCTTTTCTATTATTTGAATCCGCTTATCACGAGTATGCGCGGACTCCAGCAGGTCAGCGAGCTTCCAGGTATTCAAAAGAAGCTCGGCGTCCCGAAGTTCAGCCTTGGAAGTTTCTCGGAATCGTCGTCCACGAAGTTGTTCGACGCTAAGATCCTGCTCGACTTCATAAAAGAGTTGTCGTCCAAAATGGGCGCGGTGACTCAAAAACTGGACAAAAGACTTCTCGAAATGAAGCAAATTCTCACCGCGGTCGATGGCACGCTGCTTCCGACGCTTTCGCGCGTGGCGTGGGCGCTTTGGATGGATGACAAGCACCGAGCCGCGAAGGCGCATGTCCATTACGAGATTCTGAAGGGCGTGGCCGTGGATGCGGAGATCACGCACGGCAGCGGCTCTGAAACCTCGGCGCTAAAATCCATGCTCGAAGCCGGTCGCTGCTACGTCCTTGATCGAGGCTACGCCGCCTACGACCTGCTCGGAGACATAATCGCGGTGGGATCGTCATTCGTCGTCAGGGTGAAATCGAACGCGATTTACGAGGTGATCGAAGAACGCGAACTCCGAAAGAAAGACCGCGACGCAGGGGTGCTTCGCGACGCTTTGGTAAGACTCGGCTCAAAGCGGACGTCCGCGCTGTGGGACACGCCGGTGCGACTTGTAACCGTGATGGGCGACGACGGAAAGGAAATGATCCTTTGCACGAACATTCTCGATATCGACGCCGACCTCGTATCGCTGATCTATCGACACAGGTGGCATGTCGAACTGTTCTTCAGGTGGTTCAAACAAGTTCTCGGCGTGCGGCATCTGATAAGCGAAAGTCAAAACGGAATTGCGATTCAAGTCTACTGCGCGATGATCGTTTCGATACTGATCGCGCTTTGGACGGGACGCAAACCGACGAAACGAACGTTCGAGCTGGTCGGCCTATTTCTTCAAGGCTGGGCGACAGTAGAGGATGTCGAGCGCCATATCGATAAACTGGCGAAGAAGGAAGAGTCGAAAAAAATTAACGCGTGATTTTCATAAGGCTCCGCGATTTTCACGGATTGCTGCGGTTTACCATGCCCTGATTTTTGGGGAAAACGCCGCGCGTGTCCGGCCACCTTCGCCACTACCGCCAGGAGCGCCGCGCCCTTGCGCCTCAGATGACAATCTGACATGCTGAACCTGCACAGCATCAATCGTGCCGAACAGTATTGCGTCAGCAGGTTCAACTCGCACCCATTCCCAAAGGTTTCGTCGCACCGAAGGCGTAATGACAAGGATGTCTGGACGCATCAGAATTGTCTGGAATTGCTTTAGTAGCGAAGGCTCGTCCACTGCAAGAACCAATCGGATGAGCATGGTTCCCCTCCCTTCCGGTCCAGATCTTAGACGGAGATGTGAAATTCATATCATATTCCGATCTATTTCGACAATCAAAAACCGATTTTGCCTTCAGTGTTTTCCCGAACCTCCTTCGAAAGAGCCGCACAACTGTGTAACACCGCTTGCAAAACATATAATTAGTGTGTTTTTACTGACATTTGAACGCTGTCGCGAAATGGCGCCAGCCCGGCCGGACTTTTGCTTAAGGAAGACTGAGATGCTGCATAGGTTCAGCCGGGATGAAAGTCCACGGCAGGTACTCAAACAAGAAAGTCATCTTTATCACGTATCAGTAACAACTCTTTTGATTTCTCATCGCGGATCTCGCGATGAGAATTTTGAACTTGTTGAATCGTCGCCTGGACCAAGGGTAGACGCATAGAAAAAGAATGTAATGTTATACTATTCGTTAATATTTCTGCTGGTAGCAGTCCTTGCCGGCACTCTCGGGTTTACGGACATTGCGGGTACGGCGATCTGGATTGCAAAGGTTCTTTTCGTCGTTTTTCTGGGAATGTTTGTGTTTACGCTGGTCTTCAGCAGAAGGCGAGGCGTGAGGTTCTAAATTCGACTTTGACTCCAAGAAAATTTTTAAGATATTCTACATTTTAGATTGTGTTGGCTGATGATGAATAAGTTTGTTTACTTTTTTATGTGTTTTATTGGAACACTTATCTTTATTACAGGTGCTGGATGTGATACTAACCATGATGTAATTAGTACTTCCCCGGATACCACGGCGCTAACCGTGAGTTCAATGGTACCTGCTAGTGGCGCTACGAATGTGGCAATCAACAGCGCCATGACCGCAACGTTCAGCGAGGCGATGAAGTCGCTGACCATTACAACGGCAACTTTCACAGTTGCGGGGTCCTCGTCTGTTACGGGAACCGTGACCTACACGGGAGTCACGGCGACGTTTACACCGAATGCCGATCTTGAAGCAAACACGCTACATACCGCCACGATCACCACAGGAGTCAAAGACCTTGCGGGCAATACCCTGGCGCTTAACAAGGTATGGACATTTACCACCGGGGCAGTGCCGGATACTCTCGCGCCAACAGTAAGCTCCACCGTCCCGGTTAACAATGCGACGAATGTGGCAGTTAACAGCGCTATGACAGCAACGTTCAGCGAAGC
>JANLHZ010000272.1 GCA_024653775.1 Planctomycetota bacterium | reverse complement strand
GATGTACAATAATATGTCCCTCGTGAGGTCGAACGTGAAAACGCTCCTCGATATCATACTCGCGCGCTACGGAGCGAGAATCACCGCTCCAATGGCTCTTGGAACCCCTCCTCGGAATGTTCGGCTACGAATTCACCCGCGGAAATGGAATCGACGGCAAAATCATGGTCGAAAACAGCACGATTTTAAGTACTGTGCTGAACGTCTTCGCGCCTCCTCCGGTGGATGCGACCCTTTCGATAATAACCGTCAGCATCCCGAGGTGAAAATGACTTATTTAACACCAAAGGAATTCGAATACTTCATAAAACTCGACGTGCCCGAGCAGGAAATGTATTTGATGAAGAGGAGTTTAAACCGTTTTGTGGGACAAGTAGAAAACAAAGGAGACAGCCAAAAAGAGAAAGGAAACAAAAATGATGAAGAATTGGCAGAGGAGCTTGAAGATATTCTAGAGGATTATGGTCGAAATAGATCGCAGGAGACTCTTGATAAAATTATAAGAAAATTCAATGAATTATTTCCCAGCACTGATATTCGTGGAGCGGGAGTGGACCCGCTAGAACTTCCAGTGTGGGCAGAGTTTTCTAAATTACTTAATTGTGGCATTGAGATTGAAGTGACTATTGTTGAAGGCCAACCATTCATCTCGATTGCACTTCACAGCGACGATAAACTTAGTGCTGACAGTATTGAACACATGATCCAGTTTATGGCAATCTGGATGATTGCCCATGAGTACTTCCTATTTCAAATGAGAGAAGGAAGACGGGGGCCAGCGTCGTTGGATGATTTGGTAAAGGCATTCCAGAGTGCCCTAAAGGAATTTGGGTTTGGCTCGATATTAAGAAGCACAGATAGCGATGGGATCGATGGCGATTGGGGACCTCGAACAAGTAGTGCCTGGACGGAATTAAAAAAACTATCCTTGCCTGAAATTATTCGACGTAGAGATGAGTTCGAGGAATCTCAATCAGCTTCTGGTGAAGATGAGGATGAGAGCGAGCAAGAAGCGGTTCCTCTTCACCCGCAATCAGATCGAACGGGTAGCGCAACAAGTGATATTGACGAAGAGGTTGATATTGCCGAGGACGAAGATTGTCCTTCAATTATAACGCGGGAAGATTTAGAAAGATTTAATACACCTGAGAATATCCGGAGACTAGCTACTATAATTATGTCTGAAGCATCGGTCGGAAACTCTATTGAGAGAGCATCTGTTGGATTTCTAGCATTAAACCGTAGCAAAAGAAATGGGCAAAATCCTATAAGTTATCAAGGCCTAGCGCACAATCAGGCGCCTACGCAAGAAATGCTAGATCTTGCAAGAAAAATCTTATCAGGTCAAGTTAATGATCCCTCTTGCGGAGCTACTCATTTCTATTCGCCAAGGGGTATGCCGCAAGAAGGCGAACCTACTGAAGGAAGTGACGTAGGAGGAGGGCTGGAACAGACACCTGGTCTTGGTCAAAGAAATTATCGTCCAGGTTGGTCCGTCGACCCAGACTTTCCTCGTGTAAATATTGCTGGCGTAAGAGAGAGGTTCTACAAGTTTTATAGAAAATCCGGTACTGGCCGGGTAAGGTAAGCGAGATATTGGCATGACAAATAACGTACTGCTCCATAGATCGCTGCAGAGTTTAATTTTTTTTATACTGCTTCTCAGTGGTGTTCTTGTAGCTTCATATTTGTGGCATTCGCTGTCAGGTCGCGACGAAGAAACAGATAGTTTACAAATAAAAGCTACCGTTTCGATAGAAGATATTGAAAGTCTTCAACTCAAATATTGTTTTCCTAATTCTTTATCAGTAACAGCGGCAGACCCCGAAAAGAGACTAAAGTTCATATGGGGAAAATTGATGACTCTGTCAGAAATATTTGCCCGTGGATTAGATGAGGCAGATGCCAACCGACTTATGAATCAATGCCGGAGCGCTAGCCTCGAATCCCATCAGTTGCTAGTACGAATTCGAATTTTAGCTGCCGTTGGAAACGCAGAGTTATATAAGAGTGAATTGAGATCGCTCTATTCATCTAGTGACCTTCCTATTGGAATTGCAATCGACGAGGGTGAAATAATATCGCAATTTCTTCAAACACAAGACTGAGAAAATACTATGGCAGCAAATCTTAGATTCTTCCATTTCGATTTGAGCCAGAGTTCTGTGGACTCGGTGATATACGTCAAGGCGAATACGCTGCAGATCGAGCTTGAAGCTCCCGGTCCGCTTTCGAGGCAGGGGTTCATTCAGGTAGATAACAATCCGCCGATTCCGGTTTTCGACGCGACCGACCTCAATCTTGGATTCGTGCAGGACATCGAGCGCGTCCATCTGCGGTTTTATCAGGAAGCCGCGTCGGGGTATTCACTCGTCCTTACAGTTAGCACCGCGGCAAAAGTTGTTGTCGGGTAATTGAATGCCGACGTTCACCCGCCGCTGCGGCCGCCCGTAGTCGGAGCGCCCTGTTGCGGAGCGCCCCCTTGTTGCGGAGCGCCGCCCTGCTCGCGCTCGGACTCCTCGACCTCGCGGGCGACACGTTCTCGGAACCTTTCGACCACGTCGTCTTCCGGGCAGTAGAGTTCGAACATATCGTTCACGTAGCTCTTCCACTCGGTGTTGATCTTGTCGAGTTCCGAAGGACGAGTTATGCCGAACGCCTGGTGGAAACTCCGGACGCTGGAATCTCCTTCGAGTTCCTTCGAAATATACGCGATCATCTGATCCTTGTACTTTCCGCCCTGGAAGTTGAAGCAGAAATAGAAGAACGTCCAGGAAATCGCGTAGATGCCCGACTGGAGTTTGCTCGCGGTGAAGTACGCCACGTCCCTTGGCGACGTGGGGAACCTCGCGGATCGATACGCGGAGGCGGGAATGTTTCTGACGATGTCCTCGCAGGCCTGAAGCAGCGCGGTTCGATCGTCGATGCGTATAAGGTCTGCGAGCGCGATGTCCATATTTACGCCGTCCGGGACGGGGCAGAAGAGCATCCTGATGATCACGGACGGATTCCCGGTCTTGCGGGCGAGTTCCGCCCAGAACCTTTCGTAGTTCTTGAGCGAGTAGTATTCGTCGAGTCTTCCCTGATTCAGTTCCGCGAGCTTCCAGCTTTCCTGTCCGGTAGTTTCGTTTTCCTTCAGGACGCTGCCGACGTATTCTGCAAGTCCCTCCTGGAACCAGAGCGCGCTGCGCTTGCCGCCCTCTTTGCGGTACGCGTCGAATAGCTGGTGCGTGCCCTCGTGGAAGACGGTGCCGTCGTTTTCCTCCTCGCTGAGCATACGTTCGCCCTCGTAGAGCACGATGTGCTCCGCCTGGGTGTGGTAATACGCCAGAACTCCGTTCGTGATGCCCCAGGTGTTCGCGTCTTCGCTGAACGTCTGGAAGCTGTCGCGGTCCGCGAGCACGAGCGCGGTCATAGGCCACTCGTGCCTGCGCACCGTGTGCCCCGTAGGCACCGAGAAGTTGTCGAAAAAGAACTGGTGGTTCTGGCTGAACATTCGCTGCCTCGAACCGAGGATTCTGCTCGTGATCGTCTGGCCGCGGGTTTCCGAAAGTTTCTTATCGACCGCGATCACGAAGTTCTCGTCGTCGAAATTGAAGAGGAACTGGAAGTTCCGGAAGATGCTGTGGGTCTTGATGTTGTTCTCGATCTGCTCCTGGAAGCGAAGGTTCGGGTTCTCGCGCCACGCGCGCTCCTTGTCCTCCTTCGCCTGGATCAGCGCCTGGACCGCCTCGTTCGCTTCCGTCACTTTCTCTGGCGGGAGCAGGTATCGCTCGCCATCCTGGTAGTCGTCGATCAGGTCGAACAGGTTGCTCGTGTCGATGTCGAGAGCGTTCTGAATCTCCCTCGGCGGCGCCCACGAGACCCAGCCGAGACCGATTTTCGCCTGCTTGTTCCGCGGATCGATTTCGTGAGCCGCCGTGAACGCCTGCCGCGCGAAGTTGTCGTCCTTGCCCTGCCAGGTGAGTCCGAGCGCGACGAGGGAACGCGTGTCGCGGCTGCGTTTGAAATCCGCGAGCTGCGAACTGAACTGTTCGCGATCGTTTACGGCCGCGGGCGCTCCGGAGCCGGAGGAACCGCCGACGCCGCTTCCTGCAGAACCGCCGTTGGTATTACTCGCGACGTCTCCGCCTGAACCGAAATCGTTCGTTCCAAGGTTGTTATTGAACGTCTTCGGGGTCGGCCCAGACAGTACAGACGACAAAACGACGAAGGCGATGATCAGGAAGATCGCGCCGCCGCCGACGGAGCCTGCGATGATCATCGTCTGCTTGTCCTTTTGCGACATCGACGAGCCGCTTTTGCTCGAACTCGCGGCCTTGTACGTTCCGGACGATTTCTTCGAACTCTTAGACGACGACCAGCTTTCCTGCATAGGTTTCATCCGCCCGGAGGATTTCTTCGGGCCGCGCTCGTCTCCGTCGCCCACGGCTTTCATTCGTCCCGACGATTTTCTATGGCCGCGCCCGTCATCGGCTTCCGCGCCCGTCATCGACTTCCACGGCATGGGTCCCGAGGACTTGCTCGGCATTCTATCCGACTGCGCCGCCTTGTGAGTCCCGGAGGCGGACCTTCGCGGGACTGCGAGCGCGCCGTCGATGTCGCCTTCGATCGCGCCGGTGTCCGTGCGCGCGGGAATATCCGCTACATCGTCGATGACCGCGCGCTGTCTTCCGGACGGCGTAATCCTCCTGGTCTCCGCAGGCTCGTCGACCACCGCACGCTGCTTTCCTGAAGGCGTCCTTCGCGGCGGCTCAGTCGGTTCGTCAACTATCGCACGCTGCTTCCCGGACGGCGTCCTTCGTGGCGGCTCAGTCGGTTCGTCAACTATCGCGCGCTGCTTCCCGGACGGCGTCCTTCGTGGCGGCTCACCCTGCTCCACGACCGCTCGGCGGGGACCGGACGGAGTTCGTGAGGGCTGCTCCACCGGCTCGTCAACGATCGCTGGGCGCGCGCTGGAAGGCGTCTTTGCCTGCGGATCGTTCGCCGGACCGCCGACTATCGCGGGCCGGATTCCGCTGCCTCTCGCGAGACTCGGCTCCGATTCCGGCGAAGGCGCGATCGCAACGGGCATGTCGATGTCGCTGCTTAGATCGAGTTCCGGAATCTCCGGCGGCTCGTCCTTGTACATCGTGAAGAGTTCCTCGTCCCGCACGCCATGCTTTATCATTGCGACAATGCAGTCGCCTTCATCGACGATCTGGGCCTTTTCGCTCTCCTCGTCGCTGATCTGCGAAACCATGCGCTTCAGCGCGTCCGCGACGATCGCGGTAACGTAGCCGCGCTCGTAAAGCGCGTCCGAAGCGTCGAGCACTTCGCCCTGACTCAGGTTGAACTCGAGATACTTCTTGGTTTCGGTGATTTCGTCGAGGGAAACCAGCTTGCTCGTGTAAGCAATTCTGAGGATGTCGCGATTCGGGTTAGAGGACATATCGCACCATAGTATTTAAGTGTCGTTTCGTGGGGTAAATTTTAGTGGAATCCTCCGGAGTTACAAGACAATTGTCGTAGACGAGATTCGATTACACAACTATCTATATGTATCTATTGTCGTAAGGACGCGTACAATAATAACTTACCGAAAATCGCGCTCAGATTTGTGTCAGGTTCGCATTGCGCGATTGAGTCAAACCGCAGTCGTAGCCATAGTTCCGTCGAGGATTTGACGATTGAGCGCGATGTGAAAATGGCGCGAAGATGTGATGCGAGATCGGTAAGTTATTATTGTACGCGTCCTTAGTTTGGACGGCCGTAAGTTTTAACACAGAAACGTGCTGTGCAAAAAAATCGAAGATTACAGCCGGAGCTGCCGAATACTAGAAGTAGGAAGTAGTGTATGCAGTCTCTCGGTCTACTGAATTATAAATCCGTCACCCAGCTCATCTCGCCGGGTGCTCGCGCCACGTCAGGCGCCGAAAGGCTGCTGCCGGGAGGATTCAAGCTTTCGTACGCCGCGTCTGAATACGGCGCGTCGACGTCGAACGCGATGCTCTCCGCGCGGATCGCGGAACTCGAAAAGTCGTCGCGGAGCCTCCAGGGCGCAAGTTCCTTCGCTTTCGGTCGAAATAAAGCACTCGACGACGCGCTGCGCGAACTTTCGGACCTGAAGTCGCTGGTAAAAGAGCGGCTCGCGGTCGGAAGTCCGTCCGACCAGAAGGTCAAATCCCTTCAGGATCAACTCGATTTCGCGGGAGCGGAATATGACGCATTAGTGGAGGACTCGGGATTCGGCGGGATCCCGGTGCTCCGGGCGGACTCCGCGAGCGCCGGGGATTTCGCGTTTTCCGTCTTCGGCGCGGAATCCGTAGAAGCGGGCGCGAGCGTGCAGAAGTTTCTTCCCGCGGACCTTGCGGGAGCGATCGCGTCCGGCGCGGGAATCAGCGCATCGCTGATTTCGTCGATGACGGACGAAGAATTCGCGCAGATTGTGAATTCCAACTTCGAGGGCGGAGCCGTTAAGCTCGATACGGGAGAGGTTTTCGATCTCGGCTCCCTCCTCGAAGGCAATTCCGAGGTCTACCTGCCTTTCGCGGAATACTTCCCTCGGACGGTTTCGGGCAGCTCGGAACTCGGCGTGAAAATCTGGGACGTCTCGCGAAAGAGCCTCAGCATAACGGACCTCAGCCTTGAAACGCGGGACGACGCGCTGAAAAGCCTTGCCCGGCTCGAGTCGGCGGAAAGCGCTCTTCGAGGCGTCATCGATCTTTCGAAGGAGAACATGCCGGACGTTTCGAAGGAACTGGATAAGATCAAAAGCGAAAGGTTCAGCGCGATGCGCGCGCAGACGTCGCTCTCGGATGTGGACCTCGCGGGCGAAATCAGCACCATCAGCCAGCTTACCGCGCTGAAGCAGCTTTCGAAGATCAGGCCGCTGAAGAGTTTCGCGTTCAAGTCTCGCGCGCATATTTCGGTGCTCCTCTCTACGATCAACCTTATGCGCAAACGTTAGGCCTCGTAACTAAATATAACGACAGTGTTCACTCGACATCAGTTGATTTGGTTGATCGAGTACCCGATTTCCCTTTGATTTCGGGGGTTTCAGCCAGACTCGATGGAATTTATTGCCTCGATTTTTTCCTTTGCAGATGCGGAAGAGGGGATCCAGTCGCTTCGGTCCTGTGGAGTGGTATCTGCTCGGAAAGACGACGATTTGATCCTTCATCGAAAATTCCCGTGGAATACGGCGAAACCGCCGAAATCATCAGCCAAAATTCTCTGCGAGTCTCCGCGCTCTCTGCGGCTCTG
>JANLHZ010000268.1 GCA_024653775.1 Planctomycetota bacterium | reverse complement strand
GGAGTGCGGTATAAACTAACGTAGGCTGGTTCTGTTTATGCGGGTAACGATTTCGAACCACCCGGAGCCGTCAAGTTGCCGTCGAGTTTCTCCGGCGACGAGATGACTTCGGGTCCACCGAGGGCGCCCTCGATCCTTTCTCGCAACAGGCGGGAAGGAAAGAAAGCTGAGAACGAAAGGACCGGATGACAAAGAAACTATCTCAAGATGATGTTTTCGTCTTTTCGGAGCCTTCGGACGAGACGTAACTAAGGCTTTTGGGCAGACGGGAGGTCTGCGCATTCCATTGAAAATCATGGGCAAGATGTCCGTGCAAGTTTACTTCGTAAGCAGAATGTGAACGCCGCCCCAGGGGTCGGGGAGCGGATTATCGAGCCACTGTGCGCAGTAATCCTCGAAGTAGCAGGTCGAAGGCCCGTCCTCCGGGAATTTTTCCAGAATAGCTCCGAACATCTCCTGGCACTCCTTGAAATGCCTGATCTGGTCTTCGCGATGCTTTACGTACTTGTCGCCGTCCCAGTAGAACTCGAGAGCCTTCTGGTACATTTCGCATAGGAGGTTCGTCTCCTCCATTGTGTAGCGCTTGATGCTCTTGTCCGCAAGCCTCGGCGCGTAGCCGTCGCCTGCGAGGCACATCAGCTCGAACGTGTTCACGGGGATGAGCTTGCCCTTCACCTGAAGCCGTGCGAGAGGTCTGAAGATTACCCGGGGATCGATGGAACCCTCCGGACGCGCGTAGAAGTTGACGATCGGCGGACCGTCCACATGCATATCGTACCGCACTGGATGGCCCGCGGGATCCCGCGCCGGCTCGTAGTTCTCCATCCCCGGCTTCGACATGGGATAGCCGTATTCCGGGTGCCTCAGTCCTGGGAATGGACCGTTTGCCCTTCGAACGGTTTCCTCGGATGTCATAATGCGGTTCTTGAACTCCTTACAGGCGGGTTCGAAACGCGCGCCCTGGTTTACCGCGTCTCCCATAACCGTGTAGTTCAGTTTCCTGGACGATCCCATGTTGCCAACGACCATTGGACCGGAGTTGAATCCGATGCGGCAGTCGAGTTCGTGCATTCCCTTTGGCCGAAGCTCCTCGACGTTCAGCTTCCAGAGAGCCTCGAGGTTGAGCAGCGCGTTCCTGCAGATGTCGTAAGCGTGGTCGTTGTTGTCGAGCGGCGCTCCCCAGAACGCCATGATCGCGTCTCCCTCGTACTTATCGACGGAGCCGTTCGTTTCCATGATTATGTCGGTCATCTTGCCGAGGTAGGTGTTCAGCAGGTCGACGAGCGCCTCTGGAGTCAGCGCCTCCGAGATCGTGGTGAAACCGGACACGTCGCTGAACATAACGCTCATATCCCGGCGCGAGCCGCCGGTCTTCGCGGCGTCGGGGTTCCGCGCCAGCTCCTCGACGAATTCGGGCGAGACGTAAGTGCCGAACATACTCTGCATCTGCCTTTTCTGCTTTTCTTCCGTCAGTTGTCTGTACGCGGTAATCGACGCGTACGGGAAGAACGACGCGAACACCGGCATTGCAAGCTCGAGCCAGATTCCATGCCCGAACATGAAGAAATTGAATCCTATGCCAAGGAGGAGCACTCCAGCTAGAAACAGCGCGGAACTTTTCGGGTCCGCAAAGCTGACGACGAAGGTCACGAATGCCCCGACGACGACGAAAATGATGAAGTTGATCCACGGTTCCGACCTTGCGATGAACTGCCTTGTAAGGACGGTATTCACGACGTTCGTGTGCAGACCGACGCCGGGGAACCGCGGATGCAGCGGCGTGGGCTTAAGGTCGGTGCCTCCGGTGAACGTCGCGCCGACGACGCAGATCCTATCCTTCACCCTCGGGCCTATGTACTTTTTAAGCTCCGTCATTATCTCCCTGTTCGCGTCGATGAGCGCAACCGCCCCCTCTGCGAACTTGACGTTATCGACGAGCACGTTCTGCATCTTGATGAGATTCTCCCTCTCCTGCTGGTTGGTCCGCTCCGCGATCTGGATGGTGGTGTTCTCGATTTCCTGATTGAGCTGAGAGATCAATTTAGTGATGTCCCCCGCGTATTCGCTCAAAGCGAGGATATCTTCCTTGTACTTCGTGAACTCCGCAATCCGGAGCGTCTCCATCGTCACGTAGTTGCGAAGTATTCTTTCGAGCAGTTCGAACTCGCGCTCGATGATGCTTCTGACGGGGGCGAAACCCGCTTCCGTGATGCGACCGAGGATCTTGTCGACCGTCGTCGCGTCGGCTTCGGTGAACTTCAGTTGTTTCGCCATGGCCTGACCGAAGACGTAGAACACTCCCTCTTCGTCGAGGTCTCCGGTCAGCGCCTCCGCGAGAGTGTATCCTTCACCCGGATTCGGATCGTAGGTCACGAAATTCTCGATGAACTGTCTGTGCGAATCGAACGACAAATTCTGGGACGCGAGATCGATAAGCTCCGGAATGGTCATCGAGGTGTTTCGCGTAAGGCTGAACTTGAAATTGTCGGTGTATTCCTGCCCGTAGATATTGAGAAGAATGTTTCTGAGCTTCCGGTAATGCTCGGCGACCTCGTCGCCTTTCTGCTCTTCGATCGACTTTGCCATCGGCTCGATCAACTGGAAAAGGATTTCCGACGTCGCAAGATCGGGATCGTCGAAATCGTCGATGCTGTTCCATTCATCGTTTATTGCGTGCAACACGTCTTCGCGCTCCTCCCAGACTGTCGCGAGATCCCAGTTGCTGTTCTGACCCTTCTGGAATCCGATCGTGTTGACGAGGCTCGAAAGACGTTCCGCGATGTCGGCGTACTTCTCCTTGAAGAAAGCCGCCTTCCCGAACGCGGTGGACACCGTCTCTTCGATAAGACCCTTGCGGTCGGCGTACTCGACAAGCGACGCGAAGGGAACGTGGGCGTAATGCTCGTCCCAGTTCTCGCCGGCTTCGCCTATCCAGTTGATGAGCATTCGTCCCTTTTCGTCGAGAGGAATGCGGACCTCTTCCACGAGTTTCCTCTCCATGGGTTTATCGGGAGACACAGGCCACATCCCGTCCCTGATAATGACGTTTTCGCCCGGAATGATCGTGATGTTCTCGTCCGGGATTCCGAGGTAATCCATCGCGGCCTTGAACGCGATCTGCGCAAAAGGAATTTCGCCCTCGCCCGTCCTCGGGTCGTAGTTTCCGATGTATTCGCCCTTTTCCCTGGCTTCCTCGAACTTCGGATAATCCGGACTCCGAAACCAGATTACGTGCGCCCTGCGAAGAATGCCGTCCGCGTCGGGATCGATCGAGACGAAGCTCGACTTGTAGGAGTGCGTCATCAGCCTGAAAATCGGCGGTTCGACGAGTGGATGATGCTCGAAATCCAGCGGGCTTCCTTCGATTTTTCCGAGGAATCTGTCCTGATCCTGCAGGAACAGAATCGAAAGAACCTTCTGGAACTCTTCTTCGATGATCTGCCTGACTGAATCGTGAGGACCGAGCGGATAGAGCGGATCGTCCTCCATCAGCGATTGTTTTCTGTTCTCGTACTCGAGGCTGCCTATCCTGAGGTAGAACGGATAAAGCGCTGTTATGTATTCCGGATGCTCGATGTTGACCGCGTAGATGCTCGATTCCTCTTTCGTGCTTCTCAGAATCTCCTTACCTGCCTCATCCTTCGAGAGGAAACTATAAGCCTTCGCCGCGATCGCGGCTTTGCGAATGCTCGAAAAGTGAAAGTTTATCACGTCTTCGCGGAACCAGTCTTCCGGAGACTTGCCCATGATGGTTTCGCGCTGCTTCACCTCGTCCGCGCCCAGCTCCTTCTTCCGCTCGTTCCACCACTGGAGCGTCCTGTTGAGCAGACCTTCTTCGCCAGCGATCTCGTACCTCGGATCTTCGTATAGAAGGTCGAAGATCAACTTGTACGCCTCCTTGAATGTAGGACCGGCTTCAGGCCTCAGATCCGCCGGAAGCTGAACCTGAAAGTGGAAGGGGAGGAAAATATTGCCCGTGCTTTTGATCGACCGCGCGAACATTTCATCGTGATCGAGTTTCGCCTTCTCGAAAAACAGATAAAGGTCCCTTCGAATTCCCCGCATCGTCGTGTTCAATCTGGCGAGATCGTCGGTTCTGGCAAGCCCGCCCCAGTATTCAGCCGCGCCGCGCTGGTTGGTCGCCCAGGCGGTTTCGGTCCCGTCGATCCAGCTCAGCATAAAGTCGAAGTACGGGTTGAAGTTCGACGCGATAGACTCGTTTCCGAACTGCTCTTCCTGGAACTGCGGATTCTGTGGAGAAAAGAACTCGACGTCGAACACCACCGATTTCGCGCCCATCTCCTTAAGCGCATCGATCATCTGCGCCTGCTTGACTCTGGGCCAGGGCCAGCGACCGATCTCGAGGATGCTCTTGTCGTCCATGTCGATGTTGCAGATCGCAGCGGACTCCTCTACCGTGCCCGGACGGAGCGTCATCCTCGTATCGTAGAACCGCGCCTCCAGCCCCTCGTTGAAGCTCTTCTCGTCGCTCTGCGCCGCCCGGTAGACCACAAGCGCGAGGATTATCCCAAGACCGATGTACATCGACATCTTGCGATGCTTCCAGACCTGCGGGTTGTTGAAGTCCTTTTTGATTTGTCCAATCATCTACGGCTCCGGCAATTAATAATTAATAGTTAATAATTAACAATTTAGCACAGAAAGATATGCCATTAAGTACAAAACTATCACCCGCCCTTAATTTTTAATTGTTAATTATTAATTATTTAGAAGTTCTCCCTTACGGAGCGATAAAACCACGAGGGACGGATAAACAAATAGTGATAGCCCGGCGCCGAAGAAAAGTCCAGTCACGGCCCTTCTTATGTTCGAAAATACCGTCGATTCGTCAGGAATGAGGTCGATCAGCACCGGAAATATGTCCAGTGGAAGGAGTACGACGCAGAAAACCATCAACAGGACGTATCTTCTTGAAGGGTACTTCGTGACGGTCTTCCTGTAGCGAAAATAAAGGTAAATGAGGCCGAGCGCCAAACCTGCGTAGATTCCGGTGCATCTGAAACAAAGCGGGAGGCGGACGCCGAAGATCAAGCTCCGCTCAGGCATCTGGTGGCAGAGGTACGAGCAGGCGTCGAATATGAGCCTATAAAGCAAGTCTACGAAATCCGCGATCAATTTGCCTGCAATCCTTTTCTATGCCAGATGTCGGCGCCAAGTTCAATCGTCGACGAAACAAATAGTCGGCGAAACAGTTAACTGTATACGCGTTTCAGGAAAAGGGCAAAAGATACATCCGCATAACTCTGCGTCTCTGGCGGATGACGATCTTCTTAAATTGTGTAGCGATAAAAAGTTGTTTGCTTAAGTAAACAACTTTAATATAATTTGTTTACTTTAAAAAACAGTTCTACATGAGCCGGATGCATTCGTAAGGTGAAATTCGATGGAAAAAAAGCAGGCCTTGCCGATCGTCGCCGATTGGCTGCGAGAGAAGAAACTGCCCGATCTAACGAGGAGAACGGTTCCGGAAATCGACATTGAGAAGTTAAGGAACGTGCTCGCAATCGTTGGTCCCCGTAGAGCAGGCAAGACTTATTATCTATTCCAGAAAATAGGTGAACTCATGTGGTCGCGGGCTTACGACAAGTCTGACATTCTTTTCCTGGATTTCGAGGACTTCAGACTCTCCGGCTTCGTTCCCGCGGATATCGAGTGTATTTTCGAAGCCTGCGTTCAGCTTACCGGAAAGAAGCCTGCTTTCTTGTTTCTCGACGAGGTGCAGCACGTTGCGCAGTGGAGTCGTCTCGTGCGAACGCTTCATAATTCTGGCGCATTTCGGATCGTGGTATCTGGCAGCAACTCATCACTGCTTGCGGGAGAGATCGCGCACGAACTTCGAGGCAGGTATATCGAAGAAAGAATTCTGCCTTTTTCATTCGATGAGTGCCTGAAATTTAATGGAATCGGATTCGATGCGGTGGACTTGAACACAGCATATCGCGGGAATATCGTCGGCGCGTTCGAAAACTACCTGCGATGCGGAGGTTATCCTGAAACGCTGCATCAGGATACGGAAATGAATAAGCGTTCAATCCTTCAATCCTATTACAAGACCATTTTCTATAGTGACATACTGGAAAGACATTCCATCAGAGCTAAGGAAACATTCGAGCCGCTGATGGCGCGAATGATAGAGGACTACGGGAGAGTCTTTTCTATCTCCGCATTCGAAAAGCACCTTGTCGCTTCTGGCGCGAACGCAAGCAAGAGAACCATCGCGAACTATTTCAGATTTCTGATGGAGGCATTTTTCATAATAGGCATAGAAAAGTTTTCCTATTCCGTTCGTAAGAGAACGATGAACCCCAAAAAAGTTTATCTGATCGACAACGGATTCAGCTTGCTCGGAAGAGCGTTTTCAGAGAACCGTGGGTCGCTTCTCGAGAACATGATCGCTATCGATCTGTTTAGAAAGAAAAGAGACTTCTTCTATTTCAAAGGAAATTTCGAATGCGATTTCATCGTCATGGATTCACACAGGCCGTCGGAGGCGATCCAGGTTTGCTATGAACTCGATTCACGGAACGAGAATCGAGAACTTCGAGGAATCAGGGAGGCAATGAAAACCCTCGAAATCGACAAAGGCACTATAATCACGTTCGATCAGGAGGGACGAAGGAATGAAATCGCGCTTGTGCCCGCGTGGAAATGGCTGCTCGGAGTTCGCGACCCCTAAGGCGCCGGCCATAAGTAAAGGAACTTCGGACCCGAATACATTTTGAGGTCCATTATCGTCGGCTGACGCTCCGCTCCCATCAGCGCGTCAAAGAACGTCACCGGCATCGCGTACGAAACGATCGTCGGATTCGAGACACCCGCGATTTTAGAAATCAGCTTCACTGCGTCCTCGAAGTAGCCGATCTGATCGATCAGACCCCTTTCAAGAGCCTGCGTCGCGGTAAAGACCATTCCCGTGTCCTTGCGGAAAGCCACAGACCCGGACTCGTCCGAATTCGCGTGAAGAACGCCGTCGTCGTCGAGTTCGTCGGACTGGACCTCGTCGGTACTCTCGTCACCGGATTCCGCGGAACCCTGTTTCCCAGCCCCCGCATTGTCCGCGTCATCGTCCGCAGCGCCGTACGCGAGACGGTCGATTGTCCAGTTGCCAACGGAAGGGAGTTTCAACCTCGAACGCTGCGAATCCGAAAGTCGATTCCGTCCGCCCTCGACGAGTTCGACGAACCTTCCGTACATTTCGTCGATCATATCGTGGAACAGCGCGTCCTCCTCCGCTGAAGGCGCGCGGTACATGCTCCCCATATCCTTGAATTCGCCCGAAGTGATATTGATGCTCTCTACGCCAAGGTCGCCCAGGAGCTTCTGCACCTGGAAGAAGCTCAAAATAACGCCGACGCTTCCCGTGGTGGTGGTGGGCTGCGCCATCAGAACGTCGCAGGCGCTCGCAATGTACACGCCGCCGGACGCGCATACGTCTCCCATGAAAACGATCACGGGTTTCTGATAGAATTTGCGCCAGTCCTCTAGATAGTGATGGAAATTATCGCTCGCGGTAACCGTCCCGCCAGGCGAGTTGATCTTGAAGATTACCGCCTTGATTTCGTCGCGGTCGCCAGCGATTTCGAACTGATCTTTCAGGAACTCGAGGTCAGAGCCGACGCCGAGGAACATAGACCCGAGACCTTCCTGAATGACTCCCGAAAGTTCGATAAGAGCGACCTTGTCTTCTCCGCCCGGACTGACCTCGTATTCGATTATTCCCGCGCGGGAAGAAGTGGAACCCGGAATCCGCGTCCCCGCGGTCCGTCCCGCCGCGGACGTGCCGAGCACGATATTCAGAAACACGCTCAGAACGAGCAGAATCGCAAGAATCCAGATGGCGCCGCTACCCGGACCCTGACTCCTCCTGCCTCCCAGTCCTTGACGTTCATGTCCTGCCCGTTCGAACTGACTTATGTGTTTCGCTTTTCTCGGCGGCGGCATCGTAACTCCTGTGGTTTAAGTCCTAACGTCCGAAGTCAGCCTCCGGTTCAAAAAGTCGACGAACTCCGCGCTCTGCGTACCAGGGCCGAAGATCGCCTCGACTCCCATGGATTTCAGATCCCTCTGGTCGTCCTCGGGAATGATCCCGCCGCCGAAGAGCACGACGTCCATAAGCCCAGCTTCGTCGAGAGTCCTGCGGATTTTCGGGAACAGCGTCATGTGCGCGCCCGAAAGCGAAGATACTCCCACTGCGAACACGTCTTCGTCCGCCGCGGTGCGCGCGATCATTTCCGGAGTCTGGTGGAGTCCTGTGTAAATCACTTCGAAACCCGCTTCAGTCAGAAGAGATGCGACAACCTTCGCGCCACGGTCGTGGCCGTCGAGTCCCGCCTTCGCGATCAGCACTCTTCTGTTCTCTTTCATGGCGTGGTCAGTTACCTGTGACGGGTGCATCCCAGTCGAAATCGTCTTCCTCCATGGTGACGGACTGAATTCGCGGAAGGTTCAGCTCGCCTGCCACGGGTTCCTTTCGGATGGTGGTGCTTAAGGTGTTGATCTTCATGCCGAGACTGTCGAAAGTCCCGCCGACCGCGGATTGGCGGTTGTTTTTTACCGCGTGTGCCTGAACGTCCGCCAGAATCTGGGACGCCTCCGTAAGCTTTGTGTAACTCTCCTTGAGCAAGGTCTTGTAAGAGCCTTCGTCGGAATCCTTTTTGCCCATCGCGTCACGAAAAATTCGTTCGGCGTCGTTGTAGAGCTTATTCGCGGCCTGCCACTTGGCGTTGTAATCTCCGCTTCCGTCGTCGACAGGAGGAGGCGCTTCGTTAGGTTCGCCTCCGCCTCGGAGAGTGAGGATCAGTATGCCCACTACCGCGAGTACGAGTCCGATCACGATAAGCGCGACGTTCCGCGTGGTGTTGTTCTCCACCGGAACGATCGACCTGCGCGACGAGCGCTTTCCGGACGAGCCGCCGCTCGATCTGGAGGAACTTCCGGACTTCCGACTTCTCGGTGATTCTTCCTCTTCCTCTTCTTCCTCCTCCACGCGGGACGACCTTCTTCGGCTCTTTCGCGGCGCTTCCTCTTCCTGAACTTCCTCTTCTTCCTTTCTGCGTCTGCGCCTCGAACCGGAGGATCCCTCTTCCCGAGCCTCCCGTGATGATCTTCGTGTCTGTGCCATGGATACCCTGTGAATTGTGATGTGCTCAGGATGATAGCTTAACCATTAGCGTCTCCAGAATCAATTCCGTTTCCGCCAGCGATGAGGTTTTTGCGAGACGCTCGGCTTCGAGCACGATCCGCGATTTTTCACGAAGTTCGGGGAACGACATCCTTTTTGCGTGGGGGAGAGCCTTCTGGACGATGAATCCGCTCATCCCGAGGTTCATCGCGATCTCGTCCGGCCCGGCGCGCTTTGCAAGCTCGCTTTTGATGTTCCAGAGCCGCGCGATCTGGGACGCAAGCATGTTGATGAACATGAAAGGCGCGCCCGAAGCGTCCTGCAGAAGCATCTTCGCAAGATGATCGAGCGCTTTTCGCGGGTTCCGCTCGCTCACGGCGTCGAGAACGTCCCAGATCTTCCCTTCGAAGGTGCGGATGGTCAGCGCCTCAACGTCCTCGCGAACGATCTGCTGGCGGTCCTTCACGTACAGAACGGTCTTTTCGACCTCGCCGATGAGGCGCGTGAGGCTCTGTCCACAGATGTCGACGATTATCTGCGCCACCTGCGGGGAGCACTTTTTCCCTAGTTTTTCAAAGCGACCGACGACGAAATCCTTCACCGCGTGCTTTTTTAGCGGACCGGCGTCGATCACAAGGCCGTGCTCCAGAACCGCCTTATAGACGTTCGTGTTGCTTTTGAGATCCTCGCTCACAATCAGCAGACCGGCTCTCGTAGATCCGCTCCCCGCAAAGTCGACGATTTTCTTTTTTTGCTCGACGAGGAACGAACCTTTGGCGTTAAGCACCACAAGCTTTCTCGGCGTGAACATCGAAAGGGTATAAAGTTCCTTGTCGAAGTTCTTCGCCCCCTTTTCGGAGTGGTCGATGACGATTTCGCATTTTCCAGCGTCACCGGCGCCGAGGAAATAATCGGATACGATCCTCCGAGTCTCGTCGATAAAAAAAGTTTCTCCGCCCGTGGCGAGGAATACGAAAAGCTCAGGCTTTTTTGCAAGGAACTTTTCGAGTTCGAGGACCGGAACGCCGCTGGCAGCTTCAGGTTTCGCTTTCGTTTTGGCCATCTCGAAATATTACCACCGATCAGCTAAAATAATAGTCCGATTATAGCGTCGTAATCAGACTCCGCATGCTGGATAGAATTTCATTAAGTAATCCGATGACTTCCTTAAAAATGATTATATGTAATATATATAAAGTTTTCATATATATGTTTTACTGTAAAACATATATAAATATTTTATCTTTAAAGCTCAATACGTTTATTTAATACTAAAAACGTTGTTTTATGTGGAGGTCAAGATTCCTTTAATCAAATTCGGAAGACGGCTCGAATAATGTCAGTCCATCGAAAATGCTTTCCCGTACGATCACGGCTTCTTGACTGTCTTTTTTCTTATCTGAGGAGGCTTCTCCACCACTCTTTTGCGCGAGGACTTTTTCGCCCCGTCCTTTTGATCCGCAACTTTGGCGCCGCGAAGGCTCTTATCCGAACCCTCGGTTTCCTGAATGATCACCGGAGTCCTACGGCCGCTCTTCAGCTCGTGGGCCGCGGAGCCGTCGACGACGCTGATCTCTAGCCGTCCCGTCGAGCCGAACACCGCGACGAACTGCCCCGATTTCCGGCTTGCGTAGCTCTTCGAAATTCCAGCGATCTCCTGCCCCGTGACGTCGATCAGTATGTTGCTTTCTCCGAAATTCAGCGTGTCGTCATCCTTTACACCTACGGTTGCCGTGCCTTCCGAAATCGACGGCAGGAATTTATTCAGGTGCTCGCGAGTGATGTTCGTAACGAGGTTCCCGAAGCGATCGATATGAACGACCCGCCCTACGAGCGCGCCGTTATCGAGCACGTCCGGCTTTCCGAAGTCGAACATCACCGGGTTTTCCAGCGGCTTTCCGAGGGCCTCCACCTTCACGCCGAGCGAAAGGTGCGCCGCGCACGGGGCGAATATGTCGCGGCCGTGAAAAGTGCTCGATATGTTTTCGAGAAAGTACTTCGAATTCGTCACCTCGGTAATGCCGACGACGGTTTCGTTCGCCATCACGAGTGACAGCAGCCCGTTGTCCGGCGCGAGAAATTTGTGGCGATCGGTTTCGACGAGGATGATGCTGCGATCGCTCCCCACCCCCGGATCGACGACGCTGACGAAGATCGTCCCCGTCGGGAAGTACGGAACGCACCCGGAGAGTGTGAACCCCGCCTCCGCGACGTCCTGCGCCACGACGTTGTGGGAAATATCGACCACATTCGCCCGCGGATTTATCGAAAGGATCACGCCCTTCATCGCGCCGACGTAATAGTCCTTGACGCCGAAGTCGGAAAGCAGGGCAATAATCGAATTTTCAGAAGCCATAACGAAGTCTAATATGCCGAGAAAGTTCCGCGAACCCGAAGTTCGATTCTATCCAGTCTACATTCCAGTCGCGGGATTCCGCATTCTGAATTTGAATTCCTGAATCCCTTTCACTCAGCCTCCGCCGACGAAGGTGATTACCTCGACCGCGTCTCCTGGCGACAATCTGTGCTCCGCGTGGGACGCCTTTTTGACAACCCGCTCGTTTACTTCCACCGCCACGGGTTTTCCCGCCATTCCGAGTTCGAAAAGAAGCTCCGCGACACTTATTCCGTCGCGGGTCTCTCTCCGCTCGCCGTTTACGGTGACGTCCATTTCCGAACTCTCATTTCGACGACCACGCCGCGCCTGTCGCGCCTGTCGCGTCGGCAAAAACCACGAACTGGCTGTCCATGCCCGGAATCTTCGCGGGACCGTGGTAGATCGTCCCGCCCTGTGCCTTGACCTCTTCCGCGGTCGCGTCGATGTCCTCGACGTGGACGTACGAAAGCCAGTGATCGGGAACGCCCTCGAACATCGGTCCCGACATCGGGAACATTCCAGCCACCGTTTCTCCGTTCTTGGTGAAAAAGTAATAGTCGAAAGCGCCGCCCATACTCTGTACCGACGCGTCCCAGCCGAAAAGCTCTCCGTAGAAAGCTTTCGCCTTGTCGGGATCGCGGGTCATGAGCTCGTTCCAGCAAAACGTGCCAACAGGCGGAGTTTGGTGTTCGGACATTTTTATCTCCTCGTTTGCAGGTTTAAATAATCAATCAGCAGCTTTCGGCCTGCTGGAGGCTTTTCCATGCCGCGACGACCGCTCCTGACGGGTCCGCGAACACTACGAATTCGCCGACGTTCGGGACCTGCGCCGGCCCGTGGATTACGTGTCCGCCGAGTTCCTGAATCTTCGACGCGGCCACGTGAACGTCCTCGACAAGCACGTACGAAACCCAGTGGTTCGGCACGCCCTCGAAATCCGGGCCGCTCATCCCCATCATCCCACCGACGTGGGTTTCGCCCTTGCGAATGATGGTGTAGGTGAATTCGCCCATGTTCTCGTCCTTGAATTCCCAGCCGAAAAGAGAGCCATAGAATTCGCGGGACTTGCCTGGCTCGTGGGTCATCAGTTCGTTCCAGCAGAATGCGCCAACAGACGGAGGAGTTTGTTCGGACATCGTTGTCTCCACTATGATTTGATCTAAGCTAAAAGTTGGATAGAATGAATTTTACTCCATGTCGCCATTCAAGGTCATTTTTGTTCAAGAAATTATTTTATGGCACGATGCTTTTTCTTCGCGACTTTCCTCATCGCCCTCACAGGGGCAATGAATCCCGCCGCGGCAGAGGAGGAAGCGCGCCCCTTCCGAATCGGCGTGCTTTTCTGGCACGAATCGAAGAACGACCTCGTCGCCTTCGAGGGTCTCCGCCACGGACTCGAGGTCGCTTCGTTCGAATACAAGATTTTCGAGGAACATCTCGCGGAAAACGAGGACCGCGCGCGGGAAGTCATCGAAATGTTCCGGGACGAAATCGAGGTCGACGTCATCGTGGCGATGGGAACTAAAATGACAACCATTGCGATGGAACTCGAACGCGAAATCCCGATCGTGTTCAGCGCAGTGACGAATCCCGAGTCCGCGGGCATCGTTAATGAGGGCGAGGGAACCTCGGGCAGAAACGTCACCGGAGTATCCACCTGGGTCGATACAAGGAACATCCTGCGGGAATTTCGAAGGACGATTCCGGAGATGAAACATCTCGGCATTCTGCTCTCGATGGACAACCCTGTCTCGACTTACGAGCTTCGCGCGTCCCAGGATTTCCTTTCCGGCGAAGACCGCTGGCGAGACGAATACAGCCCCGAAGTCGACTGGGACGCGCTTCGAAGCTCGCTCAGAATCACGCCTATAAGGGTCGCGGAGGAATCGCAGATCGAGGGCGCGACCGCAAGCCTGATCAGCGCGGACGTCGACGCGATATGGGTTCCGATAGACTTCCAGATTTACGAGAACGTCGAGCGCGTGGCGAAAGTCGCGTGGGAATCGAAGGTGCCGCTCGTTTCAAGCTCGATGAAAGCGATCTCGCATTCCGTCGTAAGCGTCACCGTGAACTTCAAACGCGCGGGCCTGATCACCGCCGCGATGGTTTCCGAAATCCTGACGAAAGGCGCGAACCCCGCCGAGATGGTCGTCCGGATGCTTCCGTGGTACGAGGTCACGATAAACATGGACGCCGCGAGCGCGGTGGATCTCGAAATCCCGCTCTCTGCGCTGACGAACGCGGAAGAAATCATTCGCTCGAAAATTCCGTGAAATTTCGCGGGAATCCGTGGACAATGGGAATTCCTTCGCCGGCTCACACCCACGAAATTTAAATGCACCATTCCGCGAAATCCTTCAACTCGCTGCTCGTGACACAGTTCCTGGGAGCGTTCAACGACAATGTATACAAGCAGATGATCCTGCTCATGTCGATCGTCGTCGTGGCGCCTGGAGCTGAAGGACAAGTGGCGGAGTCCACCGACGATCAGGCAATCGCAGGGATCACGTTCGCGCTGCCTTTCATCCTGTTCTCCGGGATGGCGGGGCAGCTCTCGGAGAAATACTCGAAACGGACTATCATCGTTCTCTCCAAGATCGCGGAGATCGCCTGTATGTGCGGCGCGCTCGCTGGATTCTGGATGGAGAACTACCTGTTCCTGATGGTCGTGCTCTTTCTGATGGCGACGCAGAGCGCGTTCTTCGGTCCTTCGAAATACGGAGTAATGCCCGAGATCGTGCCGGAAAACAGGCTCGCGAACGCGAACGGCGCTATGAACATGCTCACCTTCGTCGCGATTATTCTCGGCACCGCCTGCGCCGGCTATATCAAGGATTCGCTCGATGGAAATCTTAAATACGCCGGGATGGTGATGATAGGGATCGCTATGCTCGGCACGCTGACTTCTCTTCCAATGAGCAAACTTCCCGCGATGAACAGCAGGCAGGAAGTGCAGGTGAATTCCTTCGGCGCAATCTGGCGGACGTTCCGGGAAATCCGACTCGACAAAGGACTCTTCCTCGCGCTGATTTCGTCGAACATTTTCTGGTTCAACGGAGCCTTCGTGATGCAGGCGTTCAACAATTACGGCAAAGTCCTCCTCGGGCTGAACGACGGCGATACAAGCATGCTCCTCGCGATCCTCGCGCTAGGTATCGCGGTGGGCTGCATGTCGATGGCGATCTTCGCGCGCGACGTCGCGTCTCATAAGACGATCGTCTTCAGCGGGCTCTGCGTTGGAATCGCGGAATGCATTCTATTTTTCAGCGGACTCTGGAACTATGGAGTATCCTTTGGCGCCTTGGGCTACGAGATAAGCGTCACCGCTACTCACGGAATGCTCTTCGCGCTCGGTTTCACCGCGGGCGTGTTCTCGATCCCGATCGTAACGTACCTCCAGGACGAGCCAGCGTTCGGCGAGAAGGGCAAGGTCTTCGCGGTGATGAACTTCTCGAACTTCGTCTCGATGCTTTTCGCGAGCGTGCTTTGGATGATCGTCATTAAAATTCCAGGAATGAATGCGGGCTACGCGCTCCTCATAATCGGCGGGATACAGATCGCGTACATGCTATTCCTCGCGAAGAACATTCACCACATAATGGTCAAACAACACGAGCTTCCCGCGTCACTCCGGGACGAACCCGCGCCGAACACATTTCAGGAGTGATATCTACTCCGAAAGTCGCTCGTCGATCCATGATTTGAGAGTTTGCATTCCGATATCGTTATCGAGAAGTTTTTTGAGTAACGATATGAAACCAGAGCTTTCGTGCAGCCTCTCCAGAGCATGAATTTTTTTCGCGGTTTCAGGGAGATCGAGATCGGACAAGCTGATTTTGCAGATTTTTGCGCGTTCCACACACCACTGCTCCAGCTTTGGAACAATCATTATGAAATACTTATTTGAAGATCTGTGCTTCAGAAGCCTTAGTCCATGGAGACTTTTCACCTCATCGTATTTTGTTGAAAGAATTTCCGGCAAGTTGCCGCCGTCGGGATCTTCTTCGATTATCCCGAAATCTTGCTGGTTTCCGCGGTCCACAGCCTTTACAACTTCGCCTCTCGTTCCCTTTCGAGTGCCTTTCTTGCGAGGAACGCCAAGGATCGAGATTAGCGTCAGGTCGGTCTTGCCTTCGACGTAAACGACCATCACGCCTCCAGAACTTTATGAAGGTTCAGGAAGGGATCGGATTCGAATAGCTCCTGGATCTCTTCCCTGCTAAGGGATTTGACCTTGGTTTCGAAGTTTTCAAGATACGTCACGAATACCGCAACATCCTCCGCAGGCGCTTTATCGATAATCGAATTCGCAAGATATAGATTGTGTGTGGCAATGAAGAACTGATTATTGTTCTCGTCACGGGCAATCCTGGATCCGAGATGCAATGTATAGTCCGGAAATGCGTGCGATTCCGGCTCTTCGAATACTATTGCCGAATCCTTATTCGATTCAATCGCGGCGATGTGGAATAAGTATCTTTGCAGTGTATCTGATACCAATGACATTGGAAACCCTATAGCCGTGCGCTTACTTTTGAGTTTCAATTCCTCAAGCACATTTTCATGGGGTTTTGTTACGAGCGTATATCCTTGAGCTTCAAATAAATGTGCAGCAATTTCTGATAGTTCTTCGGAAGTATAAAGTAGCATCGCGAGATTGCGACCTGTGGGAGGAAGCAGAGGAAAAGGTTGATCTGATTTCAGGTCAGACAACGGTTTGTATCTATAGAATTTGATAAAATCGAATGTTTCAATTCGACTTGGCTGATGTTTGATATTTGTATCTCTAAAAACGGGGTTGCCATCTATCGGTTCACCGTTTTCTTTAATGACGATAGAGGGTGTCTTAACCCCAGGAGGCAGGAAAACGAATCTCCCATCAATGAACTCCGCAGTCATTGTACACTCTTGTTGTTTGTTTATTCCTAGATTCCACTCTCCCTGCTTTGAGTTACCATCGAAAAACAAATGCCACGGCCTTTCGTACCTGACATATTCGTGAAGGTCGCCGCCGTGGGCGCAGAAAGAAAGGAAGCCAAGCGCTTCAAGGATGTTGCTTTTACCCGTGTTCGGTTCGCCGATGAAAAGATTGATGCGCTTGCAGTCGAGGTGCAGTTCGCGGATGGACTTGAATCCCTTGATGTCGAATGTTGTGATCATACTGGAATCATATCACGAACGCCGAGGTGTCAAAAGTCCTCGTCCGACGTTTTCAGCAGCCGGACGGTCCAGAGCCTTACACCGGGACCGCGGACGTCCTCGTCCGCCTGGAGGTATTGCCACATCTCCGCGGGAGCGCTGAACGATTCGTAGCCGTCCGCGGTCGCGCTTAGGAAGTAGTCGCGGTTGTCGCCGCGGAACGTGAATTCGGGGCCGTTACCTTCAAGCACTGCTCGCTCGGTCGCGCGCAGGACGTAACTCGCGTTCACAGGCTCGCGCGTGTCCGCGTCCACGAACTCTACGTTCACTTCGCAAAGATACGGGTTCACCTCGTATTCGAGCGCGATTTCATTTTCGTAGCCGAGACTTTCGAGAACCGCCTGGAACCTTCCGAGCGGATCGGTCGTGTCGCTGTTTCCGGACGGAAACACGAACGGGCCGTTCTGATCGCTGCGAATCCTTCCGTAGCTCGGGAACAGCGCGTCCGGACCGACCTCGTCCCGCCGGTCCCACCATTCCGTGTCCTCGACGAAGACGAGACGATATTTCCACTCGTGGGTAGTCTCCATCACTTCGATCGAAGGCTCCGCGACCTCCTCGTCCTCCCCCGCGGCGGAGAGGATCAGCCCGTCTTCGTCCGGAAACCCGGCCTCGTTCCATCGCTCGAGCATCTGCCCGGACTCGAAAAGGACTTCGACGCCGTTTTCCGCGTCCGCGTACGAGCCGTGACCCTGGGAGTGGACGTAAATCCACGGATGATCTTCGACGGCAAAACCTGTGCTCGAGTTCGACCTGGCAATTTCGAGCACGTTCGAATAATCCCGCGGCGACCCGTGCGGGTGCGTCTCGATGAGGATCAGCCTGCCAAAGTCGGTCGCGTCCTTTTCGACGATGACGAACACGCGCTCGAAATCGTGCTCGTGCTCGCTGATAACCCTCACGCGGAACCAGTCACGCGGGTAGTAGCAGGTGTATGTCAAAAAAACGTGCGTCCGCGTTTCGATGGTGGTCCCGTAAACAGACGGAATCAGCTCGCTCGTCGGCTGGTTCTCCCAGTTGTTCACGGGGTCCATATCCCCGTCGAAATCCACCGTCACGGGAATATCCGCTCTCTGCTGCGGCTTCCTGACGTCGATCGCAAACACCGGCGACCAGTGCCGCGCGACATCGCGCAGCGAAACTTCGGCGGACGCTTCCACCGCCCCGGCAAGAACCATCGCCAGTATCAAAGATATATAACAGTTCTTTTTCATCGTTCTCCGACCGCCTGGCATCACCGCGTTTGACGGTTCACTTGGAGTTTTGCGAAATAATATAGTTGATAAAAGCCGAGCAACTTACCAGGAAGAATTTGGCCAGGTCGGGGTCGATATCGGTGTCGTCAATAGCAGCGTGCCGGATACCGCCTTCATCGCTCGTGTAGCCATAAATCTTGCCGAGAGCCGACTCTAGCGCTGGGTGAAGGTGTAATTCCTTTGCTAGATTTCCAAGCGTGGCTCCTAGTTTGCCGGTTACAAGTTGCGCAAGTGACTCGATCGACAAAATCGCTTCCTTCATGGAGTTGTGTTCGTCCCGATCCTCGCGGTCCGACAGGAATCCCAGAGCCTTTCGAAAATGTTCTTCGACGCTCGCATATTTCTTCGGCAGCTTGAATACATCTTCTATCGACAATATTTCGCACTCGTCCACAATCGGAACGAACTGATCTTCAACCACCCGGTAGCCGCTGAATTCACGTGCCAAAATTACATTGAGAGCATTGATATATTCGTTCTTTGCTTTTCCGCCACTGATAGTTGGGAAGGTCTGGATGCTTATTTCGATAAATTCGTAAACGTCGCTCCATGTGCACTCAGATGAGAAATAGAACTTGCGAATTTTGGCGATAAAGTTATTTAATGTGTCTGGTATATCATCCGTTGGCTTTTTAAGAAGATACATCCAAAGCATCCTGGCAAAAGACCATAGATTTGTACCGCGAATTTCCGAAAGCCCGTGTAGACTTCTTATAATATTTTCGTTGAACTTTAATGCGTGTTCCAGCTTTGCAGGTTGGAGAAGAGATTCATTCAGAATAGTCCAAAGTGAGTTTCTTAAATCATCGTCCATCGATTCGATTTGGAGAGGTTTGTTAAACTGTTTTAAACCCATTCGCCGCGAAAAAGTCGCCATATCCTGCCCCTATATTTGTTGTATCCCGACGTTTCCCGACGTCGGGATTCGGTCTTTTCAAGTCTGGTAATATTACCTGAAAATACTGGCGAAGGTTTATAAATTTCGACAACCATCCGCGCATGAGTTGCGTTATTTCCTTAGTTATTAGTTATTCGAGACGTGTACAACTAAAATGTAATGTTATGTCAGTCTATTCGGACGAGGACGTTCGCGGTCCCGGGTTATTTCTTCGGCCTCTCGTCGATGAGTTTGTCTCTGGCACTCGAGTCCGCGAGGGCGACTTTGGAAATTTCGCGTCAGGGATCGCGCAGTTTCTCTATATCGTCGAGGTCTCTGTTTCTGGATGCCGCGCGTTTGTTCTTGAGCAGAAGGGCGCGTGATATGAAGTTGACCTCCACATCTTCAATCAAAACCGTTACGCTTCCTGCGTAGCACTCGTCAAATGTCACGCCGGAGATTGTGGTCAGAATTTCGATTCTCATCGGGGGGATTCCAAACCTGATCAGTTTATGCGGAACCTGAAACAGTTCTTCCTTTAACTCCGGCACGTCGAATCCGAACTCTACAAGCGCTCTAACGAGTTTTTGCGAATTCTCCTCGCTCATTTCCACATGGATATCCATGTCCGCTGTCGAACGAGCATAGCCGTGGTAATTCACGGCGTATCCTCCAACAACGACGTATTTAACGCCATTCGAGTTCAACAACTTCAAGAACTCTTTGAACTCGCGCGGTAACTGGATCATAACCCGGATAATTTATCTGACGCATGAGTTCAAGAGCCGCGAATCGATCCTCGGGAGATTTACTCATCCAGAAGTTTGGCTCCTTGTCCGCGTCTTCGATTGTCGTGACAGAGAACGAGGTTTTATCGATACGAATTTCGTTTAACATAACAGTATTCTACCACCGAATACATGCGCCTGGAAGGTGTTTCACGCAATTCGTGATTCAATCACTTCCCGGTCGCTCGGCGAGGAGTTTGTCTCTGGCGCCCTGTTCCGCAAGGGTGGTCGCGTCGCCAATGTCGTGCTCCCCCGCGGCGATGCGCTTCAAAATGCGGCGCATAATCTTGCCGGAGCGGGTTTTCGGGAGCGCGTCAGTGAACTGGATAACGTCCGGCCGCAATCTCGATCCCGATTTCTATTTACCTTCGAGGTCCGCTTCGATTTCCGTTCCGAGGTCGCCGTCCACTGGTGCGGGGTCTTCGAACATGTACGGATACGCGACGCGCCACTTTTCGACGAGCATTTCGTGCGGCAGGTCGGCGAACTCGCCGTGGTAGTTCACGTACTCCATATGCCTTCTGCCTTCGTGGTCGAAGGGATGGAAAATGCTGTCGCTCATGCCGTCGAACTCGAGAGTTTTGACCTTCGATTTCTCGCAGAGTCTCTTATCGAACGTCGGCGTGGCGCTGACCCATCTGCCTTCGATGAACGCCTTCACGTAGCCGTGGAAGACGAAAAGGTCGTGACGGACGATTTCGAGCAGGCGTTTAGACGCGAGATGGTTCCGAACGTCCGCGAATCCGACCTTCGCGGGCACTCCCGCCGCTCGCAGCATCGCGGCGTACAGCACCGCTTTCTGTACGCAGAAGCCTTCCTTCTCCCGAAGGCAGAACGTAGACGCGAGGCTTTCGCGGTCTACCGTCGCGCGGTACGGATTGTAGCGCACGTCGTCGCGCACGAAGTAGAAAAGCGCGACGGCTTTTTCGCGGTCCGACGAAAGGCCCGCGGTGATCCGCTCCGTCATCGCGATCGTCTCCGGATCGTCGCTGCGAATGAATTCCGTCGGACGAAGAAACTCTTCGAAACAGTTTTCAGTGGTCTTGATCGTCATCGCGCTCCCGTCATCGATTGCAACGAGGATACCAGAACTATGGAGCAGATGGAACTTTCGCGCGCGTTTACGCTTCGTCGTATGCCCCGAGAGGCCGGACGCCGCGCGGATACTTTATCTCGACCTTGGCCGCCGCGGCGATCTTGTATGCTCCGAGGACCGCGAGGACGATCCAGAGCGCGTCGAAGCCGCTCAGCCATTCGCTGGTGGTTGCGAGGAACGCGGTGACTGTCTCGAAACTGAAGTACGAGAACTCCACGCCGTAGTCGGGGTCGTCAAGCGAAAGGCCTGCGCCGAATTCGTTCACGATGTAGACGAACCAGATGTACTTCGCAAGTACAAGTGAGAAAACCGCGCAAAGGCACGAGACGATCTGAAAATACGCGCCGCGCGCCTTCATCGCGCCGACTTTCACGCCTGCGCCGACGAGCAGCCCGACCACGATCGCGAGGTAGCCGATCTCGTAATTGAACGCAACCATAATCCCCGCCCAAACTCCCGCGCCTACAAGCGCCGCGACGATTCCTCCCGCGGCTCCGCTCATCATCGTGCTCACCGTCGGGATCTGATCTTCGAGCGCGTCCTCGATGCCTTCGAGGCAGCGGGGGCACGCCTTGATCCTGAGCGGCGACCCGTCTCCGTCCTGCTTCCAGCCCGAGACGTCCGCGCCGCACTCCTTGCAGACGGCGCGCTTGCAGACGCCGCATCTTCCGGTAGAGACGTTCTCCGAATGCGCGTCGCAGAACTCCTCCTTCTTCGGTTTCGACGCCTTGAGCGCCTTCATGCCCTTTCCGCCGACCGAAGCGTCCTCGACTTCGTTTTCGGCGTCGTCTGACTCAGTCTGCGCGCGCCGCTTTTTCGAAAACCCGGCAAGTCTGCCCTTCTTCGAATTTCTGTCGGTTGATTCACTTTCTTCTGGATCGAGTTCCTCGTCTTGCATAATCATCCTTATTCAAATTGTGATTGTGATCAACTAGATGATAGCAAAGTGTAGTGAATCGTCGAGTAGATTTGTAGAGAAGTTGACTCCGGCAGCTTATTTTTCGAGGACGCTTCTGCATTCCCGCGTGACAGTCTGGACTTCCTCCATCAGCCGGGCGATGTTTTCTTTTCCGAAATCGAACGGGAATCCCATGGTCTGATATATGTCCCTGATGGACTTGCTTCGCCCGAGTTTGAGTCCCTTGCGGTAGTCTGCGATGGCGCTTTCGACGTTGCCCTGCGATCGCTTGAACACGCTTATCGCGCCGAGATAGCTGATCGCGTATTCGATATAGTAGAACGGCACGTCGAAAATATGGTGCTGCTTGTGCCAGAAGAGTCTGCGGTGATGCTCGATTTCAGAGAAATCGACGCCGGGCAGGAATTTGCGGTATAGCTCGTCGAATTTATCGTGGCGTTCTTCGCGGGTGTGCCCCGGATTCGTGTAAATCCAGTTCTGGAACGAATCGACGACCCCGACCCACGCAATGAGGCGCAGGATGTCTTCGAAGAGTTCGAACCGCGCGCGGGCCGCGCCTTTCTCGTCGTAGAAGACGCCAAAGTGCGCGGCGCCGAGGAGTTCCATGCTCTGGCTCGCTGTCTCCGCGACCTCGATGGTGTAGCTCTGGTACAGCGCGGGCTGATTGTCGAACGCCTCGTAGTGATGGAACGCGTGGCCGCATTCGTGGAGCAGCGTTAGAACGTCCTTGTGTACTCCGACCGCGTTCTGGAAAACGAAGCTGAGCTTGCGCTCGGAAAGACTTGCGCTGTACGCTCCTCCCGCCTTTCCGGTGCGGGTTTCGAGGTCGAGCAGCCCGAGTTCGTCCATGTGGTCGAACCACACCGGATACTGCGGGTCGAGCCGACTGAAGATTTCCCGGACGCCCTTCTTCAGTTCTCCAATCTCGTTGAAAGGATTCAGCGGCTCGGTCGAATATGGATCGACCGACGTGTCCCACGGACGAAGCGTGTCGAGGCCAAGGGCGCTTTGCCTCGCGGTCCAGACCTCCGTAAGCATAGGCGTGACGACTTTGTGGATCGCGTCGTCCATCGCCTCGCATTCTGCGGGAGTGTACTCGCGATGCTTCGCTTTGAAAACGTATTCGCGGTAGTCCTTGCAGTCCGCGTTCTCCGCGATCTTGCCGCGAAGCGCGAGTAGTTTGTCGAAATAATCGTCGAACGGATCCTTCTGCCCGCGGATAAGATTCTCGCGGGTCAGATACGCCGACTCGCGGAGTTCGCGGTCGGGCGAATACAGATACTTCCCGAGCTTCGAGTAGTTGTGCTTCTCGCCGCGGAACTGCGCGTTAAGCCCGGCGTAGAGCTTGTTCCAGTCCTGGCAGAGGTTTGCCTCCTCCGTCTGAAGCGGCACGTTCTCCTCGCGAAACAGCGCGAGGGATTCCCGCGAGTGCGTCACGAATCTGTCGTAGTGCTTCGGAAGTTTCGAGAACGCCGGGTGCGCAATGAGCTGCTTTTCGAGTTCGTTTCCCCTAAGCGCCCACACCGGGTGGTGCTTCGACTGGATTTCGTGCAGCGCGGAACCGAACTTCTCGTTCTGCGTGTCCGACGACTGGCAGAAGTATCGGATCGACATCTCCTCGTGAAGGGCTTCGCCGAATTCGTCGGAGTTCGCGATCCACTTCTGAAGACCTTCCTCGTCTTTCACTTCGGCGAGTTCCTTCGAGAGCTTCGCGAAAACCGCCTCCGCGTCCTCTAGCTTTCCCGCGTCGAATTCCGCGGATAGATATTTCCTCACCGGCGGCGCTAGCGACCGCATCACCTTTTCGATGTCGTAACTTTCCATCATGATCTTTCTAACCAGGACCTGTCGGAACCAGAGCAAACTATCCGCAGATTACGCAGATTTCGCGGATTAAGATTTTTGGCCCACAGATTCGCACAGATTTTTCCATAAAGGTCTTTTCGAAAATCCAGCCCCGTTCCGATCTGACGTTGATCGTCAAACGCATACGATCTAAAGTCTCCGCGACCCTCCGCGACCTCTGCGCTGAATATCTGCTGAAAATCGTCTCGTTCTAATGATGTTTTCATTTATAAGCGACTAATTATGCCGTCTGGTTCTCTTCCCCCGATTCTGTATCAATTCTCCGAGGTTTTCTTTTATTTCGCTTCTTTTTCTTTGCCGATGCGCGCCTCGAAGCACGGTGAAGCAATATTGTTGCGATGTGAAACGTCGTCATTGCGCTTTCATCGCGTCATCGCGGTAAAGAACTCATTAAGTTTGTGGCGCGTAAACGTCGGAAATAGCGTTTACAAGGCCGAAATCGGAGGTTTCGACGATTTTGGGAACCTTTGGCACCGCGTTTGCCAATAGTCAATCAGAAGCCAAAGTTGCCCGCTTATGAGGAGATTACAATGAAAATCACAAGGAACAACATAACAGACGCGGAAATGAAGTCTCTCAGCGAGACGCTCCAGGGAGCGGTCATTAACGAATCCGCTACCCGCGTCAGAGCCTCGGATGAAAGCGCCGCGCTGGCGATCTCGAAGAACGAGTTCGACGCCGCGTCGAGGAAGAGAATTCTGGTCCTTTCCGCGCTTTGCGGAAACGGGCACTACCGCGCCGGCAAAGCGCTGGAACAGAAGTTCAAAAGGCTCGCGCCCAACGCGATCGTCCAGCATCAGGAAATGCTCGAACTCGTTCCCGCGTGGCTGCGCTACGTCTCGAGCGACCTCTGGATCAAGTGGATCAACACGTTCCCGAACCTGTGGGGCAAGGTCTACCACAAGATGGATAAATGGGAGGAGAAGGAAGCCGGGATAATGCAGCGCCTTATGAACAAGGTCGTCGGCAAAAAACTCTTCGCGATGATTGGCGCGTTCCAGCCCGACCTCATCATCGGAACCCACGTGCTGCACCATATGATCTTCGAGGGAAACGAACACCGTCTGCCGAAGGGAACCCGACTCGCGCTGGTCGTCACCGACAACGGCGCCCACGGCTGCTGGGACTTCCCGAACGCGGACGCGACCTACGTTTTCAACGAGTGGGCGCGCCAGGGCTTCCTCGCCCACGGGCGGGACCCGCGCAAGATATTCATCAGCGGAATGCCGATCGAAGAGAAGTTCTACGCCCCGGTTGACCGCGAGAAGGTGATCCGGGACCTCGGGCTGGACGCGTCTAAAAAGACCGTCACCTTCATCCACGGCATCAAGAAGTGGAATTGGCTCGAAGACGCGATCGATCGCGCCGGAAAGGTGTACGCCGACACGAACTTCATCTTCATCCTCCGCTCTGGAGACAAGGAACTCTATGAACGTCTGACCGCGGAGAAGAGCTTCGGGCCGAACGTCCGGCTGCTGAGGGAGATTTCGAATATGCACGAAATCCTGAGCGCGACGGACCTCGTAGTCAGCAAGCCCGGAGGTTCGACCACCGCGGAAGTGCTTGCGAAGCGCGTTCCAATCATCGTCGCGGGCACCGTCCCCGGACAGGAGGAGTGTAACCGCGACATGCTCGTTCAGGCGGGAGTCGGCAGGGAAGTTCATTGCGAACGCGACCTGTTCAACACGCTAGACGCGATTCTCTCCCATCCGGAAGACCTTGAAGCTATGAAGCGCAGGTTCGCGAAGATTTCCCCGCCTGACCCGGCGGATACGATCGTAAGGAGCGAACTCCAGTTCCTCGGGATCGACGGCCGCGAGTAAAAATCGACGGACTTGCAAACGTGCCGGGCACTTTGGAAACGCCCGGCATGTTCGTTTTTTTGAAGCACGGGTTAGCCCGCGCTTTTTTTATCGGAACGAATATGATAACATACCGTAAGCGAGCACGAAGGCACACGCGAAGCTATCTGGAACCATGGGACATGTTTTCGCAGAATTAAAACTGAGCAACCCGAGAAAGCCGAAGCTCAAACCGATGAAAGTCAGCGCCCTCGCAGACACGGGCGCGCTGATGCTTTGCATTCCAGAGCACGTCGCTCTTCAACTGAAGCTCGAAACGGAATCGACTCGGGAAGTCACGGTGGCGGATGGAAGATCGATGAAAGTTCCCTATGTTGGTCCGATCAAGGTTTCCGTTTGCGACCGGTTCTGCTACGTCGGCGCGCTGGTTCTCGGAGACGAAGTTCTTCTCGGATCGGTGCCGATGGAGGATATGGACCTCATTATCAATCCGGGTAAACGTCAACTCACGGTGGATCCGGCAAGTCCGAACATTCCACATGCGCGAGTGAAGTGAGGATTGCGCTCGTCAATACCGCTTGCTCGACTTGTTCTTCAATTCTTCGTAGAGCGACTTGAACTGTTTCGCGACGTCTCCTATCTCAGGCGGGAGCGATAGCTGCGTCCGGTACGCCTTGATCGCGTCGCGGTCCTGCTCGAGATCGCGAAGGGTTTTACGAAGTCCTTCGACGTCCTCCCACGAGAAAAGCGCGCCCGAAATGCCGTCGCGGATTCGCTCGACCATCCCGCCCAGCCGCGTTCCGACGACGGGCACCCCCGCCGCCGCGGCTTCGAGAAGCACTATCGGCCCCGTCTCCTGCCAGCGGCTCGGGACGACGACGAGGTCCGCTTCCTGCAGAATGATTCCGACCTCGTCCGGCTTGTACCCGCCCCGAAGATGAAACGGCGGCTTTTGCAACCTCGGCTTCAGCGAAACGAAGTACGGGTCGGTTTCGCTAACGGGTCTTCCCCAGATGTTGACCGCGAACTTCGAACCGTCGAGTTTCTCCACCGCGCTCACCAGAATGTCGAGTCCTTTGTGATGCGCAATCGTCCCGAGGAACGCGAGCCGAAGTTTCTCGCCAGGTTTCGTCTTGCCGCCTGAAAGCGCGCGGCTGTGTCTGATTCCGTAGGGAATGTACCTTAGATGCTGCCTCGCGCGGAGCAGGCTGAACATCAGTTCCTCCTGAAAGTGCGCCGGGTGGGTGATTACGTCGCATCCCTGAAGCATCCGCTGCATGTGGCGCGTCCGCCTCGAAAAGATGAACGTCCGCGGAATCGCGGCGAGTTTAGCTTTGAATCCGCGGTGCTGGTGGCACGACACGCAGTGTTTTCCTCCGGAAGGGCCGTTGCAGAGCGTCAGGCTCGGCTCGCGAATGAGCGTGATTCTCTGGCACATTGCGAAGTGATCGTGGAGGGTGAACACGACTTTCGCACCTGCGGCCTTCGCGATGAACGGAAGTCTCGAGGAGAGATTGAGCACGTGGTGGAAGTGAATGACGTCCGGCTTCTTGTCCTTCACGTAACGTTTGAAATCCTCTTCCACTTCTTCGTCATAAAGCGTGGCGTAAAACTTCGAAAGCTTGCCGGACGAAGATTTCTTCCGTTCGATCTTTCGCAGCGGCACATGGTTCCAGATCGAGTCCTCTGCCTTGAATCCGCTGACGCCCGGAAGATTCGTACCGTGGTAAAGCGAAACGTCGACTCCAAGCTCGGAAAGCGATGGAAGCAGTTCCGACAGGAACACCTCGACCCCGGTTGCAGATTCGGTTATAAAGCTGTGGGAAACGTGAAGTACGCGCACTGAGGTAGTTAATAATTCGTAATTAATAATTAATAGTTGAAATGTTTTTGATATTATACTGAGAGCTAAGCGTCGTCGGAATCACGCTTCGTTCATCATATATAAGCGAGTCCGCTACCCAAGTTCGGACGGAACGACAACCATGCCTCGGCTTCCGGGACGTGTTCGATTCTAAACCCGAAATTGTTAATTATTAATTGTTAATTATTAATTATCACCGACCGTAGCGCAGACGCTCCGCCAGAATATCCGGCAGACCCGCGGCGATGATCTTCTGCGTACAGGTGTCGATGTCGTACTCTACCCTGCGGATCTTGACGACGTCCGTCTCGGAATCGTAGATCACGAAGCACGAATCCGGAACTTCATCGCGGGGCTGGCCGACGCTGCCCGTGTTCACGAGACATTTCGAAAAACCGTTCAGATCGAGATCGTAACTGAGGCTGTACGCGGTGCTCGGGCCGTCGAAGAACGCGACCGGGACGTGGCTGTGGCCGAAGAATGCGACCTTCGTCTTCTGGAGATCCATGCACTGCTTGGCGTCGTGGCAGGTCTGGACGTAGTCGAACATGTCCGGATACGTCAGGGCGCCGTGGACGATGGTCACGTTCTCGTCGACCTGGAGAGTGAGCGGCAGGCTCGCGAGATAATCGATCGAGTCCTCGTCGAGCTGTTCCCGCGTCCAGATGACTGCGTCCCGGGCGTAGGCGTTGAAGTAGTTGTCGCTCATCTTCCCGCAGACGGCGTAGTCGTGGTTCCCGGCGACGACGTCGTGGCAGACCTCGCGAATGAGGTCGAGGCACTCCTTCGGGTTCGCGCCGTAGCCGACGATATCGCCTACACAAAGGATCTTGTCGCAGCCTTCCCTCCTGAGAACGTCAAGAACGACGGTGAGAGCTTCAAGATTCGAGTGAATGTCTCCAATAACTCCGTATTTCACGAAAGCTCCACGCAGTAGATAATGGACTATTTGGAAAGGCTAAACAGCCCGGACAGTTTAAAAACGAAATACTGTTTAGCTCAAGCATCTTGAGCATAATTCTCAAACCGCCATGCGCACGGATTTATTTCCACATAGATAAATGTATGTCGAATTTCATTCGGCATGCGGTCGCGATCCGATCGCGCGCCACCTTCGGCAGCGCATTCCAGCGCAATCCCGAAGATGTTGAAAGCCGCGCCGCGGGCCTGTAGATTATGGCGAACCGTGTTTCGAAAATCAAAAATCACCTATGGGGGTCGAGAATGGCGGAAGGAATTTCCATCGAGAGTCTGAGTCAGGAAAACCGCAGGTTTCCGCCGTCCGCGGAGTTCTCCTCCAAAGCTCATGTGAAGAGCGCCAGCGATTACGAGGCTCTTTACGCCGGGTCGAAATCTGACGAAGAAGGATTCTGGGCGGAGCAGGCTGAAAAGCTCGTTACCTTCAGCAAAAAGTGGGACAAGGTCTACTCCTTCGATAGCAAAGCGATTCGCTGCAAGTGGTTCGAAGGCGCGAAACTGAACGTCAGCGTCAACTGCCTCGACCGCCACCTCACCACCTGGCGGAAGAACAAAGCCGCGATAATCTGGCAAGGTGAGCAGGACTGCGCAGAGCGCGCATACACATACGCAGAACTCCACCGCGAGGTCAGTAAGCTCGGGAACGCGCTTCGCAAGCTCGGCGTAAAAAAAGGAGATCGCATCTGCCTCTATATGCCGATGATCCCGGAGCTTGCAATCGCGTGCCTCGCAAGCACGCGCATTGGCGCGGTACATAGCGTCGTCTTCGGAGGATTCAGCGCCGAGAGCCTGCGCGATCGCATCAATGACAGCTCCTGCAAGATACTGATCACCGCCGACGAGGGCGTCCGCGCGGGGAAGCCGATCCCCCTCAAGGTTGCCGCGGACGAGGCATGTTCAAACACGCCGTCGATTCAGAACGTCATCGTCGTCAAAAAAACCGGCGCGAACGTCGGATGGACCGAAGGCCGCGACCTCAGCTACTACGATCTCGTCGACGACCCTGATGTGCAGGGAAGTTGCGAACCCGAGGAGATGGACGCGGAAGACCCGCTCTTCATCCTCTACACTTCGGGAACAACGGGTAAGCCCAAGGGCGTCGTCCACACCACCGCGGGATACCTCACGTACGTCACATTCACGACGAAATACGTCTTCGACCTCCGCGACGACGACACCTACTGGTGTACCGCGGACATAGGCTGGGTCACGGGGCACAGCTACATCGTCTACGGTCCCCTCGCGAACGGCGCGACGAGCTTGATGTTCGAAGGCGTCCCGAACTATCCGCAGCCCGATCGCTTCTGGCAGATCGTCGAGAAGCACCGCGTCAACATTTTCTACACCGCGCCAACCGCGATCCGCGCGATTATGCGCTCAGGCGACGACTGGCCGAATGGGCGCGACCTTTCGAGTCTGCGCCTTCTCGGAACCGTGGGCGAACCGATCAACCCCGAGGCGTGGATGTGGTATCATCGCGTTATCGGTAAGGAGCGCTGCCCTATCGTCGATACCTGGTGGCAGACCGAAACCGGCGGCATCCTCATCAGCCCGCTGCCGGGGGCGATCACGACTAAGCCCGGCAGCGCGACGCGCCCGCTTCCGGGAGTGTTCCCGCGCATCCTTCGCGAGGACGGCACCGAGGCGAAGCCGAACGAAGGCGGACTCCTCGTCATCGATAAACCCTGGCCCGGGATGATGCGCACCGTCTATGGCGATCACCAGCGCTTCGTCGATACGTACTGGAGCCGTTTTCCTGGGATTTACTTCACCGGCGACGGCGCCCGCAAGGACGAAGACGGCTACTTCTGGATCATGGGTAGAGTCGACGACGTCATCAACATTTCCGGCCACCGCATCGGGACCGCGGAGGTCGAAAGCGCACTCGTCGCGCATCCGAAAGTCGCGGAAGCCGCGGTGGTGCCGATGCCCCACGAGATCAAGGGCCAGGCGCTCTACGCGTTCGTGACGCTGAACGCCGGGGTCGAGGGTAACGACGCCGTCCGCAAGGAACTCTTCGATGAGGTCGTGAAGCAGATCGGCAAGATCGCGCGGCCCGACGTCATCCAGTTCACCGACGCGCTACCTAAAACCCGCTCCGGCAAGATCATGCGCCGCATTCTGAAGCGCATTGCGGCCGGGGAGTCCGACATAGGCGACGCGACGACCCTCGCGGACCCGAGCGTCGTCGATAAACTCCTCGCCGAGCGCCCGAAGAAGTAATACTGTGGCACGGACGTCACGGCCGTGGGTTATCCACGCGCAAGATGCGCGTGGCACTTTTGGCGGCCCCGAACGCCAGAGATAAACTCCTCGAGGAGCGTCCGAAGAAGTGAAGATGGCATGGGCAGACTTTTCGAAACTATCAAGGAACTCGTCGCTGACGACCAATACATTGTCGGCGAACATGCTGCGGCAAGACTCGAGGAGCGTGATATACTTGAATGGCAGGTTGTGACAGGACTTGAAATGGGCAAGCTCATAAAAGAACGGAAACGAGACAACCCGAACCCAGCGGTGGAAGTTCTTGAAGTTCTCCCGGATGGTACAAGTTTTATGGCAGTCTGGTCTTACATTCGTTCACTGGAGCTTGTTAAGCTGGTCACTGTTCATTATTTCGACGAGGATTCTGAATGAAAATTCCCGGAAAAAAAGTCAGACGCCGAAGAATTGTACGCACCGATAAATACGTGGTTATTCTGGAAGTCGACGCCATCATTCCGGATTTCGATCCGTCTGAAGCCTGTTTCGAACCTGAAACAGTGAAGTTCCTGAAGGAAGTTGAGGATCGCGCGAAAGCCGATGACGTCGATTGGCTTAAAGAGCGCGGACAGGTTTATCAGGCGCTAAATGCTTGAAAACCCGCTCCGGCAAGATCATGCGCCGCATTCTGAAGCGCATTGCGGCCGGGGAGTCCGACATAGGCGATTCGACAACCCTCGCGGACCCGAGCGTAGTCGATAAACTCCTCGCCGAGCGCCCGAAGAAGTGAAGGCGCCGGGGATGTGGCTCAGCAGTCGGGTAAAACTCATCCGCCGATTTCGATGGTTTCCTGGCGCTGGGAAATAATCGTCGGCGTGAGAAAGAACAGAAGCTCTTTTTTATGCCGTTCGCGGTTGTTGCTTTTGAACAGCACTCCGACGAGCGGGATGTCGGAAAGATACGGAACGCCGGTCGTGCGGACGATGTTTTCCTCGCGGAAGATTCCGCCGACGATGAAGGTCTGCTGGTCGCGAAGCGTCACCCACGAATCGAGCGAACGCGTCTCGATGATCGGCTGGGCGACTGCGCCTTCGGAAGGATCGGTGAATCCGGAAATCCCGCCTACGCTTAAGATGATGTGCATCCTGACGCTGGTAGGACCGACGACGTCGCACTGAACGTTCAGCCGCGTGGTTGCGTCCCGGTCGATGATCCTGACCTCGGTCACGCGTGTGTTCGAACTCGAAAACTGCTGGAACGGCACCTGATCTCCCACTTCGATCACCGCCTGCTGTCCTTCGGTAACGAGAATCGTGGGGCGATTCAGCACCTGGAACTCTCCGACGGATTCGGTGAAGCGAAGGTTCGCGGGGTTTCCGGTCTGTCCCGGGCGTCTGTAGAGCCAGCCTTCCTCTGTGCGGGTGTCGTCCTGAGTCATGAAATCGAGGGTCGTGCCCTGGAACGGCAGGGTCGAAGCGTTCGATTCGAACAGCACGAAACTTTCCGGATTGAACGTGAGCTGGAAATGCCTGAACCACGTATCCCCCGCAAGACTGCGATCGAACGTGCCCTCGTATCCGAACTCGAAGCTGCGATTGTACTGCACTTCCGCGACCTTCGCCTCGATCATCACCTGCGGCGGCGGGACGTCGATGAACTCCCGCAACATCTGGAGCAGAAACGGCAGGTGCTCCTCCTTCTCCTTGATAAGGATGTAGCGGTAGCCAGTGTAGTTGTTGCTCGGGTCGAGCCAGGTTATCGAACCCTCCGGACTCTTGTAACGGTTCAGCTCGTCCGCGATGTTCTTCCCGTTGCGGCATTCCGGACGATAGAGGTAATGCACAAGTCCGCCGATTTTAAGGAACTCGGAGGCTTCGTCCCACTCGAACGGAGTTCCCGCTGGTGCTTCCTCCGCGACGGCTTTCTTTCGTGAAAAGAGGCCGACGTTGAGAACGATCACGAGCGGAAGAAGGATCGCGATCAGGAGGTTCAAAGATTTGTTTACAGAAGACATCGTCATACCATGTAGGCCACGGGCCGCATTTTACCTTGAAAGAGCGAGGTTGTGTAATAAAATCAGTAGTCAGTGAATAATGGCTAGTGGATAGTGGATAGTGGTCAGTAGTCAACATTCGGTTGACGCAATAGAATTATTCCAGGTTCCAAGTTGCGCGGTATACATTGATAGAATTCAGCGATAGAAAGATAGATGAAGGCATCAGCTTTCATCACGCGACGAACGTGAAACACCGGACCAGCCTGCTTCGGCTGTATCAGATCCATCCCATAGAGGATCGAACCACGGAAGGCGCGTTCGTTTCGAGCATCATCAGCAAGGGAAACGGGCGGTTTCCGACGATGAAGGCGCTGATGGAGCATCTGGAGGACTGCTACGGCATGTCCCTCTCGACGACCGCGAGTAAACACGGAGAAAGCCAGCTAACGGGCATCAACGTGGATTTCGTCAACTGGGACAAGAATTCGGACAAGCCGGACCTGCTCGAAAAGGCGTTCGAGCTTCTAAGCGCGGTGATCCGGGAGCCGCTGAAGGAAAACGGAGGGTTTCCGGAAAAACTTTTCCAGCAGGAGAAGCGCAGTCACAAGCAGGCGATCGAAAGCATAATCAACGACAAGGGAATGTACGCCTACCAGCGCGCAATCAGCGAAATGTTCAGCGGCGAGCCGTACGCGGTCTACGAACTTGGCGACATCGACTCGCTTTCCGGAATCACTCCGAAGTCGGCGATGGAGGAGTTCGAGCGAAGGCGCGCGTCGGACAGGGTCTACATCTACTACTACGGCCCGCGGGAAGAGCAGGAAGTAATCGAACGCGCGCGCGGCATTTTCAGCGGCCTTCGGTCCGGAACCGGAAATTTGGGCCCGACCGCCTTGCACCCGAGGCCGCGGGAGGCGCGGGAGGTGATCGAGAAGCGACCTGTGCAGCAGGGCCAGCTCGTCCAGGGCTACTGGACGGACGTTCGGCTTTCGAGTCCGGAGTGGCACAAGTTCCAGGTGTTCAACGCGCTTTTCGGCGGCACCGCCACAAGTAAGCTGTTCGTCAACATCCGCGAGAAGCACAGCGCGGCCTATTCGATCTACAGCAGCATCGACGGCGCTAAGGGACTTCTGTATGTCTGCGCGGGGATCGACCTCGGAGCGTACGAGAAGGTCCGCGATCTCGTTGCGCGGGAGTACGACGACCTCAGAAAAGGCGTGTTCACCGACGACGAACTCGATACCTCGAAGGTGTATCTTGCGGAACGGTATCGCGGCTACGAAGACAGCGTCGGAATGCCGGTAGCGCTCGATCTCGACCAGCGGCTCTTCAGCGCCCACACGGACTGGCAGGATCGCGGGGCGAAGATTATGGAAGTCACGCGGGAAGACGTGATGGAAGTTGCTGAGAGGACATGCCTCGATACGAGTTACTTTCTGGGAGGCGCATGATAGCAGATTTTTGATTTCAGATTGCATTTTCTGACTACTGACTACCGACTACTGATAAATGACCAAGAAACTGACAGTCGATTCGTTCACCAAGATAGCTATTGCGCAGAAGTTCATCACGCAGGAGCAGGCGATCGCGGCTGCCACGAAAATCGAAAGCATCAAAAAACTCGGACTCACGCCGCCGAGGATGAGGGACGTGCTCGTCCAGTTGAAGCTGATCACGGAGGAGAAAGCCGCGGCGGTGGAAGACATCGAAAAGAAGTCTTCGCACCTTCCCTCGATCCCTGGCTACAAACTCTCGAAGCCACTCGGCAGAGGCGGGATGGGATACGTCTACCTCGCGACTCAGGACGAACTTTCGCGGACTGTGGCGATAAAGGTGCTGCATCCGGAAATCGCGGCGGACCCGGAATACGCGAAACGTTTCGAGCGGGAGGCGAAAGCCGCGGCGAAGCTCGATCATCCGAACATCACGACCGCATACGACTTCGGCGTGGCGACGCAGGACGACGGATCGGAGATTACCTACTTCACGATGGAATTCGTTCCTGGGCAGACCATCTATGAAATGCTCAAGAAGGGCAAGGAATTCAAGGAGCGGGACGCGCTCAAGATCATCCGGGAGGTCGCGCTCGCGCTTTCGAAGGCGCATGAACTCGGACTCGTGCACCGGGACCTGAAGCCGGACAACATCATTCTGACGAAGGGAACGGACGGAGTCGCGCGGGTGAAGCTGCTCGACCTCGGACTCGCGAAGTTCGTGCATAGCGCGTCGGAACTCACCGCGGAGGGAATCACCGCCGGTTCGCCATATTATATCGCGCCAGAGCAGGCGAGGGGACTTCGGGACGTCGATACCCGCGCCGACATCTACAGTCTGGGCGCGACGCTGTTCCGGATGCTCGCTGGAAGGCCGCCGCACCAGGGGACAAGCGCCGCGGAGGTGCTTTTGCAGTGCGTCGGCGAGGACGCGCCGCTGCTCGGGAGTATCAAAAGCGATGTTTCGAAGGAATGCGAAGCGCTCACGCAGATGATGCTGAGGCGCGACATCGATGATCGCTACCAGAGTCCGGAGGACGTGCTCGCGGACATCGACCTGGTGCTTGCGCGCAAGATGCCCGCGTGGAAGGGACGTGAGTCGTCCCGGAGTCAGAAGAAAACGAAAGACCCGAACCTCGCGCTGAAAGACGCGGTCTCGAAGTTCGACGAAGAGGACGAAGTTCCGGAAGTATCGCCGAAGTCTTCGAGACTCGATAAGGACAAGGCGAAGAACGAGAACGAGTTCGCGCCAATTGCCGCGAGCGCACCGACGTTCGAAGCTCCGCCCACGAAGCGAAGCGCGGTCCACGCGCTCGTCCCGGTGCTGATGCTCATCTTTGGAAGCGCGCTTGGCGCTTTCGTCGGTCCGATGGTTATCGGAGGCGGCTCGAACGAGGATTCGGGAGGAAATCCCTCCGGCGGAATCGTCAAACCTCCCGAAGGGCCGACGCAGCAGGAATTCGACGCTCTGCACGCGCAGGTGATTGCGCTTGACGAGCGTAATCGCGATCTTCAGCGGGACGTCCAGTTCCTTGAATCGACGGGCAGCGCGATTATGTCGCAGGGTTCGTCCGGACAGAACATAGGACGGGAACTGGCGCGGAAACTCGACGCGGACGCCAGCGCGCTCGGAGCGCACGAGGACGGCGCGGACTTCCAGCGGAGTCTCGAGGAGAGTCTCGCTTCATGGATAAGCGAAAAGCGCGCGGAGATAGGTTCGATTCGCGAAGAAGTCCGCCAGCACCTCGGGCGGAATCCTCCGGACTTCACATCGGCGCACAAACTTCTGATGGACCGTCGAAACGAGTACGAAGGATCGAATCTCGTGAAAGGTCTGGACGACGTCATAACGCTCGTGGAGGAGAACGCGCGGGAGTATTTCGACAGGGAAAGCGCGAGGATTCTCGGGTCGGCTGCGGAGAGCGAGGAGTCGTACCAGAGGGCGCTTCAGGATTTCGAGAAATTGAAGGAGTCCGCTTCGATTCCTCCGCTCGCTTCCGCGCTGCGGGCGACTGCGGAACGGCTCGCTTCGGTCCAGATTCAGGGCCGGGAGCAGGAAATTCTTATGCAGGCGCGGGAGGAGTTCTACGCCTTCCTGAAAACCGCGGTGAAACCGCTGGTGGACGTGTTCGACCTGGGCGGGGCCGACGGAGAGATCGCGAAGTTCGAGGAATCTCTCGCGGGCGAAGACGAGAAGTCTACTTTCCTTCGGAACTACGCGAAGCTCGTCCGAAGCGCGATCGCGGACGTGAAGAGTCTGATCGTCGCGCCGTTTATGGATTTCCTCGAATCGAAAAAGGTTGCAAGCGTCTCGAACGCGAAGATAGAGGACATCGTCGGTCTGAACATATTCGGCGTAAACACAGCGTGCTTCATAGTGGCGGTGGACCATGGCGCGATGAAGTTCCAGTATTCCCGCGCGGACGTCGGCACGGGGACGATGATCACCACCGACGCGCACTTCCGCAGTCTGAACCTCGTGCAGGTGATTCACAGGATTGGCAGGGACGGCGGAAGCGCCTTCGAACGGCTGATGCAGGCGGAGCTTGAGGTCATGCAGCTTTTCTTCTCCGCTGCGAAGGATCGCTTCGACATGCTCGCGGACTACGACGAGATCGTCACCCGCGGCGCACACGAGGGCAGGAACATCCGCGGTGTCGCGGAGGAGTATCTCGAACTTCTGTCGGCCCTCGCGGACAAACAGAAGGAAGACAATTCAGCGGAGGTGTTCGCGCGCGTCATCGAGCTGTACGAGGTTGCGAGCGCAGGCGCCGCTGGAGCGCAGAACCAGGCGTTCACGCAGAAGCAGGTCGAAGACTGGACCCGCGCGAGGGACGCGCTAGGCTCATGGCGCGAGCAATATGTCTCCACGAAGTACTACTCCGAGGTCGCGGACAAACGCAGGGAGATCACCCGCGGAATCAGACGGGCGTACCTCAGGATTCTTTCACAGGACGGAACGAGAGAGTTCTACGAAATCAACGAGAATAACGGCGTGCTCAAGTTCGGAGGCGACGTCTACACGTTCAGGGACCCTCGGTCCATGCGCGACTTTACCATCGATAACGAAAACAGCTCCATTGCGAAGAACGACGAAGCCTCCGACCTCGTGTACATTAGCGGTCTGTTGTCGCCGCGTGGGAGTCAGGCGTTCTATTGGGAGCACGACGTCCGCGGTCAATACGATCTTGACGTGAGTTTCATCCTTACCTCGGGATCGAACGCGATGACGCAGCCCGCGCCGGTGATAACCATTGGAGACGAACAGAACGGCGAGGCGCTCGCCTTCGAGCTTGGCGATCCCGCGCGAAACATTCCCCACCAGCTTTCGATCTACAAGGAGGGAAGTCGTACGCAGATCGCCTGCAAGAACGAGACAGTACAGTTTCCGAGGGACAGGCTAATAACGATAACTTTGAAGGTCACCGCGGCAGAGATAATAGTTTTATATCGCGCGGAGGACGTTGAAAGTCGTGGACAGGGCCGTATAATGTCGTATTCATCGAACGAAGAAACAATTGACGACCTCAGTGAAGGCTGGTGGGGCTTTTACGCGCCGACCGGATATCACGTTTATTTCAGAGAGATAACCCCGAAGGGCACTAGTGTAAACGACCCTCTGCGGATAAGATCCTGATGGCAAAACTGATAGTCTTAGCGAAGAAGTACCAAGGTGAGCACGAGATTCCCGAGAAAGGTCTCACCGTCGGACGAGCGGACAAAGCGGACGTCGTAATTCCGGACAACCAACTTTCGAGGAAGCATTTCGAGATCACCTTCAGCGCGGGAGAGTATTTCATCGCGGACCTCGGCTCGACGAATGGAACCGAGCTGAAGGGCAAGACTCTCAAAAAGAAAGAGAAACTCGCAGACGGCGACGAAATCGAGATCGGGAAGATCAAGTTCAGATTCAGCGCTAACGGTAGCGTCGCGGAGGAGGAAAGCGACATCGAACTGGACGTCGGCGAGGCGGACGACGACGTATCCCTCGACCTGGACGACGACATCGATCTTCCAATGGACGATAAACCCGCGCGCAGGAACGAAGCGGAGGTCGCGACCACCCTCGCTGCGCCGAAGACGAAGGACGACGACGACCTCGGCATCGAGGATCCGGAGGACGACTTCAAGATGGAGGATCCCGACGAATTCAACTTCGACGATGACGACGAAGAACCTGCACAGCAACCTTTAAAACCTGACGGTTTTGTGGCCAGCGATGAAGTCGAAACCCGCAAGACCGACGCCGCTAGACCAGCGCCGAAGTCCTCCGGCAAAAAGACCTTCGTAGTTCCGGGTTTGGGCGCGGGCGCGAAACTCGAGTGCAAAAGCGGCGCGCTCGTGGGTGAGGTTTTCAAACTCGAAGGAAGTTCGCTTACGTTCGGCAGGAAGAAAACGAACGGCGTCGTCGTGCCGGACAACGGGATTTCCGGCGCGCACGCGGAGATCCAGGCCACGGCCGGCGGATACTTCATTTACGACCTCGAAAGCACCAACGGCACGACCGTTGGCGGAAAAAAGATCAAGAAGCAGCGCATCTATAACGGCGACATTATAATCCTCGGCGAGGTGGCGGAATTCGAGTTCTTCTGCGAAATCGCGAAGAAGGACGTCAGTAAGATCACGAAGGTTTCGGACAGCTCCCCGAAGCAGATCGCTTCAATGAAGGACCTCGTGGTCGACTTTTCGAAGGACGACGAGAATTTCATAAGTCACTCGGAGGGGGGATCGGGCGGTGGAAGTTTCACCGCGCTCGTCATCGGAGGGACCGCGCTACTCGTGATTCTCGGCGCGGCGATGATCTTCTACGTCCTCAGCCTTGCGCCGGAGACTTCCGGAGGATTGTCCGATCAGGGTCCGGAAGAAGGTCAGGAAGGCGATGACACCGCGGGGGAGACCGCGAAGGAAAGCTGGGACCGTCCCGCGAACTCGGAAGCGATGAGCGCGAACGTCGGTTTCGCGATGGCTGAGTTCTATCCGCAGGGAGACGCGACCTTCAAGGACCTCGCCTCGGAGCAGCGCACGTACAGGACGGAACTTTTCGTCGGCTCGAACCTTCTCGGGTTCGCGCCGCAGAGGATTGCGAAGGTGGACGAAAGCCTTTTCGGGTCCGCGGGAGTATCGACGGGCGGATCGCTGACCCACCCGAAGAATCCGGGCGCGCCGGTAAAGTTCCGGGAGTATGCCCTTGGCGACGGGAGCGAGATCGACGTCATCTACGCGTTCGAGCGGGTCGCGCTCGATCGCGCGGGCGACCTCAGATTCTGCGTCGATCTCTCTGGCTCCGCGGGCGGCGGCGAGTTTCTCTACAAACTCGGCTCCGGCGAGTTCAAGACATACTACGACGGGAGCGACTTCCAGAAACAGGTCGCGGTGCGGACCATAGGCGGAGTGCCGCCGGCGCTGACGGAAGAAGCGCGGGGACTCGTAAAAACTGGAGCGATCGTCAGCGAGGTGATCTTCGGCCTGCTCGAATCGCGGACGAGGCTCACGATGCACGTATTCCCCGTGACGGGAGATTCCGCGCCGAGCGCCGCGGACGCGGGCGAGAAGACCGGATTCGCGCTTTCGATCGAATCCCTAGGCGACGGCGCCAACAGGATCGTGCTTCACCTTCCGTCCGGGGTGGCCTCCGGCGGCGGCGGGAACGACCTCGGCGTGATGCTGAAACTCTCGCGCGCGCTCGACGTCGAAAGTTTCCGCCACCTCGTGGACCGAATCGCACAGAATCAGTCGCAGTCGTCGGTTGCGAGACTCGCGACGTCCGGAGAGACGATTTCGCTCTGCCAGAAAGGATTGCTCGACTTCCTGGAGTTCGGACTCGAAGCCGCGCAGTTCGCGGGCGCGCTAAGGTCCGAGGCGCAGTTCCTTCTTGACGAAGTCGACGCGCTCGAAGCGAACCTTCATGAATCGCGGTTCTTCGAGAACAAGTTTCTCGCGCGGGACGTGGTCGAACGCTGCCAGAAACTTCGCGACTCTCTTCCGGAAGAGCTTATAGAAGATCGAATGGATGGATTCCTTCTTCGTCAGTTGGCTGGGTTCGAATTCCTTAAGATTCTCGCGGTGACGGAGAGCCTTGCGAAGATTCGCGCGCAGGTCGAAAGAATCCCCGAGATTCACTCTCTCGCGCAGGCGCTCGTGACTGACATCGCGGCTTCGACTGACGAACGGGGTGCGGAACCGTACCTCGAAAGCGCGGAAGATATGTATTCCGCGGGTATGCTCAACTACGCCGAGGAGCTTTATCGCGAGATCGTCGAGAAGTTTCCGGCGTCGAGCGCGTACGCGAAGGCGAAACAGCGCCTTGCGGGAATCGCGGATCATTACAAGATGAAGGCGGACGAAAGCGACGCGCTCGGATTCGCGAACGTCGCCACGCGGTACCGCCAGCGCGAGCAGGCGCTACGGAACTATCTTAAATAATTAATAGTTAATAATTATAGCAATGACAATAGTATTTACATTTAGAAATTATAGGCGGATTGCTGTCGATAGAATAGATTAGCGAATTGTCGAACATTAGGAGGTCTACAACGATAAAGTACCAATCCTGCATCACATCTTTACGCCTTCTTCGCCCAGCGCTCAGTCGCGAGGTACTTATCGTAGCTATTGCTACGCCTCCGGTCCCGCTTCCTTGCGCAAAACGAACCAGGCGCAAATCTGATCCCGATTTTTGACACTTTATTGTTGTACGCCTCCTTAGTTAATAGCGGGTTCAATTCTATGTAACAAAAAAGGAAGTCGATAGTGAGTAGGTAATTGGTGGTAAAAAAACGATTTTAATTATTAATTATTAATTGTTAATTATTTAACTGCTTTATGGCAAAACACGCGGGAATTGACATCGGCGCGGGAAGCGTCAAAGTAGCGGTGCTCGAAACCTCTCTCGAGGAAGTGCGTCTGCTTTCCCTCGCGAAGATCAAGACCTCGGCATTCGCGGGCGAGATCGGAAACGTGAAAGACCTCGCGCCGGTTCTGGCGCAGATTCGCGCCGCGACGGACGGAGCCGCCTGCACGGTCGGACTCAGCGGACCGGACGTGGTACTCCGGTTTTCGAAACTCCAGACGCCGGACATATCGAACATCCCGGAACTGATGGGATACGAGATCGCGGAAATCAAGGAGAAGTCCGAGGGCGGCATCGAGACGGACTACGGCCTTCTGAACATCGAAGGTCTGAGCGCGGAGCACGCGGTCCTTACGGGAATGGTAAAGACGGGGTTCATCGACTCGAGGCTCTCAGCGCTGAAAGCCGGGAAGATCGCGGTGGACGAACTCACCGCCGCGCCGCTCGGACTCTTCGCGGCGTACCTCCAGAGCGGCACCATCCGCGATAGCGAAACCACAGTCCTTCTGGACATCGGGAGAAACAACACCCAGTTCTGCATCGTCCGCGAAGGCGCGCTGCTCTTCGCGAGGAATCTCACCGTCGGGTCGGGCAAGTTCGTCGACGCCGTGATGAACGGATTCGGCGCGGACGAGGAAACCGCGCTCGCGACTATCGCGGAAGAAGGCAGCGTACATCCGGACGAACGAGGCGACAGCGATCTCAACCGCGCGCTCGCCGCCGCCGCGGACGGCCTCGGGCAGACTTTCGTGAGCACGTTCAACTTCGCGATAAGCTCGATCGGACTCGGAAAACCCCGCGCGGCCCGCGTGATCCTCGCAGGCGACGGCTCGCGTCTTCGCGGGCTTCGACAGCATCTGATGGGCGTCTTCGGCGCGCTGGTCGAATATTTCGATCCGTTCGTCGGGCTCGACCTGAAGAAACTGAGCGGCAAGGTTCGCGGCGCGATCACGTCGAAGGACGGCGATTACGTTCAGGGCGCCGACTTCACAACCGCGATCGGACTCGCGCTGATGGGATCGAACGAGAACGCGTTCAAACTCGCGTTCATCCCAGGGCGCATCCGCAAGCGCCAGAAATTCCTGCGTAGGACGATCTGGCTCTACGCCGCGGGAGCGATCATGGTAAGTTCGCTCGTGCTTTCGATTCTGGGCGCGCAGAACAACTTCCTTCCCGCGAAACAGCTTTCCGACTCGGAACGAAAGGAATATTCGGACTATCAGAGCAGCAGACGGAGGCAGGCCGAGCTGCTTTCCGAGGGCAAGGAAGTGATGGCGAGATCCCTCGTGCTGAGCGACTTCGTGCGGGGGCCGTCGCGGTTCCTGATGCTCTACGATCTCGTCCGCAAGGCGATGCCTCCGGAGATGACGCTCATAACTTCGGACTTCGAGGTCGAAAACTCGGCGCAGCGAAGGAGCGAGCTTGAAATTCTCGTTTACATCCGCCACGACGAGCGCGACGTCGAAAGCGTGAGCAACGAGTTTCTGGCCTTCCTCCGCGACACAGGCTGCGCGAAGGACGTCGTCACCAACCTTAACCCGGAAATTCCCGCGGACGTCACCCTCTCAGGCGAACTCGGCACCGTTCGCGGCTATTCGGTCCGCGAGCCGACGATGATGCTCGCTTCGTTTTTCGACACGCAGGAAGCTCTCGAAAACGCGAAAATCAGGTATATGAACGTCATCGAAGACAAGTTCGTCGGAAGCGCGTCGGGCGCGAGAACTCCGGAACGCAGGGTCGCGGTGGTGTTTACCCACCCGCAGAACGCGCAGGCCGACGCAGACGCGTTCAGGGCGCGACTACTCCAGCATCCGAAAATCGAAAACGTCCGCGCCGACCAGGTACGCGAAGCCGCGGGCGCGCTGGTAATGTTCGGCGAACAGCGAACGGACATTCCCGCGCATATCGCGACTCCGATCGCGCGAAGGGAACTGATCGCGATCGCGTACACGATCGTCCCGAAAGTCGAGGAGCGCGATTTCGAACCGCTCCGCAGGGAATTCACACGCGTCGAAACCGAGGAAGACACGGGCACCCGGCCTGGGCACTGAATCCCGAACGTCGGTCGTTCGAATAGATTCCGGATTCGACCTGCAAGAACGTTGAGTTAAGCCGGGTTTGCGATATAATCATGTTCGAACCCGATATCCAGTAGCACGCGCGTCCCGCGCGTGATCTTCACGGACGAGACGTCCGTGCCACACAGAACGAATTTTTGCGATGAAAGTATTCTTCGGAAACGCGCCCTGGCGGCAGAAGGGACTCTACGGGGTCCGCGCCGGGAGCAGATGGCCGCACCTAGAGGACGACACGGCGAACTACATGCCTTTTCCGTTCTTCATAGCGTACGCGCAAATCTGACTTTTGTTTCCGTTACCACCACGAATTTGCCGGAAAGCTCCCCTGCATACTGCTGGAGCAGTAAATCGAGCGTCCTTATCTTGACGACGCTTCGTTCATCGGCAAGTCGGAGAAATACGACGCCTTTATGCTGCTTTCCTTCGCGGAATATCTTTTCGCCGAAATCCTTGTCGTTTGTAATGAGGATCCGCTCGTCGTCAAAAGCGAGCTTAAGAAGCTCGTCATCATCCGAGCCGCGAGCGTCGTCAAAAGCGGAATAAACATCGTGATTCAGGCTCCGAAGCCACTTCGCGACTTTAGGTCCGGTGCACTCATCAACGACAAAACGCATCTACTCCTTCCCCACAGATAGCGGCATGAACGAAGAATCGGAAATGGATTTCGTCGCGAACAGCAAACATGCATAAATATCGTCGATCGAAAGACCTTCGTATTCGTCTAGTATTTCCTCGTAAGTGGCGCCGTGGGCGATAAGATTCAGGATGTACTCAACGGACAGCCGCGTACCACGAATTACGGGTTTTCCGGTTAGTATTTTGGGATCGAATGCGATTCGTGCAAGTATCTCGGCGTCATCCATAAACCAAGTATCCTTCAAAGCCGCCGAAAAATCAAGTTACGCGGCAGTCAAAACGCCCTTCGCCGGTAACGCTTTTTTACGGTTTTGGACACTCCCCATTTTGTCGTCACCGAAATGAGGAAGTCCAGGTTTCACGGTTAAAAATTCCGCGCACCTACAAGAAGGTTGTGATAGCGTCGCCACGGGTTATAATTGCCTTGAACCCGATATCCCGGAATCAGCCACAGAATCGATACAATGAAAGTATTCTTCGGAAACGCACCCTGGCGGCAGAAGGGACTCTACGGGGTCCGCGCCGGGAGCAGATGGCCGCACCTAGAGGACGACACGGCGAACTACATGCCGTTTCCGTTCTTCATGGCGTACGCGCAGGCGGTCGCTGAGAAAGAGGGCCACAAAACGCTGATGGTCGACGCCATCGCGGAAGATGTAAGCGAAAGCGAGTTCCTGAGGAGGATGAAGGCGTTCTCGCCCGACGTGATCGTGATGGAGGTCAGCACGCCGAGCTATGGCGTCGACATCCAGGTCGCTAGGAAGGCGCGCGCGATGCTTCCCGACGCGAAGATGTTCTTCGCCGGGCTGCATGCGGAGATGTACAACATCGAATTCCTCGATCGCACGCCCGAGACGGATTTCGTGATGATCGGGGAGTACGAATATATCCTGCGCGACGCGCTGAAAGCGCTCGCAAACGATGGCGACTTTTCGCAGGTCGGCGGACTTCTCTACCGCGACAAAAACGGCGCCAGCCAGAGTACCGGCCGGCGCGAAACGATCAACCAGCTCGACGAGCTTCCCTGGCCTATGCGCCGGGATTTGAAGATGGATCGCTACCACGACGAGCCGGGCGGGATCCCCGCGCCGAGCCTACAGATGTGGACCAGCCGCGGCTGTCCGTACACCTGCACGTTCTGCGTGTTCCCGCAGGTGGTCTACGGCAACAACAAATACCGCGTGCGCTCGCCTAAGGACGTAGTCGACGAAATCGAGCATTGCGTGAAGGAACATGGCGTCCAGAGCGTGTATTTCGACGACGACACGTTCAATATTGGCAAGCCGAGGATGTACGCGCTCTGCGAAGAGCTTGAGAAGCGAAACCTCAATATTCCGTGGGCCGTGATGGCGCGCGCCGACACGAGCGACGAGGAAACCCTACGCAGGATGCACGCGGCGGGACTGCGCGCACTCAAGTTCGGCGTCGAAAGCGCGGATCAGAACATAGTAGACGACGTCGGCAAACGTCTCGATCTGGGCAAGGTGCGAAGGTCGGTGGCGCTCTGTCACGAACTCGGCATCCGCCTGCACCTGACGTTCATCTTCGGCCTTCCCGGAGAGACGCGAGGCAGCATGCAGCAGACGCTCGATCTCGCGCTGGAGCTGAATCCGGACACGCTGCAATTCTCGATCGCCACGCCGTTTCCCGGCTCGAAGCTCTACGAGCAGATGCAGGACGAAGGTCGGCTGTCGACGGACGATTTCTCGAAGTTCGACGGATTCCACAGCGCGGTCGTCAGCACCGACGAACTTACGTCGAAAGAGATCGAGGACTTCGTCGCGGACGCCACGAAGATTTTTGCGGAACACTGCCGGACGCGGAAACGTAAGGGCGCTATCCGAAAGACGGCGTGCCAGACGAGCGTCATCATCCCCGCGTGGAACTCGCGCGAGCACATTATCCGCTGCCTGATCGGACTCGAAGAGAGCGACGACAAGAGTTTCGAAGTCATCGTCGTCGATGGCGGCTCCAAAGACGAAACCACGCAGATGCTAGAGGAAAGCTACCCGTGGGTGCATGTTATCGCGCTGCCGGAGAACCGCGGCTTCGCGGGGAACGTCAACGCGGGCATCAAAGATGCGAACGGCGCGTACATCGCGGTTCTGAACGCGGACGCGAAACCGTCGCCGTCATGGCTATCGAACCTGCGCAAGCCGATGGACGAGGACGAGCACGTCGGCGTGTGCGCGAGCCGGGTGGTCGAGTTCCTCGACATGAATACGCTCCAGAGCGCGGGCGACGGACTGACCCGCGGGATGTATCCGTTCCAGATCGGACACGGAAGGAAGGTCGAGTTGACAGACACTCCATTCTGGCAGACGAACGGCCATCCGTGGCACACGGTCTTCGGCGCGAGCGCCTGCGCGGCGCTTTACAGAAGGGAAGTCATCGAGGATACAGGTGGTTTCGACGAGGACTTTTTCGCATACCTCGAAGACGTCGATCTTTCGTTCCGCGCGCGCCACCTCGGCTGGGAGGTCGTTTTCGTGCGGGACGCGATCGTCGAACACGTAGGCCACTCGACCTACGGCAAACAGTACACGCCGGAGACGGTGTACCTGCTCGGCAGGAACTGGGTGAATCTCGTCGTGAAAAACGTGCCGCGAAAGGTGTTCTGGAAGAACTTCGGGTCGATCGCGCTTCGCCCGCTGATCGAGTTCGCGCGGCACACGAAAAATCCGGGGCTCGCGGTAAGCTACTTCGGCGGGGTCGCGAAAGGGCTTCTCGACGCGCGGAAATCCCTCAAGAAGCGAAGGAAAGTTCTCGGCTCGCGGAAATCGACGGACGAAGAGGTGCTTTCGTGGCTCGAAGAGAGCGAGCGAGTGCTTTCTGTCGCGAATTCCCTCCCCCGCGCGACGAATGGAAAATGATTAGGACGCGTGAGCTTCTTTCTTCACGCGAGCGATGAAATCGTCGATCTCGTCTTCGAGAACGGTTTCAACATTGTATTCCTTAAAAAGGTAAAGCACGCTACTTTTGATTTGCGAGTCTTCGAAGCTCGGGATAACGATAAGATTTGCGTTGTCTGCATACTTTCGGAGAAGGTCTCCTTCGACAGCTAGCCGCATCGCCGGGTCACTGCGCTGGAATTTCTGCGGTTTCACATAATTCCACTTTCCATTTTTATACGCATAAGGAACCTCGATCGTTATTTCTAATTTGGGCACTACCACAGGATGGCGCAGCTTCGCGCGGTGCTGCGCTGAAAGCTCCTGAAAGCACTCATCCAGTCCCGGAGAAGCAGGCGGTGCATGCGGCTTTTTCGGCTTGCCGCCTACAAGTTCATTGAAAAGGCTTCCCAATTCTATTTCGGGATTTTCGGTAAGCAGATGACGGGGCGCTGTCATCAGTAATTCATTGCCTAGCGATCCCGCGAATCTCGCGAAATCCGATTTGTTTTTTATGTATGCGGCTTCTTTCTTGATCCTCAACTGCACATTTTTTTTTGTCTCATTGATGCGCGAAATATCGTAACCTTCGAAACCAAAGACGTTTTTGATTTTCTTGTTACTTCCGCAAAACTTTGAATCAAGAAACGCTTGCTCGGGACAGAATAGAGCCACTCCAACATTTATTGTTTCCGCTCTCGCTCGGTCGGGGCAGAACTGAATGAGCGAGTAGTAACCGTTTGTGTCAGCCATTGTTTCCTCTCTCGCTATAGTATATCAAAAAAAGAGCCTTGGACCCAGATTAGCCTCTAAACGCTTTATCAACGTCCCGGTTAGATAATGCGCGCGATCCCGGACAAAATTTCCCCAGGCTCCTCGTACTTCGGCGCTCACTTCCCAATCCTGAGGTATTTTTTCGATTATGCTATCCGCCATAGCCTTATCAACTTCAGACAATTTGTTAAGCGATTCGAGCACAACATCGCGCCGCATATACGGAGCAAATTCTGGAAAAAGTCCATAAACGTTATCATCCCGGTAAGCGTCAATATGGGCGATCTCCTTGTTCATTTCACCCCCCTGCATGAAACAGTGGGTATGGTCGATGGCAAGCAGGATCAATTTCCCGGTCTCTGTGTTCTCCTTGCTAAGGAACACGTTCCCGTAGTTCGGTTTTCTGTTCTTGTCTGGAGAGTACCTATCATAATTTCGAATCCAGGAGTCGAAAACAACGAGCCGAGAAATGTCCTCGGGGTTGTCGAGGGCTTCAAGTTCATCCTTATAGCCCTCCCACTGGAGCCCATTAGTAGCCCGAGTAACAAAAGCAGAACCCGGTTCCGCGACCTTTCTATTTCCAAGCTCGATTTCCGCGCAATAACCCGCTGCAATCTGGATTATCGAGAAGTCAAGGGTCTTAAGTCCGAACCAATGCGCAAGCGACGTTCCGACGAACTCTCTGGCAAGCGCGTGTGGACCTTCATTGTTTCCGAGGGGCTTCAGGTACGCTTTGCCAGCGTCGGTCAAGATGATGGCAACGCCCGTGCTGGACTCGACGCAACCTTCATACCTTATATATTTTAATGGTTGCCACGCGCTCAAACCCGCCTCCCGGGTTGAATTTATGAATGCCTAGAATGTATTTCAACATAGGTTAACAAAATCTGGTTTTCCTCGGCTCGCGGAAATCGACGGACGAAGAGGTGCTTTCGTGGCTCGAAGAGAGCGAGCGAGTGCTTTCTGTCGCGAATTCCCTCCCCCGTGCGACGAATGGAAACGGCGCACACTGAATTCGAAGCTTCGAGTCAAAACACCCGTTCCCGCACCACGGCGGTTTTGCCGGTGTCCTCGATCCTCGCGGCGGGGACGCTGAAATCGTGCTCGAAGAAGAGAATCCAGTCCTCCTTCGCCGCCTGTTTTAGGAAGCGCTCCTTCTCCTCGAGTATCACAAGAGGCTGGATGTCGTAACCCATTATCCACGGCATCGGGAGGTGCGCCGAAGTCGGCACGAGGTCGCCACAATACGCGATGCAGCCGTCCGGCGTGCGGAGGATAGGTAGCTGCTGACCGATGGTGTGGCCGTCCGATATGAAAAAGTCGAGGCCGGGGAAAAGTTCCTCGGGACCGTCCATGATCACGAGTTTTCCCGCGTCTACAAGCGCGCGCCAGTTCTCGCTGCGATAACTCCCCGCGTCCCGCGGCGTGGGATTCTCGGCGTGGTCGTAGTTCTTCTTCTGCACGTAGTAAGTCGCATTCGGGAACGCGGGGACGATGTCGCCTTCGAAATTGCGCAGAGTCGCGCCGCCTGCGTGGTCGAAATGAAGGTGGGTGAGAATGACGTCGGTGATGTCCCCCGAGGCAAGTCCGTGCGCGAAGAGAGACTTCGGCATCGATGTCTCTTCCATCGTCAGCGCATAGATGCCGAATTCGCGTTCGGACCATTTGTCGCCCATGCCGGTATCGACGATTGCGCGCCGAACCCGCGAGCCGTCGTTCCACTCGATCAGCATCACGCGTAGAGCCATCTTTATGCGGTTCTTATCGTCGGCGGGAATCTTCTTCTCCCACAACGGCTTCGGGATGATTCCGAACATCGCGCCGCCGTCGAGGGCGAAGCTCCCGGTTTCGATTGGATGGACTTTGTAATTGCCTAGTTGCATATTGATAGTGTTCGGCACGCCTCCTGTGGTGAATTTTATCGTTTGCGTTTTGTTCGGGATCGCCTGCCAATTCTGACATGATTACATCAAAGCGCCATTATGTCCCAAAGATAATGACACCTGACCTGCAGGAAGTTCACAGTGACCAGCACGATGTAAAGTTGATGAAAAGATGTTTGCGCTCAGACTATATTATTGTTACTCTGTATCTGATGAAAATAATAGAAAATAGTTCTGCTTACAGATAGAATTGCAATATTATTTAAGAGTTATAAATACAATTAATAATGAATTGTATTTATAACTCTTAAAATACAGTACATATAGTTCCGTCAGCATAAATGCCAGCATTCCAATTTTGACGTGAGCGTCGAGTGAAACCCGTCGCCGGGTTTTCTGGGACGAACCAATAGTGTCCAGTGCCAATCGTGCCGAACACTATTGATTTGTATATTGATAGTTGTCGGTGGTCGGTAGTCGGAAAAATATGGAGCGGGTACAGTTGTGCGCCCGCGAACGTCCAAGAATATCCGCCGGGCGGTAAAACAAATCACTCAGTCGTGATTTCGGGTTTCGAAAGCCAGAGAAATTCGAGTCTGCCGTCGTCGGTGCCGAAAAGCGGGATGTAACGCTCGTCCACTCCGAGTCTACCGAGGGTCGCGTCGACCGGGATCCATCCTCTGCCTCTTATGAAGACCTCGCACCAGACGTGGCCGCTCGACCCGTAGAGCCAGCCCGCGAGCTGGCGCGCAGGAAGCCCCGCGGCCCTGGCGAACGTCACGCACACGTCTGAAAAATCCCAGCAGTGTCCGGTTCCGTCGCGAAGGGTTTCGAGGCAACCGTTTCTGGAACCCCGATTGTTTCCGCCGTACGCGACCTTCTGGCGCACGAGATCGAGCAGCGCTCCGAGCCTTGCGAGTTCGTCCGCGTTCGCCGCGGCGATCGGCGCCACGAGACTCTTTACAGCGTCTGCATCCGCCGGGAAAAACGACGTGGCGCGCGTGAGCGCCAGGCGCTTCTCGTCCGGAAGCTCGTCCGCGGACTCGAGGTCTTCCGGACGAACGCTTGTGACCTGCGCCTTCACGGACGCCCTCACCGCGGGCGCGCCGAATAGCTCGAATGTCGGGTCGAAATTCAGGACCATGTATTCGTCCGAATTTTCGATGTTCCGCGCCGCCGGCTCGAAATTCATTTCCCTGCGGAGGTACTGCCTTCGAGAGTTCCAGAGCTTCAGCGAGTTCGAGTATCTGAGAGCGGACAGGGTCCTGGTCAGCTCGTCCGGCTGATCGCCGCCCTGAACTTCGAGCACGCGCTGAAAAATTTCCGTGATCGTTTCCGCGCGGATGTCCCGCGGTCCGAGCGCGAGCGTTACGCGCATGTTGTAGGTCGTTTTCAGCGCGGGAATCTGCTCGCACAGCACGATCGCGCGGAGTAGTGCGCGATACTCCGCACGGCTCGAAATGATCTCGAATGCGACCTTCCCGACGCGCGTCGGTTCCAGACTGTGCATCCTGCCAAGCGCCACCGCGGCACGCTCCGCGGCGGCTTCGGTCTCGAGTTCGATAAGGTTTAGTTGCGCGGGAAGGTTCCCCTTCTGGAAAATCTGGTTCAGGACAGATCGCGGCGTAGCTCCAAGCGCGCGGTTCATCCCCGCGAGCTGATTTTCGGGGACCAGCATTTCGTTCGCAAGGCTGAATCCCTCGGGAAATTCGCCGCCGACGAGTTTGAAGCGTTCGAGGTAGAGCGTTGGGATCGCGGTCGCGATCTGTTTTTTATGCGCGACGCTCTGCGCGATGATTTCGTAGACCGCCTCCTCGCCGCGGAGGACGGCGTTGACCGCGCCGACTTTCGAAAGCAGCGCGCGGAACGCGGTTTCGCGGTCGTTCTTATCGTGCAGGAGGATGGTGTTGACGCGGACGCTTTCTTCGGATTTCGTCAGATACTGGTTCGCGACGCCCCGCACCGAAACGCCAAGCAGCGCGGTGAACCCGCGAAGGTTCTGCTCCGCGACGATGACCTCGCGATCGAGGGTGAATCCATCCGGAAGCTTGTCCGCAGCGACCATCGCGTCCCGAAGCGTTCCCGAGGAAGCCTCGCGCACAAGAACCACGCTAGCGAGAATCGATGCGAACAAGATGGCTTTCGTCATCGTGGTGAACATGATTCGATGTTAACAGAATCGCTCGTCCGTGTCGATATCCCCGTACGTGTAGATATCGATGTGCCGGGCCAATGCTTCACCCAAGGCCCAGGCTCCTGATTGTCTCGATGATGCTGTCGACCTGGGCGGGAATCCCGATGATCGCGCCCGAGTTCAGAAGCGGGTCCGCCATGTTGAAAGTCACGGGCCGTCCGTCGATCCGTCTGTACTCGAGTCCCACGGCTTTCAGCAGCGCGACGCCGCCGCAGATGTCCCACTCGGACTTCGGAAGCAGAGTGATGCTCGCCATCGCCCGCGCGACCGCGACGAGATAAATCCTGTACGCGATGCTCCCCACCGGAATAAGCGGAAGCCCGCCACGGAGGAGTTTGTTCATATCGTCTTTGCCGCTCTCGTTCCGGCTGATCGGAATCACGCCGTGGCGCCCCGACGGCGATCTGAGCGGCGCTTTCGTCTCACCGATCCGGAGGAGTCTCTTCGCCGTCACCGCCGCGATTGCGCCTTCGTCTGTCGCGGGGTTGTACACCGCTCCGACTTCGACTTCGCCGCGAAACGCGAGCCCGACGGACACCGCGTACTCCGGAAGATTCTGGTTGTATTCACGAGTTCCGTCCAGCGGATCGACGATCCAGACCCAGCTCTTTTCGAGACGTTCCTTCGAGTCCTTCGTTTCCTCGCTCAGCCAGCCGGCCTCGGGGAACAGATGCGCGAGACGCTCCTTTAAATAGTCGTCGATCTCCTTGTCGACCGTGACGGCTTCCTTGCCAGTAGACTGCTCCTGGCGTTCACGAAGCATCCTCCCGGCGCTGAGCACGATTCTTTCAAGCTCGTCCAGGGATACGGGAGATATCACAACGGCTTTAGTAGACAAGATTCACCGGTCAGTCAATCGAAACGGGGCCAGAACTTTTATAACAGCACTCGGAAGGATTTTTGATTTTTAATTTTTGATTTTTGGAGGCCGCGAAGGTCAGAGTTCAGGACTTGCAAAACAATTAGAAACTATCGTGGGCTTTGGGAGTGTGGACGTCATCGGACCCGCCTCCGGCGTTCCCGTCGCTCGCGCCAGCCGGAGAATTGCCAGATTCCGGATTCGCGGAATCCTGAGCGTGCTCGTTTCCGGCATGTTCGTTTCCGGTGGATGGGTTTCGAATCTTTCCGCTTCTGTAAATCAGCGGCGAGTTCAAAACCTTCTCCGCGAGAAGCTGTTTGATCATATAAGAGTTGTTCGCAATCATTTTGCGGTTAGAGCTGATGATGTCCGCGAGGAATCCAAACAGCCAGAACAACACGCCGATCGTTGCGACCGCGCCCATAAGCTGCATGCTCTGCATGTGCCGGTTGCTGTTTCCCGTCAGAATGTACGTGGTGATGAATCTACCGAGGAAGAACATCGCCACGATTTCGAAGAGCAGCCCGATCCAGAAGAACGTCCACAGCGGCCTGTAGGATACGAACGTGCGCACGATCGTATTCATTTGCAGCCAGATGTAGTGCGCGCTGTTCTTGAATAGTCTGCTGCTTCGTGTCTTCGGATTCACGCTCACGTCGACCCAGGTCATCGGGATCTTGTCGATGCCTGCCTGTAGTATCGTCTCGAGGGTGTACGAGAACCGCGAAACCACTTGCAGTCGGAAAAGCGCCTCGCGGGAGTACGCGCGGAATCCGGAGGTCGTGTCCGGTATCTTCACTCCCGCGACCCGGCTGACCACAGAGCTTCCGAGACCCTGCAGGAACTTCTTGACCAGCGAGAACTCCGGAATCTCTTTTATAGGCCGGCATCCGATGACGATGTCCGCGGTGCGGTCGATTATCGGGCGGACGAGTTTTTCGACGTTCTCGCCCCTGTACTGATTGTCGGCGTCGGTGTTGACGACTATGTCCGCGCCGAGTTGCAGCGCCGTGGTGATCCCCGCGAAGAACCCCGCTGCGAGGCCGCGGTTCTGCGTGAAACGGATTATGTGGTTGACGCCGAGCGACTCCGCGAGATCGGCCGTTCCGTCGGTGGAGCCGTCGTCGATGACGAGCGTTTCGATGACGTCGATGCCGGGGATCGCCTTCGGAAGGTCCGCGAGGGTCTGGGGCAGGTTATCGCGCTCGTTAAGGCACGGAATCTGGATGATCAGTTTCATCGGATGAAAAATTTTGAGAGTGATTTCAATTCTCGCGGAACGACTTTAACATTTACGCGTTCAATTACGAATTACGAATTTTGAATTACGAATGAACTTTGAGCGCTGAACGTAAGTTCAGCTTTGAACTGCGCCATGTGAGCGACGCAGTACTTTAAAAGCAATGCCTACGCGCTCGCTCTCAAAAGAGTGTAAATGAATACAACTCCATTATTCGAAAAACATAAATCCCTCGGCGCGAACCTCGCGGAGTTCGGCGGTTTCAACATGCCGCTGTGGTACTCGTCGATCGGCGCGGAGCACACCGCGGTGCGCGCGCGCGCGGGAATCTTCGACGTAAGCCACATGGGACGGCTGATCGTTAGCGCGGATACGATCGAAAAAGCGACGGAAGCGCTGAACAGGGTCGTAACGAACGACGTCAGCAAGATCAAACCCGGAAAGGCGCGGTACAGTCTCATCGCGAACAAAACCGGCGGCTGCGTCGACGACATAATCATCTATCGTCGGGAGAACGATTATCTCGTCGTCTGCAACGCTGGAAACCGGCCCAAGGTCGTCCCGTGGATGCACGAGAATCTTTCGGGCGCGACGATGACGGACATCAGCGAGGAAATCGCGATGATCGCGTACCAGGGTCGGCAGAGCCTCCTTTCTGTGGAAAAGCTCGCGAGCGCGGACGTCGCGCCTCTCGGGTACTACGCATTCCTGACGGCGGAGGTCGCTGGAGTTCCGGACGTAATGGTCGCGCGCACGGGCTATACGGGTGAGGACGGCTTCGAGCTTTACGCTCCAGCAGGCAAGATCTGCGGACTGTGGGACGCGCTTCTCGAGGAAGGGAAGTCGATCGATGCGGTTCCCTGCGGACTCGGCGCGCGGGACACGCTGCGTCTCGAGGCGGGAATGCCGCTGTACGGGCATGAGATCGAGGAGAACATTTCCCCCCTCGCCGCGGGACTTGGTTTCGGGATCAGGTTCGACAAGGGAGATTATATCGGACGCGATTGGCTCGAAAAGGAAAAGAACGAAGGCACGAAGACGAAGCTCGTCGGCATCGAGGCACACGGCAAGCGCATTCCGCGCACTCATGGAAAACTCTTCGTCAGCGAGTCGGACGCGGAAGACGCGGCGGTAGGCGAAGTCACGAGCGGCACCGCGTCGATCACTCTCGGGAAGAACATCGCGATGGCGTACGTCCCCGCGGAGCTATCGGAAGTGGGGACGAAGCTGTTCGTGCAGATTTCGAAGGGTCGCTATCCCGCGACCGTAGTGGGACTCCCCTTCTACAAAAGGGAAAAGTAATTGCACCTCCTCGCCCGCCACGGGGGAGGGCCGCGCAAATAGCCGGGTAACGGCAGTCAAAAATCGGCAATCAAAAATCTAAAATTGGAGGATCCTTTATGTCGCCGGCAGAACTGAAATACGCAAAGTCGCACGAGTGGGTCAGGATCGACGGCAACGTCGCGACCATTGGCATCACTGAGTACGCCGTGTCGAAGCTCACGGACCTCACGTACATCGAACTGCCGGAGGAAGGCGACGACGTCGCACAAGGCGAGAGCTTCGGCGAAATCGAAAGCGTGAAGGCGGTCGCCGAGCTGTATTCGCCGGTGTCGGGGACGGTCTCGGAAATCAACGCATCGCTTCAGCGCTCGGACGGTCTGAACCAGCTTTCGAGCGATCCATTCGGCTCCGGCTGGATCATCAAGGTCAAGCTGAGCGGCACCCCCGACTTCAGCGAGTTCCTTGGCGCCGCGGACTACGACAAGTTCATCGCGGATCACTGACTCCGGCTGCGAGAGTGAAACGGACGCAACTGTTCACGACGGTCGTCAGATGATCCCGGCGGATTTTTCAGCGTGGTACGAACTTCTGACCAGCGGGCCGGATTCGACGTGTTCGAACCCAATTTCGAAGCCGATTTCCTTGAACCGCGCGAATTCGTCGGGGTGATAGAATTTTTCCACCGGCAGGTGGTTCCGCGTCGGCGAAAGATATTGCCCGAGAGTGAAGATGCTGACCCCGACTTCGCGTGCCTCGCGCATGACGTCCACGATTTCGTCGTCCCGCTCGCCGAGGCCGAGCATCAGCCCGGTCTTCGTGCGCATGCCGTGTTCGCGCGCGATCCGCAGCGTGGCGATCGAGCGTTCGTGCCGGGCCTGCCTGCGCACCGTGGGCGACATCCTCGGCACCGTCTCGAGATTGTGCGCGAACACCTCGGGCGCAGAGTCCGTCACGACGCGCACAAGCTCCTCCCGCGCCTTGAAATCCCCTGTGAGCAGCTCCACCTGCACGCCCGGCGCCTGCTTGCGGATTTCGCGGACCGTCGCCGCGTAAATGCCCGCGCCAGAGTCGCTCTGGTCGTCGCGGTCGACTCCGGTGATCACCGCGAATTTGATCCCCATCAGCTTCACCGCCCTTGCGACCCGCGCTGGCTCGTCAAGATCAAGCTCCGTCGGCTTCCCCGTCTTCACCGCGCAGAACCCGCAGGCGCGGGTGCAGATGTCGCCCAGGATCATGAACGTCGCAGTGCCGCGAGACCAGCACTCGTTACGGTTCGGGCAAAGCGCCTCCTCGCAGACCGTATGCAGCGCGTTTTCCTTCACGACGCTACGCACCTTGCGATAGTCCTCGCTCTCGATCATCGAGACCTTGAGCCACGAAGGACGACGGGGGATTTCAGATTTCTGCCCCGCGCCCGATAGGGCGCCAACTTGATTGTCGACTTTTGATTGCATCAAAATATGGCTCGTGAGCCATCCTCAGATTCCGAGTTCCTTTTTCACATCCTCGAATGAAATTGTGGGACTGTCCTTTTCCTTCTTCTTGGCTTCTCTCAGGTCGAAAAGGTCGTATGCATCTTCAAGCAACTCCTGCAACGCCACGAACTCCTCGTAAGGAAGAACGACGAATTCTTTCTCGCCATTCCTTGAGATGAACTCAGGATGGAGAGCAATGGTTTCTCGTGAATTCACATTAATATTCTCCCGCAAGCTCCAGCATTTTGCCTCTGAAATATTGAAAGCTCGGCGATTTGTTCTTCTCCACATCTATATGCGGCGAAATACTCTCCGACCACTTGGATTTTTCCTTGCCAACTTCTTGCCAGCCGTTTTTTGCCAACTTTTTTGAGCCGCCCGGATATACCGCGTCGGCGAGCTTTTCCCACGTACCACAGATACTGTCGTTTTTATATTCGTTCAAAACAGCATTCTTGGATTTCGGATATGCCTTTCTTACTGCTTCCAGGTCTCCAAGAAGCCATGCTTCGCCTTCCTCTATCGCTATACAAAAGCGCGTTTCCGGTTTTGGATTACAGTTATCGAGGATACTAAACAGTTCCGCGCGAAAGTTCTTCAGACACTTATCGTCCAGATCGCAGACCAGAATCACCACCGCGGCATAGTCACTCGGATAACCATCAAAAGTCCCTCCGTACCCTTTCAGGAGTTTCGGAAGATTTTGAAGCAATATCCGCTTACTCGCATCTTTCGTGTCTCGCATATTTTTCGGAATCTGACCAACGCCTTTGTAGGAATGCACCTGATAAGTGTGTTCGTCACCGACTATTTTATGAACCAATATATCTAATGCTTTTTTACCGGATAAATCTTCCACGAGTATCTCGAAGTGCATTGATTCACCTCGCGTCCATATAATCGCTATACCACAGTCCGCCAAGTGGGAGACCTTCATCGGCAAGGTTTTTCACAAGTGAAATGTCGCTTGCACGCATTATTTTGGAACACCCATCATCTTGTTTTTCCAATATCCAAACCTCCTTTGGTTCCAGAGCGTCTACAAAATACGGCTGGTGAGTTGTCACAAATATTTGAGGTGTGTTTCGGGCCCCTGTAGCGTGAGAGCGAAATTCCTTCGCTATCGAATCGAGTAATTTATGGTAAAGCCCATTCTCCGGTTCTTCAATACATATAAACGGCGGTGGATTAGGATCTTCCATCAAAAGCATATACGCAAATAACTTGAGCGTGCCGTCGGACATTTGCTGGGCATAAAAAGGATCATTAAAAGCGCCGTCGTTGAAACGAAGCAATACTCTTTTATCCTCTGTTTCATGAGTGTCTATCTTTTTTATCCCGGGAATTCGCAATGCAATATTTTTGAGAATACCTTCGAACCGACTCTTGTGCTCTCGTTCCATGAACTGCACGACGTTACCGATATTATCTCCGTGCATATTAAGATGTCTCTGCGGACCCGCCGTAGGCAAACTCCGAGCGGCATCCGGGTAGAAGTAAGACAAATACCATCCTTTGAGAAAATCCCGAAATCTCTTAATACGAGGATGTTCCTTGAGCGTTCCTAAAGTTGCAATGCCTAATTGACGCAAATCCGTGAGTTCCACCGACTCACTCGCTGCGTCTTCCGTAGTGTTATCGGCTTCAAGCGCCTCTTCTCCTTTCCACACTTTCCCTATTCCTTTATTAAGCCGAAGGAACGGATACGGGCGTCCGTGTTTTTGACCCTTTCTTCGTTGTTTCAGTATCTCGGATTCGACAAAAGGACGCCCCGACTTATCCAGTGAAATCCATAATTCATACGTGATCGGGCGGTCCTGCGGTCCTTCCCGATAATAAATCTCGAATCCTATTGGATCGGTCGTTTCCATAGTTCGCAGGCGATCATAGCCCCCTCTCTGCTTGGAATCGCAAGCGTTTTCAACTCCAGAGTTAAGGCAGTCGGAAATGAATCCAAAAGCGTCAAATAGCGTACTCTTGCCTGAACCATTTTTGCCTATCACTACAGTGAACGGAGTGAGTGCTTCACGGTTTTGAAGGTTTGAAAGCCTGCCGATCGTAATGTCCTTAAGTGCGCGAAAGTTCTGGACGCGAATTCCTTCAATTAATGCCATTCTGTTAACTCCGCGAAACTTCGAATCTCATTCAGAGTACAGGTTTTCATAGGCGATGACAACCTTCGCTGGATCATTTGCCGGCTGCGAGTCGAATACCTGCGGGCGTCGATATTTCGTAACAATAAACAGAATTGGCGGAATGAACGTCGTGTGCCGCACAAAATGGCGCTTGACTGTTAATTTGCCCGTAATTGTGGCACAATCGCGGCATCGCTACCAGTTTGCGTCGTGATCGAGATTAGAAAATTAGGAACCGAACTGTAGGGGCGCACTGCGTGCGCCCTTTGCGGACGAGATGTCCGCGGTCCCGGAAACGAGTTGAGGCCGTTATGAAATTAGCGCAGGTTATTTTCACTTTAGTTCTTCTCGCCGCGATTTCGCCGATGATCGCGCGCGCGGACATTCACATCGTTTCGAACTCCACGGGGAGCCTCGCGGGGAAGACCGTTGTAGTCTCCCCCGGCCACGGGAATATGAGCGACGGCGCGTCCCCGCCTAGCTTCGGCTACCAGCGCGGCGTGACGATGAATCTCCGCGAGGACATCCACACGAACGAAATCGACACGATCTTCCTTCAGCGCTATCTTGCGAACGCGGGCGCGCGGGTTTTCTGGTGCCGGGAGCGCGACTTCCAGCCGCTCGAGGTCATCGTCGACGACGGCGACGCCTCCTACGCTGAAACAGGCGGCTGGAGCGCAGGCGCGTCCGGCGGCGGCCACGGCGGCGATTACCGCGCGGTAGCGACGAACTCCGCGGAGACCGCCACCGCCACGTTCGCGCCGACGATCGCTACGGAGGGTTATTATCCCGTGTACGTGAAGTGGCGCTCCGGAAGCAACCGCGACACGGGCGCGCTCGTCCACGTCCACCACACCGGAGGGATCACCGACGTGAACGTCGATATGACGAAATTCGACGCGCTCTGGTACTTCGTCGGCACGTATTACTTTAACGTCGGCACGTCCGGGAAGGTCGTCATCTCTAACCAGAGCGCGTCGTCCGGAACGTTCGTCGTCGCGGACGCGGTGCGCTTCGGCGGCGGCACCGGTGTCAGCGGCGAGCCGCGCTGGCGCGAGAGCGGGCAGGAGTGGGTCAACTTCGCGGGATACGTGAACGGCTACGGAGACGTCACCGCGCGCCCGCATTTCGCGAACTTCCTCGCGGGTAGTCCATCGACATTCGACAGCAACTGGCTCTACGTTTCGACGCACTCGAACGCCGGCGGAGGGCGCGGCGTATCGACCTTCAGCTACTCGAACGGACGCACAGCCGCGTGGGGAACGAACGGCGCGGTGACGTACCAGGCCGCGCTTCAAACCGCGAGCGACAATTTCCGCGACGTTCTACACGCGGAGGTTCTGCGCTACGAATCCGCGGAGTACCAGGCGACGGGAGGAGTCAGCGACCGCGGCGCAATGATAATGAACTTCGGGGAACTCCGCGAATGCGTGTCTATGCCGAGCGCGCTCGTCGAGATTCTTTTCCACGATACCACGGAGGACGTCTCGCAGCTTAAGCGCGAGAAGTTCCGCCACGCGATCGCGCGCGGCATTTACGTCGCGATCGCGAAGTACATGAATCCGTCGAATTACACGATAGTCCCGATGCCGCCGGATCACACGAGCGCGAAGAACATCGGGAACGGCACGATCCGCGTTTCCTGGGCGGCGGTGACGGATTCCCTCGAAAGTTCCAGCGCGCCGACGGGGTACAAAATCTACACGTCCACCGACGGTCGCGGGTGGGATAACGGCGCGCTTACGACGACGCAGACGTCCATAGGCGTCACCGGACTGACGCAGGGACAGGTTTATTATTTTTGCGTCTGCGCAACTAACGCGGGCGGGGAGAGCCTTCGATCAGACATTGTCAGCGCGCGCGTAAGCCCCACTGGAGCCGCGAGCGTCCTCATCGTCGACGGCTTCGACCGCGAGTTCAGCCACACCTACGATAACACCTACCGTCGCTATACCCACGATTACATCCGCCAGCATTCGCGCGCCATCGCGACGGCGCCGTCCGACACCTACTATTTCGATTCCGCGTCGAACGAGGCTGTCGTCGCGGGGAACGTGACGCTCACCGACTATCAGGTGGTCGACTGGTTCTCAGGGGAGGAGAGCACCGCCGACGAAAGTTTCTCCACCGCGGAGCAGTCGCTCGTGCAGGCGTTCCTCACCGCGGGAAAATCGCTTTTCGTCAGCGGGAGCGAGATCGCCTGGGATCTCGGACAGGGAACCGCGACTACCGCCGACAACACGTTTTTGAACACCTACCTCGGCGCGAACTACGCCGCAGACAGCTCGAATTCGTGGACCGTCACGGGTAGCGGACCGTTCGCGGCGCTAAGCGGAGTCGCATTCGACGACGGCACACTCGGGACGTACAAAGTCGGCTATCCGGACGTCCTCACAACAGCCGGTGGATCGACCGCGGTTATGACCTACGGCTCCGGCACACAGGTCGCAGCGGTGCAGGTATCGGGTTCGTTCAAGGTCGTCTACCTCGGGTTCCCGTTCGAGACCATTGGCGCATCGGCGGATCGGACGACGCTGATGGACATCGTGCTGCAGCAGATCCATCCGACGATTTCGACTCCGCCCGCGGTGACGCTTTCGAATATGCAGTTCAGCGCGACAACGCTGAATCCGGGAGATACGCTCACGATCACGGTCGATGCGTCCGGGACGCTCACGTCGAATCCGACGCTCACCGTCGCGGGCGCGCCGGCGACTTTTGCGTCGGTGGCAGGGAACACGTACTCCTACACTTACGCAGTAACCGGCGCCGCGCCGGAGGTTAACGGAAGCAATAACGTCGTCGCGACGACGACCGAGCCTACGGGTCCGCAGTCGACGACGAGCGCATCGGTGACGATCAATTTTGCCACGCCGCCGCCGACAACGACGCCTGCATTCACGGGTGTCAGTGCGACACCCGATCCGGCGAATCCGGGAGACACGATCACGATCACGTTCCAGGCGAGCGAAACTCTCGTGACGAACCCGCAGGTTTCGGTGTCGGGTTCGAGCGCGAGTTTCAGCGCGTTCAGCGCTACGTCGATGGTCTACACGTACACTTACCTCGTGACGGGGCTTTCGCCCGAAGTCGTCGGCGCGAATACGATTTCGATCTCCGGCTCGAACGGAGCGAACACGGGCACCAGAACCGGCACCGTCACCTTCAGCGGGACCGCTTCGACCACAGGCGTCACCTTCACGAATCTGAGCGTCTCGAGCACGACCGCGTTCCCCGGAGACCGCGTTTTCATAACCTTCAGCACAAGCGAGACCGTGACCGCGAACCCGACTGTCACGGTTTCTGGCCAGGGCGCGACCCGCGTCGACACGACCGCGGCGCCTTACGTTTACGAGTACACCGTCACGGGAGCGTCGCCTGAGATCGACGGCGTGAACACCGTCCGCGTCGAAGCGACCGGGAACACCGTCGGCCTCGGAAGCCAGACAGCGGTGCTTACGATCAAGTTCAATAACGATCCACCGCCGACGACGGGTGGAGGCGGAACCGGCGGAACTTTAGCGACGTCGGCCGCGCTCCCCGCGTCCTCCTCCGGCGGTGGCTGCGGAACGTCCCCGGAACCAGTAAACCTCTGGGCTTTGCTGCCGCTGGTCATCGTTCTCGGATTCTTGCTTCTCCGCAGGCGATAACCATACAGATATATATTTAAAATATGTATCTATTATGTAATTTAGTTTTTATCTATCCAATTCATAAGGAATTGGATAGATAAAGGTCAGATTTTCAAATATATTTGTGTCGGACACGTTTTTGACGACGATTTTCAGCCGCGAAATTTGGGTTCCCCGCTTTAGGACGCGCGTCCTTAGCGAACGAAACGACCTTCCAGACAGGGACAACTGCGAAGTAAAAAGCGCCTCAGAGAGTTTTCTCTGACGTGTTGCCAGCACCCGATGTCGCGGCGATCAAAACGAGCAGCGGGCCGCCTTCGCGGAAAATTAGGAAGCTCACGCTCGTGATTCCGAGAAGCAGCGCGAGCAGGATCATCCCACGGGGCGGGCCGCCGTTCGCACCGAGACCGCGGAGCAAGCACGCGAGCGCACCAAGGAGCAGCGCGGAGCCGACGATTCCAAGCTCCGACAGCGACCAAAGGAAGAAGTTTTCATAGTGGACCTTTTCCCGCGCGCCGACGCCGACCCCGATCACGGGCGCGATCTCGAATTCTCTTCCGAGTTCCTCCCACACGGTCAGACGGTTCCGATGCCAGCCTGGGTAGGCGACGTAGCCAATTTCCTCTCGCGCTTTCTGGTACTCTGTCGCTTCGATGTCCGCCGACAGCGGTCTCGGGAAAGAGATCGACGTCTGGAGCAGCGCCAGTACCGCAAGCGCCGCGATCAGGACGATTCCGGCCGCGGCCAGGATCGACTTTCGCGCCACTCGCGTCAGTCCGAGCAGAAATATGGTGACAGAGATCGCAAACAGCGCTCCCCTGGACGCGCACAGCCAGAGCGCGAAGCCAAGAACCATGGCTGCGGGAATTCGCGCCGCGAATCCGCGCCATGGCTCGTTTTTCGAAAACAGAACGCAAACGATCGCGAGCGCGAAAAGCCCGGCGAAGTGATTCGATTCGTGATCGAAAGGCGGCTCCAGAAAAATACGGGAGACGGTTTCTTCGCGGGAGGTCCGGACGACGTAACAGAGTATTCCGTACGCCGCCATAATGAGCGCGAAGATGACGAACGCGGCTCGCAGCCTCGTGAGGTTCCGCGATGTCCACGGAATGCTCGCCGCGAGGAGAAGGATTATCATCAGTTCCACGATTCGGGCGAGCGTCACGAACGCGTTCGACGGACTTGCGATGGTTCCGAAAAACGCGCCCGAGATGGTCGAAAGCGAAAGCGCGAGGCTCGCGAGGAAAATCGCACCCGCAATCCACGGATTGAATTTTTGTTCACTCGTCTTTCCCTCGCCAGCTTCAGGATGGAGACGGATTTTGCCATTCCCTGCTACCTGCTCCCTGCTCCCTTTAGAAAGCGCGAAAGCGAAAATCATCCCGAGCAGCATCAGTTCCTCCGCGTGAATCCACCCGCCTAGGACGCGGATTTCGATCATCCTCGGCGCGCAGACCATCGAGGCCGTCAGCGCGAGAATCGAAAACTGCGGCGAACGTCTCCACGCGAAAAATGACGCAACGGCTATTCCCGCCGCTGCGAAGGCGATCTCCGGACCAGCGAAAACGAACAGTTTCCACGCGCCCGTGACGACGATCCCTGCGAAGACGGTTGTCGTAACGATTCTTCCCGCTGTGCTGGAGAGTGCACGCAGCAGAATCGATCCGCCGAGGACGCCAGGTTCCGCGGAGGCATCCTCGCGATGGCGTAGCCCGAGCGCCGCGGCAGTAAAGCTTTCTTGGCATGTACGTTTCAAAATCGCCATCGAACCAGCCCTTTCCTGGAAGGCGAGGGAGATTTTCTAATTCTCAATTCTCAATTCCTAATTCCTAATTCCTAATTCCCCTCAGCCGCCCCTGGACATTTCCCGCGCGACGAGATCGAGGAAGTACGCGGCTTCGAGGTCGTTTCTGTTCATGACGATGATGTGCCTTAGATTCTCGGCGCTTTCCGCAAGATCATCTCCGACGTAGCTTATATACGCCGCGAGGAGATACGAATCGAGGTCCGACGGCTCCCGCTCGAGATGTCGCTGGAGCTGGGTGAAATGCGTGTCGAAAGTCCGCGTGTCGAAATAGAAGGTTCCCCACGCCTCCGTCCGATGAACCTTCGTTCCGGACGAAAGCGACTGACGGACGTATCCGCCCGCGGGTTTGAAGAGTCCCTGCGAAAAGTATGACCGCGCGAGTTCGATCTTCACCTGGACGCTCCCGAAATTCTCGGCAAGCCTGCGTTCGAGAATCTCGCCGGACTCGCGGAACCGACCTTCCCTGAACTTCTCTCTTGAAAGCGCGATGACCGCGTCGTCCGCCGCGTTAGTCCTTGGCGCGGGAGGCTCAGCGACCTCCTCGGGCGGCTCCTCAGACCCGCTCTCCGCCGGCTCTATCCGCTCCGTGGGTTCCTCCTGAGTTTCCTCCGCCGTCTCTTCCTCCGCGTCCTCCGCGGGCGGAACAATGGAATCGAGTTCGTGCTCGTACCTCTCTATCGCTTCCGCGATGAAATTCCTCGCGGTGGTCTCTTCGGGGCTTTTCGGTCCGAAAATCCCGAGGCGGAGTTTCGCGTTCTCCGGATCCTTCAGAAGCAGGTACGCGAACGCTTCGAGGAGCGAAAACTCGACCCGCTCCGCCGCGAATTCTTTCAGCTTGGGAAGCACGTCGATCATCCGGAAGTACAGACCGTTTCGGATTTCCGTGTCGACGAGGACGTGCGGGAACTTTACCGCGCCGAGGATCGACGCGCGGACGAGAAGCTTCATCGAAACGTCGAACCGCTCGCGCATCAACGTGGCTATGGACAGCAGCAGCAGCGCGTCCGGATTGGACGGACTGAACGTCGCCTCCCTGGCGAGGAACGTCTCCGAGATGAGTACGTGGTTGTTCCGGAGAAGCTCGAACCCTTCGCCGCGGAACTGCGATGCGTCGAACTCCTCGTCCGCGAGTTCGATGCACCGCGCTACGAACGGATCCTCGACGTGGAAGTTGCTCCACACAGCGAGCTGGTATTCATCGAGGACGAGCTTCGCGCTCTCCGCGTCTCCCGCGAGCATGAAGAAAACCCCCGCGGCTCTCTGGGCCGGGTGCATGCGATCGAGACCCGGAAGCCGATTTTTCAAGGATTCGCGTACTTCGGAATAGACTTGGGCGGAGCGGAAATAGTCGCGAAGGCGCATCGTGAGGCAGAGCGGGTTCGAAAGTTCCCGCAGGGACGCGATCAGCGCGTCGTCGGCTTTCCGATACTCCCCGAGCAGCAGGAGCGACGATCCGAGCGCCGCGTCGAACAAAGGATGGAACGGGACTCTCTCCGCGCACTTCGCGAAATCGCGGGCCGCGGATTCGATCCGTCCGTCCTGAAACTCCGTCCGGCCATGACGGTAGAAAGCCGAGGCGTCCTCCGTCATTCTGAGTCCCGCGGCTTCCTGCGCCTCGATGACGGCGGTCTCCCAGGTTTCGAATTCGATCTGCTCGAGCGCCGTCGCGCGGGACGCGAACATTGCGAGAAATATCGCTGACGTGATGCTGATGGCGCGCATTGAGAGACTTTCGGAACGATCGACACGTTTCCAAGAATGTTACCACACTGTCAATCGAGCGCAAGTTCGTAATCGGTCGGATCGCGAGTGACACTTCCGCTGTCGTCCGTTCCACCGCGGAATCAGAACGCGTACCGGCAAGGGCTTTGGAGCGTCAGCACGCTGAGCGCGGTCGCCTGCTCGCGGTAGCGGACCACAGCGGAAGGCGAATGTACGACGCGATCGTAAGGCCAGCTTCCCGTAGTGCTCTGGCGGGCCTCTTTCAGGATTTCGTGAACCGCAATGTAGCTCTTCGCGAACTCGCCGCGGGTTTTGGTGCCGGAAACGCCGAGAGTTCCGACGAGGAGGTTCCAGTAGTCGGGAACGATCTGCTCCTCGGATTTAGAGACGTCCGCCGCGAGAACCTGCATCGCGCCGCGGAGGGTTGCGCTGTGTCTTGCGAGAGGGTTGTCCGCCTCTACGGAAAGTTTCGAGTCGATGACGCTTGCCAGCAGCACGCCGCAACCCTGGGCGAGGGATTCGCTTTCCCGCTCCGGATCGTGGATGAATCTCGAATTCAGCGCGTTCAGTCTCGATATGACGAACCGTGCGCCGTTCAGGAACATGTTAGGCGACTTGCGTTCAACGATCTTCGCGAACTCCGCCGCGGGGTTCTCGCCTTCGATCTCGGCGCTGAAGCGCTCCGACGTCGCCATTGAAAGCGCGATGTACGCGTAGAGCGTCGAAACGAATTCGCTTCCTCTGCCCGTGGTCGAGCCCCAGCCGCCGACGTCTGGAAGGTCTCTTCCGGACTCCTCGACGTCCACGAGGTTCTGCGAATCGACAAGCCTTTCGACCGCGGTTTTCAGACTCGCAAGCCTAGCGTCCGTCATCTTGCCGCCGATGAACGAATCCTCGATAATCGCGGCGGTGCAGATCGCGTGTCCCGCGATGGAGCCGTCGTACTGTCCGAGGCTCGATGCGCTCTGACGCGAAATCAGGAATTCGATCCCTTTCTTTATCGCCCGCGCGTAAGCCCTCTGGCTGTCCGCGAGCGTATCCTCGTCCTCCTGGAAGGAGCTGTAGTTTTCGGAGAGAAGCGCGAGCACGCAAAGCCCGGTGGTAAAGGAATCGTTCTGCCAGCTTCCGTCCGGATGCTGGACCTGCGCGAGATAATCCATCCCACCGTAGATGAACTGCTCGCGCTCGGTGGTGATCCTGTCGAGCCTGCCCTCGGTCATTCCGAATTCCACTGGAACGTCTCCAAGGCGTGAGCGGACGAGCATCAGCCTCGAGTAGTCGCTCATCGCGTAGCGCGCCGCGAACCAGCCGTCCGACTTCCGGCGTTCGAGTTCGTACTTGAGCCTTCCGGAGCTGATCTCGTCTGAAAGACCCGCGAAGTCGGGAATGTCGAATCCGCCGTGCGAGCCGGAATCCCTGGAATCGATGTTTCCGAAATGCGCGCTATCACCGTCCTCGGAAAGCACCACGGGTTCCTGTGAGTCGTCGATCGCGCCTTCATCCGTGGAGGGCTCCCGCGCGATCGGCTCCCGGGAGATGGTCAGCGCGCGATCGATGAATCTGTCCTCGGGGTCCCCGCTGATGTCGTACGCGACTTCCGAAGTCGTCCAGTCGACCTGAATCGAGGGTTTATCGTCCTGAACGATGACTTTGTTGTCCATGTAAAGAAGGCCGAGGATGAACAGCATCGCCGCGTGAACCATCACCGCGCCTGAGCCGTACTTCGCGCCGCTTACGAACGCCCGACTGTCGGCGAGACTTCCGAAGATTTTTCTCGCGAGCGGCTGTTTCGATCGCGCGAGATAATCCTTCACCGCGCTCCTCCGCACCCTGCGCTGCGAAAGCTCCGGCAGACGCAGTTCGAGATTCTTCATGAAGTCCTTCGAAGGCTCGACGGTTATCGCGTCCACCATCGTGAGTATCGTCGATTCGATGCGATCGATTTCCTTTTTGCAGTGTGCGCAGCCGCGGGTGTGCTGGATGAACTCCGAATCCGGAGGATAGTGCTCGCCGCGAAGGACGAAGGACACGAGGTCCTCGCTGTAGATTTCGCATTCCTGGTAGCTGGTGGCGAGGACTTTCGCCTGCCTGCGGGATTCGCTCTTCCGCGCCTCTTCCGACGCGATGGGCGCCAAGGCTTTCGACTCCCCCAAACCCGCCGGGGTTTCGAAGTTGATGTCCCGCGTAGGCTCGCAGGATGTCTCCCGCGCGACTATCGAAAACAGCGAACGAAGCTCCATGAACACCTTCCTGCACGACGGGCAGATTTCCACGTGGCGCGCAATCGACGCGGCCTCGTCCTTCGGGCATTCGTCCTTGATGAAAGATATGAGTTCCGTCTGTATTTCCTGGCAGTTCATTTCGTTAACGCTCTTATTCTTCCTTCTCTAAATGCTCATGTTTTTTTTTGCGGGAAGCTCCGCGATCTCCGGCGAACTCTCCTCATCGTCTGAGCTTACGTATTTCGAAAGCGCGAGCCGGAGTCTCGCCACCGCCGCGTGCATTCGGCTTTTAACGGTCCCGAGCGGGATTTCGAGCACGTCCGCGATCTCCTGATATTTGAGTCCCTGGGTTTCGCTCATCACGAAGACCATCCGCTGATCGTCAGGCAGGCTCGAAATCGCGCTTTCTATCGCTAGCTTCAGTTCGAGCTGGTAAACAGCCTCCTGCGGACTCGCCGTGTCGGCGCGGAGGTCATCCTTGATCGTGTAGTTCTCGGCGCTGGAATCGCCGTAGTTCTTGTCGATCGAAATCCCGAAGCTGCGCGACGCCTTCGTCCGGCAATAGTCGATGTAATGGTTTTTCGCCACCCGGTACATGAAAGTCGTGAACTTCGCCGTTGCTTCGTAATTATGCGCCATCTTGTAAATCTTGACAAAAACCTCCTGCGCCAAGTCCTCCGCGTTGTCCTTGTCCCACACCAGCCGATAGAAGAAATTCACCAGCGGCTTTTGATGTCTTTTGACGAGCGCAGTGAAGGCATTCACCTTGCCCGCCTTGAAAGACAGCATCAGATCGACGTCGGATATGGGCATGCTTTTCTTTAGAACAAATTGTTCATTTATATCGGGACGGCTTTTGACCGCCATGCATTCTAACGAGGCTCGTCAAAAAAGTGTTCATTTTTTTGCATCGGTTCGGTGAACCACGTCCCCGGCACTTACCATTTCTTTAGAAGTCACCTTTTTGCACTGAATTGTCTCTTGGATGGCCAGGAAAGTGCCGGGGATGTTT
>JANLHZ010000263.1 GCA_024653775.1 Planctomycetota bacterium | reverse complement strand
AGCGTCGTCCCGCGAATGTACACACTCGTATTCACCGGCGCCTTCGATAGATCGAAAAAGAACTGCCTCAAATTCGCGGCCATGATTGTCTCCTTGATTCCTTCTCCATTCGGGAGAAGGTGTCCGAAGGACGGATGAGGGCTATTCCCGGGATCGCGGACGTCCCCGTCCGCATTTATTTCCAATTATTAATTTTTAATTGTTAATTTAATGGAGCGGAAACCTCCGAAAGATTCGAAATCGTAATCCCCGCTCCCCACCCCGGCGCTTGCGGCAGCACGATTTGAATGAAGCGCACTTTCTGAACGAACCCGATATTCAGCTTTATCGCTCCCCCAATCTGTACCGGTGGGTTGCTATCCACCTGAAAATATCCCCCCGATGGAAACGGTCCCCCACCTCCGACCTCGAACACGATATTCTTCGCATCCAAAAAGAACTGCGAATTCACCGGCGCCTGCGAAAGATCGAAAAAGAAGTTTCTGATTACGGATGACATAAAATCGAAGAATATTTAAGAGCCCATTGACCGAGGCAATTTCATAACTCGTCAAACCGATAGTTCAAGGCCGTTTAGATGCCTCTACAGAACCATGAAACCAAATTCTAACCAAAAAACTGCCTAACGTACGCAAAATAGTAGACGTCAAAAAATGTCTCTATCACTGAAATTGCTAAAATATAGTTAAAGGTGATTGCAATAAACATTGCCACGCATTTCAATAAACCATAGTACTCTAAATCAGCAACTATAATAATTGCAAAACAGAGGAAAAACAGCCAGGATACAATTACCCATAAATATGAATAGTCGCTAAAAAAAAGAAATACACCCGTAGGGGCATCACGGTTCAAATTACTGTAAACGGCATCTACGCCAGAGTAATTTAAAATTAAATATGATGTGATGAAGCAAAGTAAAAACGAAAAAATAATAAGTAATAATAGGCGTGCTGAGCACTTCCGGTACGTCAACAAACTTGTTTCTATGTTTTTCAGCATCATGCTATTTTATGACTTATATTCCAATACATCGCGATCCGAAAAACTATCCAATCGGCGCCCGCATCTCCGTAGCAAATATTACTTGCGCACATAATGCGAATGCGAGCAAGATAATATTAAGAAACAGAAAAATCGCACACAACGCAATGTAGCCTCTGTCGTCGCTATTTGTTGTTGACTTACGTAATAAGATAAGATACGCAATGAAAAGGGATAAAGGTATTATTTTAAACTGCTCGCTCACAAAAATTGCCGTTATCAGAGGTAAGGCCATGTGCGACCTAAGAATTTCTTCCATAAGATTGTCGACTAGAACCACATAGAACGAGCTAGCCAAAGTCAATGTGTTTAGCCATAGATAAAGCATCTTTATAGTAGTAGTTTTTTTTAAATATGCCACTTGTGATTTTTCTCATCTATACTATCCAATGGCATTATCAAGTGCCGACCTGTCTATATTTTGCCCGTTAATGTTGTCGTACACTTTCCACCACTCTTCATCTTCCTCGCCTAACCACTGCTCGATAGTACGAAATGAAAAATTGGAATGCGGACCGTCAAAGACTTCGACACATTCCGGGCACTGTGATGTTGAGTTACTAAGTGCAGATGCCACAGATTCACCCGTGAGGCTATTTAGAAGCGCATATTCATCAGAATCACGTGTAAACCTATCACGCAGCGTTGTAATAAATGGAGTGCCACCACCAACGGTGAAATCACTGAATTTTGCGGTCATCGTTTGACAAAGAGCTTGTTGGGAGAATTCAAGATTTCTGCCAAGGATTATTCCTAACATGACGGCAGCGATATCTTCTATCTTATTGATATCATTTCCACGTCCTGTTAAAAACTCATTTGCTCCAGCCCAAACTAGTTCATATTCAGTAAATCCCACCATCCAGCCAATGATTCCATACATAATATTTCCAAGCTCAGATGGGCTTATGCAGATGCCGCAGATAGTAACGGTATGGATACATTCACGACGCCAAAGGCAATTGTCAGATAGGAATATAAAATTTTTGTATGGTATCCGTTTTGCGTACGCTTTGAATTTTGGCGCCATCAATGTAAGAGCTAAATTTGTATTTGGAGGCACAAAAATATTTAGATTGTCATTGAACGCCATTAAAAAACGATTAAAAAATCCAACGTGAATTGCTATTTCCTCAATAAACCAGTCTGTTACATCAGGACCACAAATAGAGACATGGCGGCTTGGTGCTGTTCCTCTGATTGAAGAGGAGCGTATTAAGACTTCCGAGTGTGCTGTTGGCATAGGGTTGGCATACGTCGGTGGGCGCGATTGACTTGGGGGACGGACAGGTGGATTCTGTATTAAATCTCGATAAGGATTTCGAGTGGCCCTTGTTTGCGATGGGCGAATGTTCCGCGGATTTGTGCTTCTAATCCTTTCTTCTTCCTCTGATTGCCTGTCTGACGTTTCATCTCTCCTTCTTTTCTCTTCGTCGTCGTTACCTTCCTTAATTGTTGCAATCTCTTCGAAATTATGATCCTTTTTCATGTCGATGACAGACGAAAACCTTTTGATTTCCATTACTTGGTTTTCAACTTCAAGCTCCGGTTCATGGTTCATATACAATGTATCTGATCGATGTGCATCAGATTTGGCAAGAGGTGAAGGTTCGTTATCACGCGGGAAGTGACTGATTCTTTCCGCTTCTCTAATTGGTCCTGTCTTTGTTTTTTGTCCTTCAATTCCATCGAAGGAACTATCATTCCGATTCATGCATTTGCAGCCAGGCTTTGAATTCATAGTTTCTCGAAATGAATCGAGGAACCGTTTGCGTTTCATCTGTTGAAGCGGGGTGTTGAACCCGAATTTCAGGTAATTTTGCATGTTACACCGTCAGGTTTCTATAGGTATAGAAGTCTACCTTCAAATTCGGAAATAGCGGGCTTACCACGTTAAAAATGTTCGTAAGGAAATTCGTGGAGTTCTGCATCACGCCGCCGGTGAGGCCGTCGACGGTGAGAGGCCACCAGAGAAGTCCCGTCGGGAGTCCCATTATCGTCGGACCCGTCACGCGGTAGCCGAGGGTAGAGAACATGAATTCTCTGATCTCTTCATAAAACGAGTCGATTATCAAATCTCCTTCCCAGTTGACCATCTTCCAGTTTCGAACCGCGTCGTCGGTGCGTTCGTTCCTGATATTACTTGGGAGGTCAGTGTACCTGAAAATCGCGCAGAGTCCGAGAATCACCGCGCTACCTGGCGCAGGAAAAATCGGGGGATTTTCGCCGGTGGTGAGAAGCGGGTAGAACGATCCGGTTCTTGCGATTCGATAAAGTCTTCCGTTATCGCCTTTCTGCGTGAAGATCGTATTGATGCGCATGGTCATTTCGGAAAGAGTCATTCCCGTCGGCGGCTCAATGAACATTTCATCTACTGTACCCCAAACTATGTCTACTTGCACGCTTTGCGCCATGAAAATTCCGCCCGCGCCGGAGAAGAGGAGTCCCGCGAGGTCGAAGCTGATTTCCATGCACCATCTGAAGAAGAATTCCGTTTCCGCGGGATTGTTCACGTCTGGCTGAAACATATCCGACGAGCCGTTTTGATCGATCGTGGACGACATCCAGAATCCGTCGATGGGAGGCGCGGAGTACACGACGACGTCATCGACGAGGACGGTAATGTATCTCACCGCGTTCAGGACGCCGTCGCCGGAGTAGAACGCGGTGTCGCCGGGGTTCTGCTTCGCGATCTTTCCCTGCACGCAGAGGAGGAGTCTTTGAATCGTGCTCGGCGGGTTCGTGAGGGAAACCGACGAATTGCTCTGGTCCGCGTAGAGCGTGGCGCGGTTTATCATCTTGGGTACGTTTTTCAGGTTCGCCATTTTTTGTCCTTGTGTGTGTTATTAATTTCTGCCCTCATCTGGCGTTTTGTTTCCCTGTAAACCGCGACAGCTCGCTTCGCTCACAGTCGCACTCCAATGGGGTCAGAACGGGTTGAAGAAGGTCTGGAAGACGAGATACACGTCGAGCTCGCCTGCCACTATGGTGTTCAGGTCTACGTCGGAAGTAAAAGTGATGGTAAGAGGTTTGAGTCCGTCGTTCGCCGGCGATTTCGTTCCGTCGAATTGCGTGCCGGGGAAGTTGCGTAACACAATCCCGCCTCCGACAAGCGCATCCGCCCCGGAGATGTAAAGAAGCGGGTCTTCAACGTTGATACCGGCATCGACATCAGCCTGCGTCAAGGTAACCGGGTTATCCGCGAACCCCGTATCCACTTGCATCCAGGCAGCGGATACGTAGCAATTTACCGGTATGAAGTTCGGGAACATTAACGCCTCCGACTTCACCCCCGGCGCAAGCGTCGAAAAATTCTGGTAGGAGATGTGGAACTTGACCAGCCCGCCGCTACGTAAATCGCGGATCACGTCATCCCAGCGACTTGTGCCATAAAGAGGAATGTTTCCGACATACGCCATGATTTTCTCCGTTAATTTGGTTCATCTATTCACTAGAAAGCAGAATCAAAAGAAACAAGCAACCAAATTTTTGAGAAAAAACCGTCAATCGTAAAAATTTATCGACGCTTCGAAGTTCGATGTCGATAGCGCTGCGTGAACTTAAACCGCCGATCGATTGCAAAACGCTTACAGTTGAACTCGTGGAATCGTCTCTTTTCGCGGTCCAGGACGACATAAATCCGATCGACGACGTCCGCTCAAGTGCGGAGTACCGTCGGGCGCTCACGCCGGTGTTTGCGAAGCGACTCCTGTCGCAAATTACGAATTGCGAATGACGAATTACGAATTGAAGATCGCTGTGGGATGGATTTCTTTCACAGCCTGAGCTTTCATGCCGTGTAGAACCCAATTATATTCCTCGTCATCACTTTGTATTCGTAAACGGATCGTGTCGATCATCCATACATTCGTAATTCGTAATTCGTAATTTGTAATTCCTAATTGCTTCAATGCGTTTATCCGAATTCTCTGTAGGCCAGCCCGTGCTGGTGAATCTCCTGTCTTGCGTTGTGATCCTCGCCGGTCTCGCCGCGTGGTCGAAAATGCCCAAGGAGATGTTCCCTGTTATCGAGTTCGACATGATCACCATCGTGACGACGTACCCCGGCGCGTCTCCTTCCGAGGTCGAAAGCATCATCACGATCCCGGTCGAAAACGCGGTGCGAATCGTCGACGGCATCGACAGCATCCAGAGTACAAGTCTCGAGGGGCGCAGCCTCGTCATCCTGATGTTCCTTCCAGGAGAGCGGGACATGGATCAGGTCTTGAACGAGGTGAGCACACAGGTGAATCGCGCCAAGGAAGACTTTCCGGAGGACGTTGACGATCCGAGCGTCGCAGTCGCGACCCAGGACCTCGAGCTGATAACCGCGGTGCTCTCGTCTGGCGTCGACGAACGCGCCCTCAAGAAGATCGCGCAGAACCTCGAGGACCAACTCTACCTCATCGACGGCGTATCGAGCGTACAGACCCAGGGCACCCGCAAAGCGGAGGTCACGATAAATCTCGATCCCGACGCGATGCAGGACCTCGGCGTTTCCATCGAAGACGTCCGCGCCGGGATTCAGTCGTCGAGCGTCAACATCCCCCTCGGCTCCATCGAGACCGACCGCGAGGAAGTGCTGATCCGTCTGCTTTCGGAGTTCGATCCGGAAGACGCGGACCTGATCGGGAACACCATCGTGAAGCAGGACGCGGGAGGAAAGCACGTCTATCTCTACGAGGTCGCGGAAGTCAACGCGAGTTTCGAGGAGGCAAAGTTGATCTCCAGGCTGAACGGAAGCCCGGCGGTGACGCTCGAAGTTCGAAAGCGCTCCGACGCCGACAGTCTGACGGTGATCGAGGAGGTGCGGATCGTCACGAAGAGTTTCGCGCAGGGTCTGCCGCAGACTATGCGCCTTTCGCTTGTCAAGGACCGGAGCGTCTGGATCAAAAGACGACTCGACAACATGCTCCAGAGCGCTCTTATCGGACTTGCGATAGTCCTGTCGCTGCTGTTCCTTTTCCTCGATCTCAGAATGGCGCTCATCACCGCGTTCGGAATCCCGCTGAGCGTTCTAGGTGCGATATGGTATCTGAGCACCATCGACGTTTCGATGAACATGATCGTCATGTTCGGCTTCATCGTGGTTATGGGGATGATCGTCGACGACGCGATAGTGATCGTCGAGAACTGTTACAGGTACATCGAGAAGGGGATGCACCCGAGGGAAGCCGCGATAGTCGGCGCGACGGAGGTTGCGTGGCCGGTGGTTTCCGCGGTGCTGACGACTATCGCCGCGTTCGTGCCGCTGATGCTCATCAAGGGAATCATGGGGAAATTCATACTCTACATTCCCGTGGTGGTGGTGGTGTGCCTCGCAACGAGTCTGACGGAAGCGCTCATAGTCGTGCCGTCGCATATTGCTGAATTCGCGAAGGCAAAGAAGAAAACCGAGGTAAAACGAATCCGCGGCAGCTTCCGAAAATACTTCGACAAGATCTACCACGACATGCTTTCGCTGCTGACGTTCGTACTGAAATACAGCCTTAGACACAGATACGTGGTCCTAGGCGTTGCGGTTGTTTCACTTACCGGACTCATCTTCTACAGCGTTTTCATGCTCGGATTCGTGTTTCTGAAAACGCAGAAAAACGACGTGCTGATCCTCGAACTAGAGACAGCCACCGGGACGCCACTAATCGAAACAAGCCGGATAATGGCGCGGGTCGAATCCGGAATATTCGACGAGGTTAAGCGGGACGAGGAGTTCCTCAGCGTCGCAAGCATCATCGGAGAACGAGGTCAGGGCGGCGACAAGAAGCGCGGAACCAACCTCGCCCGGATCAACATCGAGCTTGTTCCCGAAGACGATCGGGAGCGCTCGACCGCTGAAATCGAGAACTCCATCAGGAACGTCCTCGCGAACGAGGGCGAGCTGAGCTACATCGAAATGCGCGGCGAACAGGGCGGCCCCCCGACCGGCGCTCCGATAAGCGTAAGGATTCGCGGCGACGATCTCTCTGTCCTTCGGCTGATCGCGAGCGACGTAAAGAACTGGCTCAGCAGGCAGCGCGGCGTAGTCGACATCCGCGACGACGGAGAGGGGCTTAGCAAGGAACTGAAGATCACGCTCGATCGTCCGCGCGCCGCGATGTACCACGTTAGCGATCGCGATATCGCGAACACGATTCGCACCGCGTTCGCGGGTCAGACCGCGTCGGAAATCCAGACTCAGGACGAGGAGGTCCGCGTCGTCCTGCGCTACGAGGAAGGAAGGAGGGCGGAGTATAGCGACCTTCTGAGCGTCGAGATTCCGACATCGACGGGCACCGTTCCGCTTCACACGATCGCGGGAGTCGTCCAGGATTACGGCACCTTCCAGATAAAGCGAAACGATCAGAAACGGACCATCACCGTCACCGCCGACGTGGACGCTGCGACGGACGTCCAGGCTGTCGGGGTGCTGTCCGACTTCCAGACGTCGTTCGGAGAGCCAGGACCGCTCCGTGGCTATCAGAGCGGCTACAGCTACGACCTCGAAGGCGAGGACAAATACACACAGGAGATGATCGAAAGTCTCAGCATTCAGTTTCCGCTCGCTATCTTCGTCATCTATCTGATCCTCGCGGCGCAGTTTCGGAGCTACGTCAAACCGATGATCGTCATGACCGCGATTCCGTTCGGGCTGCTTGGCGTGGTAATCGGACTCGCGATCTCGGGCGAGCCGCTGCAATTCCTCTCGCTCATCGGATTCGTTGCGTTATGCGGAATAGTCGTAAACGATTCGCTTGTGCTCGTGGACTTCATCAATCGCGCCCGCGAGGAAGGCGAAAGCAGGTTCGGATCGATAATTCGCAGCGTGCGCATCCGCCTTCGTCCGATCATGCTTACGTCGCTCACCACGATAGGCGGACTGCTGCCAATGGCTCTCGGAACGAGCGCGGATTCCGCGATGCTCGCCCCTATGGCGATTTCGATCATCTGGGGGCTGTCGTTCGCTACTATCCTGACGCTGATTTTCATTCCGACGCTCTACGCGATAATGGACGACATCATCGCGTTCCTCGCAAACTACAGGAAGGACGTCAAAATCGCTTTCCTTGGCGAGAAGGCGCTTCGAGACGACGATAACTGATCACTTCCGGCGCGCTCTCGCCGGCTGCGGAGCCGCTTTCGCCGGCTGATTGGCGGCGCTCGGCGCGCCCGCCTTCTTCTGGACTTCTATCGTCTTTACAAGCGAATCTCTTTCGTTTGCCTGCGCGATCTCGGGGAACATTTTCAAAAGAAGCTGGATCGTCGTCGAAAGATCGAACGCCTCGTAGTACCACTGCTTCAGGAACTCAGTGATCGGTTCGTACATCTGGATCGCTTTGTCGATGTTCCTGTTCGATCCCTGCGCGTACGCGCCGATGTTGATGAGGTCTTCCGCGTCTAGATACGTCGCGAGCAGCTCCTTCACTTTCATCGCGGCCTGCTGGTGCGGCTTCGTGCTGACGTCGATCATGCACCGGCTGATGCTTTCGAGTACGTCGATCGCTGGATAGCGCCCGCGGTTCGCGATTTTGCGCGAGAGCCAGATGTGGCCGTCGAGGATGCCGCGCACCGAATCCGCGATCGGGTCCGCGGTGTCGTCACCTTCGACGAGGACGGTGTAGAAACCCGTGATCGAACCCTTGCTCGACTGCCCGCTGCGCTCGAGCAGCCTAGGCAGCAGCGCGAACACGGAGGGCGGATATCCCTTCGTCGCGGGCGGCTCGTTCATCGAAAGCCCGACCTCGCGCTGGCTGAGGCACACGCGCGTGACGCTGTCCATCATCAGAACCACGTCCTTGCCCTGATCGCGGAAATACTCGGCTACCGCGGTCGCGACGAACGCGCACTGGATTCGCTCGAGATGCGGCTTGTCGCTTGTCGCGACCACAACCACGCTTCGTTTCAGACCCTCCGCGCCGAGATCCTTCTCGATGAAGTCCTTCAACTCGCGGCCTCGCTCGCCGACGAGTCCGATGACGCTGACGTCCGCGCTCGAATTTCGCGCGATCATTCCCATAAGCATCGACTTGCCGACGCCGGAGCCGCTGAAAAGCCCGACGCGCTGGCCTTTGCCGATGGTGAAGAGTCCGTCGATCGCCTTGACCCCCGTCGAAAGCGGCTCTGTAACGCGCTTCCTCGAAAGCGCCTCCGGAGCGCGCGCGAACACGGGATACGAATCGAACGCGCCGACCTCGCCCTTGCCGTCGATCGGTCTTCCGCGGCCGTCGAGAATCCTTCCGAGGAGCGCAGGCCCCACCGGGATTCTCCGCACCTGCTGGACGAGGCGCACCTTGTCGAACCTCGCGATGCCTCGAACGTCGCCGAACGGCATCAGAAGCGCGCGATCGTTCTTGAATCCGATGACCTCCGCTTCCATCGTCTCGCCCGCGTCGCGCGCCTCGATGTGGCAGAGCGCGCCCACGGGAACGGAAAGTCCCTCGCATTCGACGAGCAGACCGACAACCTGCGAAACCTGCCCCGAAATCTTGACGGGCACGACTTCGTGAATCTTTTCCTTCAACTTAGCGAGATCGAAATGAATCGCCACGATCGTCCTCTCTTTCTCGCGCAACGGTAAATCAAGACCCCGCTAAATACAACTCAAAAACGGCAATCGGCGCGGGCAGCCTGCCACTGGCGACTGTAACCGTTCACGGGGTGGGAACGCGGACGTCCCGTCCGCGAAATCCATCAAGCGTCCTCGCTTGATGGATAAACAGGGACTTCTAACCGCAAACAGCAGTGGTGAAATAGAAATTGCGCAGACGAGGACGTCTGCACTCCCAGGCAACCCAGTGAACGGCTACCTGCGACTCAAACCCTTTCGAAAGGATCGAACAACCTGCCGTACTCGATCTGCGCGAATCTGTCCGTCATTCCGCTGACGTAATCGCATACGACGCGGTGGACTCCGAGGCTTTCTGCCTCTTTCGCGAATCTCGGCGGCAGCATACCGGGATTGTCCCGGAATGCCTCGAACAATTTCGTCACGACCATTTTAGATTTCGACTGCATCCGCAGAACTTTGAAATGGTTGTAGAAATTCTTGTAGAGGAACGCGCGCAACTCGGACATCATCGCGCCCGTGCCCTGCGAGTAGCGCATATAGGTCTCCGCGTTCGCGAGAACCTCTCCCTTGCCTGCAATGTCCGCACCTTGAAGGTTTTTGTCGGTTTCGAAGGCGAGATCGTTAATGAGATGGTTCTTCACAAGCCGCGCTAGCTGGTAGCGAAGGTGCTTTTCAGTGACGTCCTTGTAAATCGAGTGGATTTGCTCCTCGACGAGCGCGATCAGCTTCACCTCGCGGAGTTCGTCTAACGATAGCAGTCCCGAACGAAGTCCGTCCTCGAGGTCGGCGCTGACGTACGCAATCGCGTCCGCGAGATCGACGAGATGGGATTCGAAGCTCGCGACTGGTTTCGGATCCTTCGCGGGATCGCCTGTGACGCTGTATTCGAGCGGATGCTTTATCAGCCCGCCGCGGACTTCGCTCGTTAAGTTAAGTCCGGGAAACGCGGGGTACAGGTATTCGAGAACGTCCACGATTCGAAGGCTCTGGGTATTGTGCTCGAACCCGCCGTTACCGGACATGCATTTCGAAAGCGCGTCCTCCCCCGCGTGCCCGAACGGCGGGTGCCCGAGATCGTGGGCGAGCGCGATGCTTTCGACGAGTTCCGGATTCAATCCGAGCATCCGCGCGATCGCTCCGGCGGTGTTCGCGACTTCGATCGTGTGGGTGAGTCTCGTTCGATAGTGGTCGCCTTCGCTGTTGACGAACACCTGGGTCTTGTATTCGAGCCTTCGGAACGCCCGCGAGTGAATGATTCTGTCGCGGTCCCGCTGAAAACACGTCCGGAACTCCGCTTCTTCCTCCGGATAGACTCGTCCCTCTGAATCTCCGGCGAAAATCGCGAATGGAGAGAGCAGCGATTTTTCTCTGGACTCGAGTTCTTTCCGATCGATCATTTTTTACCGCCTATTTTGCTTTCCGTGCCTGCTATTATTCTCCCGATATTTGCCCGATGCTTAAAGACTATCAGAATCGAAATCACAGTGAGAAAACCGAGGAGGTACGGCTTTTCGAATGCGCTTCCGGGGTCGAGAATTCCAGCGAACGATAAGTCAGCCCCCGCAAGGCTGAACGCAACCCAAACGATCGGGAGCGCTATAGCCGCGAGGATTGCGCCGAGGGATATGTACCGCGATAATTTAACCGTAACCGCAAATACTATAATCGCAACTATAGTCGGTATTGTAAGCAGCGCGAGGAATACCCCGCTCGCTGTAGCTACTCCCTTGCCGCCGCGGAAACCGATGTATACCGGAAATATATGCCCGACTATAGTCAGGAATCCTGAAATCGCCAGTATAGCATCGGTGGGAAAATCTATTTCATTCAAGGATTCGTATCGAGCTATCAATACCGTCACTATAGTCACTGGAAGCGCTCCCTTGAGGAAATCAAGTACATAAACCAGTATAGCGTATTTACGACCGAGCACCCTCGATACATTGGTCGCTCCGACATTTCCGGAACCATAGTCGCGAATATCTCCCTTGCCTTTGAGCTTTACCACGACGAAGGCAAACGGAATCGCTCCGATAAGGTATGACGCTAATGCTATAACTGCGAATTCCATCTAACCGTCCGAAACGAACCTGCCTCAATATTTATCAGACCACGAAATGCACGAAACTCACGAAATAATTCTTATGAATGATTCATAGCACTATTCTTTCTATTTCCACGCCGTTTCGATTGCCGAAATTTACAAGAAGACCCAATTTCATTTTTGTGGCGCGCAAGTAATTGTAAACTTGAGAACGATGTTCTGTGCAAAGCTCCTTCAGCCCGTGTTATTCACCGTAGGAACTGAAATTTAATTTCCCGCTGCTGTAGTCATCATTCCAAATTATATCACTTTTCGACGCGGGGAATGCATGG
>JANLHZ010000261.1 GCA_024653775.1 Planctomycetota bacterium | reverse complement strand
GGGGTGAACCGATATTCACTTCACCATCAATCGGATAGTCGAAATATTCCCCACGCACGTGGGGGTGAACCGAACTCCCGCGCCCTTCATGTTCGTGTCGATGAATATTCCCCACGCACGTGGGGGTGAACCGTGTGGGCGGGCTACACTCCCGAAAATTTCGACATATTCCCCACGCACGTGGGGGTGAACCGAAAAAATGAAGTTGATTGAAAAAAGATTTTCGCATATTCCCCACGCACGTGGGGGTGAACCGGAAAAACCATGACCTACGACATAACACGCGAAGATATTCCCCACGCACGTGGGGGTGAACCGAAAATGGAAACCGTTGACATCAGAGTGGCGGGAATATTCCCCACGCACGTGGGGGTGAACCGGACTGGCGCGAGAAGCGCAAAAAGGAGGTCAAAGATATTCCCCACGCACGTGGGGGTGAACCGCGGGGTTTTGATTATCGAAACTCGGTGCCGAATATTCCCCACGCACGTGGGGGTGAACCGTTTGTACTCTTGTTTTTTTCGCCTCATGCCGAATATTCCCCACGCACGTGGGGGTGAACCGATTTGTATGTACCAGTATGTAATAGATGCGCTAATATTCCCCACGCACGTGGGGGTGAACCGTCAGCAAATCATCTTTTATCAAAAGATTTAAAATATTCCCCACGCACGTGGGGGTGAACCGGATGCTGAAGAAAAGCGTAGGGAGCAAGCAGCATATTCCCCACGCACGTGGGGGTGAACCGACCATCCAGGCTATCGGGTTGCTCAATCTTGAATATTCCCCACGCACGTGGGGGTGAACCGAGCGGCTATGAGATAGTCGACGGTCCCGGCAGCCATATTCCCCACGCACGTGGGGGTGAACCGGGGGAGGTCGATCAATCGTGAGCGGGTTTGATGCATATTCCCCACGCACGTGGGGGTGAACCGACCGACGCCGCTATAGTTCCACGTCGAGGAAGATATTCCCCACGCACGTGGGGGTGAACCGCTCGCGGCGTCGCGGACGTTGAACGCCTCGGAATATTCCCCACGCACGTGGGGGTGAACCGGGCATTCGTGAATTCACGCGCTCGTGATCGGAATATTCCCCACGCACGTGGGGGTGAACCGCGAGTCTATGCCAACCCAGCGCGTGCCTATGCCATATTCCCCACGCACGTGGGGGTGAACCGTCGATCCGGGGTCAGAGGTGATTCTTCACGGGATATTCCCCACGCACGTGGGGGTGAACCGGCGTTATCGCCTCGATCGAGGAGGGGATCGGGATATTCCCCACGCACGTGGGGGTGAACCGCGTTCTATAACGCAACGCCTCCGCCTTCGCCTCATATTCCCCACGCACGTGGGGGTGAACCGTACCGTTGCGCGAGCACATGGGACACCAGAGCATATTCCCCACGCACGTGGGGGTGAACCGTCGCGCCGCAGCAATTGCAAAAGTAGCTCATTCATATTCCCCACGCACGTGGGGGTGAACCGTATGTTCGCGCGAAAGGCATACTTGCGATATCTCATATTCCCCACGCACGTGGGGGTGAACCAGGCACGAACGGCCAACCTCGACCGATCAAATCGATATTCCCCACGCACGTGGGGGTGAACCACTACAGATTCCCGGACGACGACGAGAAAACTAATATTCCCCACGCACGTGGGGGTGAACCGTAGAGTGTTGCAAACAGTCAGTAGACGAAATGATATTCCCCACGCACGTGGGGGTGAACCGGTACGCGACAAATACGTTGCGAGCTGGGTCTACATATTCCCCACGCACGTGGGGGTGAACCGGAATGCAATCCACAACGATGGCTCTCGCCGACCCACAATATACGTTATTGTAGCAGGTCTTTGCTCGGGTGCAATCCACTCTGAATCCGGGATCAATCCCTAACAATTTGTCTATCCCGTTGTGAGACCAGACCTTTTTTTTTAGACTTAGCCGCGTGGAGAATGATAGTTGCAAAGAATTCAAGCTGACCTTCAGGCGCAGAGGCGGGAGCTTCAGCCTTTTCGACGGAACCGAACAGCTTTGTATGTACTGTCTTCCGCCGAGGCGGAGATACTGGTTGATGATCATCGTCGGAATCGTGCTCGTCTGCGCGGGTTTTGCTGGTACTGCGTACGAAAACGCGCACGATACGGAGCGCAAGGAAGAAAGCGCGGAGTCGGAACCTCTGGATTCCGCGGAAAACACCGCGACCGATGGCGCGAAGCCGCAGGCGTTCACGTTATCCCCGGCGTCTGGGCTGATCCTGCTTGGCGCTGCGATAGTCTTCTTCACGCTTTTTCGCAAAAGCACGGAGGCTGCGAGGCTATCCGTCGATTTCTTTCCGCTAACGACCGATGAAAGCCGGGTGCAGCTTCCGTACGGAAATTTCGAGATCGTTGGCGGCATCGGCCGGGACACCGCGATCATTTTCAACCAAAGGTCCGCGGAAGCGCTTGTGATGTCCGCGTCCGGAGTTTTGAATTCCCACCTGGGCGCGGTGGAGCAGTACAAGATTCCAGGTCAGACAGGACAGACGATCTTTCGAAGGGTCGAATCCGTGGCCGAGGCGGTTCGAAGCGACACGAAGATTCTGGAAATAGAAAAGCTTTCGAAAGAGGCGGGGGAAAGCGAACAACTTGAAGATAACTGTTTAAGTTTGAGCGTTCGATATGATAAGCTTGTACAAAACGAGCTTTCTAGGCTGATTCTTTTCGCAGGCTTCTGGGCAATGCTTCTCGCGCTTGAACCCGGCGGCAGATTTCAGCTTCCAGAGCAGCAAACGAGCCGGGGAGGAAATGCCTGAGAATCAGGACGTAATCAAAACACACTTCGCGAAGGTCGTGGATAAATACGCGGAATGGGCCGTTTTTCAGGCCGGAAACGTGTGCAAGGATATTCGCTGGTTTATGCCGAGTCCGGGCGAAACGCTGCTCGACGTTTGCTGCGGGCCGGGCACGCTGAGTTTTGCTGCGTCGCCGCTCGTTCTGGAATCCATCGGGATCGATCTCGTTTCTGAAATGATCGAAAAGGCAAATGAACTAAAAGAAGAACAACAGGTCAAGAACGCGAAATTCGTCGTGGGCAATGCCGAGAAAATGCCGTTCAAGGACGGACAGTTCGATCTGGTTGTATGCGCGAACGCGTTCCACCACCTTTCGCACCCAGAAAAAGTGCTGGAGGAAATGATGCGAGTCTGCCGTCGCGGCGGCAAGGTCGGCGTAATCGATATTTTTGCGCCGCCTGATGAAGATCAAAGGAAACAGTTCGACGAAATCGAGATGGCGCGTGACGAAAGCCACGGTCATAGCCTCGACGAACACGAATATCATGAACTTTTTCTGCACGCCGGGTTGAAGGACATTCGCGACTGGAAGGCAGACTATCGCGTCAACCTCACGACCTGGGCTGGGATAGCCGGACTCCAGATGAACTCCGACGTATATCGCAGGCTCAAATCGCTCTTGCTGGAATCAGGCGTCGCGGCAGGATTCGATCCGCAGGACGAAAGCAATGGCGACGTCAGCATTCTCAGGCGCAACCTGTATATTTCCGGGTTGAAAGCCTAACCAAGACCATTAAATCAGTTTACGGGCTAATAAGCCGATAAAGGCGATAAGTAGTCACATACATCGGATAAAAAAGACTAAACGATGCTTTATATTGCTTGTCACCATCAAATTTTGAAATTAATTTGATAGATAGATCGCCATATAGCTTGCTTTATGTTGTATTCATTGACATTTGTGCAATATCGCATCGGTTCGGTGAAACACGTCGAAAAAGCTCAATAAGTGGTTCTGCAAGTGTGGCACGGACGTTCACTTGCAAGTGTACAAAAACTCGTTTTTGATACAATCGTTATCCCTTTTTCGAACTCCTCCGACGTGCGATAGCCGAGCGCGGAGTGAATGCGTTTCCTGTAGTACACGTCCTCGATAAACGCGCCGATTCGCGCGTAGGCGTCATCGAAGTCCATGTACTCACTGAGGTAGACCTCTTCCTCTTTCACGGTCCGAATAACCCTTTCGGCGTATCCGTTCCGCCATGAACAACCAGCGTCCGCCATACTTACAAGGACGTCCGTTCCAAGCGCTTGTGATTGACAACAACTCCCTCGCGCCCAAGCATCGCGCCGAACGTCGTTTCAAATACAGAGGAATGGCTTGTAGATTCGCGCGACCGCGATTAGACTGAACTATCGCCATCTTGGCGAATAATCCCTTGGAGAAATCAAAAATGGCGAAGGACAGGCGGCAAACTCCCGAGAGATGCACTTTCTGCACCAAGACAAGACAGATGGTGGATACTCTCATTGCGGGCCCGCCGGGAGTCTACATTTGCAACGAGTGCATCGAGCTTTGCAACACGATCATTCTCGAGCAGAATCGTCGGGACCGGTCGACCAGAAGCGTGCTTCGCGATCTCAATTTCGATGCCGTGCCGACGCCGATGGAGATCAAGGAAAACCTCGATCAGTACGTGATCGGGCAGGAGCGCGCCAAGCGGGTCCTTAGCGTCGCGGTGCACCATCACTACAAGAGAATCCTCCTGCCCGAGACATCCGCGGACCAGACCATAGAAATCGACAAGAGCAACGTCCTGCTCATCGGACCGACGGGTAGCGGCAAGACCCTTCTCGCCCGCACGATCGCGCGGATTCTCGACGTCCCATTCGCGATGGGCGACGCGACGACTCTCACCGAAGCGGGCTACGTGGGCGAGGACGTCGAAAACATTCTGCTCAAGCTGCTCCAGGCAGCCGATCACGACACCGAACGCGCCCAGTGCGGCGTGGTCTTCATCGACGAGATCGACAAGATCGGCAAGACCTCGCAGAACGTCAGCATCACAAGAGACGTCAGCGGCGAAGGCGTTCAGCAGGCGCTCCTGAAAATACTCGAAGGCACCGTCGCCAACATTCCGCCGCAGGGAGGTCGAAAGCATCCCGAGCAGGCGTACATCCAGCTCGATACCTCGAAAATTCTTTTTGTCTGCGGCGGCGCATTCGTCGGACTAGAGGAAATCATCGCCCAGCGCGTCGGCAAGAAACAGATCGGCTTCAAAGCCGATAAGGTCGGCGACCCCGACACCAAGGAGCAACTCCTGAAACTCGTCGAGCCGGAAGATTTGATCCGCTTCGGAATGATTCCGGAGTTCGTCGGAAGGCTTCCCGTGGTCGTTTCGCTCCACGGCCTCGTTGAGGAAGACCTCGTCCGCATCCTGCTCGAGCCGAAGAACGCGCTCATAAAGCAGTACGAAAAGCTCTTCGAGATCGACGGCGCGTCCCTGGTTTTCGAGGACGAAGCGATCCGCGAGATCGCCCGCCAGAGCATGAAGAAGGAAACCGGCGCCCGCGGACTGCGTTCGATCATCGAGAACCTGATGCTCGATACGATGTACTACCTCCCGTCCCTGAAGGGCGGAGAGACTTTCGTCGTCACGCCCGAAGTCGTCCGGCACGAAGCGAACCTCTGGGATGAATCGCTAACGGTACGCATCGAAAAGGAAGCGAAGACCGTCAGCGTCTCGGACGCGGAACGAAAGACCACCCGCCCGAAAACCGATCGCCGCGAACGCGCGTAGTCCTCGCCGGTAAAGAGTCGCGTTAGCCCAGATCTTTCGGAATGAAATATCGACCGAGCACCGCCACCAGCCCGAGAAGCAGCGCGAAATAGATCACCGCAAGCGCCATCTGCGGCACGTTCGAAAAATACGCCAGCGTTTCGCCGGAGAGATAAATCGCGGTGATCGCGACCACGATCCCGAAACAGCTCTTCATCATCGTCGACTTCTTGTTCATATCTTTCCCGCTTGATTGTATTATGACCGCCAAGCATAAATAATGTGTACGGGATCATCAAGACGTGGATGGAGGAACCGCGATGGAAACAAGGAACACCGACTATTACCTACTCGACGACCTGCTCACCGACGAGCAGAAAAACATCCGTGCGGCCGTGCGCGACTTCGTCCAGACGCGGTTCCAGCCGACGGTGCAGCAGAATTTCGAGGACGGCAAGTTCCCGATCGAACTCGCTTCCGAAATGGCGGACCTCGGCCTGTTCGGGCCTACCCTCGAAGAAAAATACGGCGGCGCCGGACTCGATTCCGTCTGCTACGGCCTCATCTGCCAGGAACTCGAACGCGGCGACTCCGGACTCCGCAGCTTCGCGAGCGTGCAGTCGAGCCTCGCGATGTACGCCATCTACAAACACGGAACCGAAGAACAGCGGATGAAGTATCTGCCGAAAATGGCGAAAGGCGAACTCATCGGCTGCTTCGGCCTCACCGAGCCTGACCACGGCTCCGACCCCGGCGGGATGAAGACCCACGCCACGAAGGTCGATGGCGGCTACGTCATCAGCGGCCAGAAAATGTGGATCACCAACGGCACTATTTCGGACCTCGCGGTGGTCTGGGCTAAACTTGACGGCGAAATCCGCGGTTTCATCGTCGAGAAAGGATCGAAAGGATTCACCGCGCCAGAGCAGCATCACAAGTTCAGCCTGCGCGCGAGCATCACAAGCGAACTTCTGCTCGACGAGGTGCGCGTTCCATCGAATTCGCTCCTCCCGAACGTCAGCGGATTGAAGGGACCGCTCCAGTGCCTCACGCAGGCGCGCTTCGGAATCGCATTCGGAGTCCTGGGCAGCGCCATGGACTGCTACGAGCGCACGATCCGCTATACGACCGAGCGCAAACAGTTCGATCGTCCCCTCGCCGCGAACCAGCTCGTGCAGGCGGAACTTGCGTATATGATCACCGAGATCACGAAAGGTCAGCTCCTCGCGCACCGCCTCGCAACGCTGAAGGACGCGGGAAAGATGACTCCCACCCACGTCAGCATGGCGAAGATGAACAACTGCGCAATCGCGCTCGAAATCGCCCGCAAGGCCCGCGACCTCCACGGCGCCAACGGCATCAGCTACGAATTCCACATCTGCCGTCACATGGCGAACCTCGAAACCGTCAAGACCTACGAGGGCACGCACAACATCCACATGCTCAGTATCGGACGCGACGTCACCGGCATCAGCGCGTTCAGTTAGAGCGCGGATTTATAGTTTCATCCTGCCGATGAGACCGCGAATGTTCGACGCGAATCTGACCATTTTCGTTTTGCGAAGGGCCTCGAGCTCGCGGTGCGCCGATTCGCACTGATCCGATAGTCCTGTGATTATAGCCTTCAGACGCTCGATTTCATCGTGCGCGACATTCGTCAGCGCCTGCTCCTCCAGAAGCACGCGCGCCAGCTCTTCCACCGACGCCCTCTCCTCGCGAAGTTGCTCGTACTGGATTTGATTCTCCTGCGTCAGTTTGGCTGAATGTTCCTTCGCTGCGTTTACCGCCGAAGTGAGAAGCTTTGTCGTAACTTCAAGCTGTCTTCCGAATTCCCGCACTTCCTCGAACTCTTTCGTATCGATTCTCGCGGCTTTCAGACTTTCGATCAGGCCGTCGATTATGATGTTGCGCTCCTTTACCTTGTCTTCGAGAAGCTGCTTGAAATTGCGAATCTTCCGGCGCTGCTTGCGATCGAGATTGACGCCGTTCGTAAGCAGGAAGTCGAGAATATCGGGCACTCGCTTCGGGTCCGACGATATCGGCCCGAAATTCACCGTTTCAACGTCTATGCCGATTTCGTCGAGCGCCTCGAGAAGTCTGATAGCCTTCGCCCGGCGGGTCGCGAGATCGTTCCCTGCTTCGTCGGTCCAGTCGTCTCCGTCCGGTTTCACCCCGAACTTTTCTGGCATATCGTTGATGTCCGTCCCCGGCATCAGCACGCACACCGACACGTTCAGAACCTTCGCGATATACTCCGCGTTCTCCCGAAGGAATTGAATCGTCTCGTCGAGCTCCTCTTCAGTCTCGCCCGGAAAGCCGGTAATGAGATTTATGCACGTCTGAAGTCCCGCGGTATGGGACGCTTTCAGACAGTTATGCGCTATTTCTGGAGAATAACTTTTATTCATCCTTCGAAGAACGTTTTGCGACGCCGTCTCGAACCCGAAATGGATCGTCGTGCACCCCGCGGCTTTGAGCGAGTGAAGAAGATCCTGCGGGAGTCGATCCGAAACTATCGCATAGCTGAAGAATCTGATTCCACCGGTATGCTTTTGATCCGCGATCAGCATTTCGCACAATTCTTTCAATCTGCGCGGATGGCCGTTCATCGCAAGATCGATAAATTCGAAACTCTTTACGCCATACTGCTTCTGAATATGAACCATCTCCTCGTACGCGTTCTGCGGAGAGCGCGTACGGTAAACGCCGTTCATTTTATAGTCCACGCAATACGCGCATTTTTCAACGCATCCCCGGCTGAACAGGAACGGTAGCGTCGGTTCGCCCGAAGCATCTCCGGTATAATAGCTCGTCAGCGGGCCGAACATATCGAACGCCGGGAATGGTATTGTATCGAGCCTTGTTATCGGCGTTCGTCTGACATAGTTCGATAAGTCCATTTCCTCTCGAAGTTCGATAACTCCAGGTACAGGCCCGTCCATTATTCCTGACAATACTTTCAGCGTCAATTCGACTATGGTCGCTTCGCCTTCGCCTACAACTGCGTAATCGCCTTCGAGATGATTGCTATCAAGCTCCCGCTTCGACAGCAAAGTATATACCTCCGGCCCGCCATAGACGATTTTCGATTCCGGCAGTATCGCGCGAATCTTCTCCGCAAGATAATTCGATGTATGTCGATTGAAATCGTTAATTGTAAATCCGATTACTTTCGGCGAATGTTCCTTCACCTTCTCAATGAACGTATCGATCGCTCTCGGCGAATGCTTCTGAAGCACGGTATGATAAGCATCCTTCGAAACAATGGTATGCCTTCCATCGCTCCAAATATCGTTTCTTACGGTTTCCGGACATTCGCGATAACAATTCAGATTTACGTCCTCGACCGCTGTGTGGATTCCCGCCTCGCGAAGCGCCGCCGCAAGATACGCGAGACTGAGCGGAGGATATCTCACCCCCCATGGCGGAGCCTGCACGAGCAGCACCTCCGGCTTGCTATTATTTTTGACGATATCCATATTTTATTCTGAGTCTCTCTAATCTACCTCAAAACGTCATTGGTTTCGAGGAGCAAATATCCGTGCGATACCATACCGAGGTTTTTATATGTTTCAATTGCGCGTTTATTGGAATCGATTACGTATAGTCTGAGTCCGCAATACCCTGGCTTCCGCGATAGTTCCTGGACGTGTTCATAGAGCGCTCTGAATACGCCCTTTCTTCTGAAACGCTCGTCAACGTAAACGCTCTGAATCCAGAGATACATCGCGTTTCTCCAGTCGCTCCATTCAAACGTCAAAAGCGTCTGCCCCGCAATTTCACCATCCGCCTCGGCGAGGAAATACCAGCCCTTCGATTCGTCCTCGAGACAGCGCTTTACGCCAATGCGAACTACGTCCGTCTGGAGATCGACGTCTTCGGTTTCCTTCGCCAGCCTGATATTGAAGTCCGTGATTACATCGACGTCGCTGAGCTTCGCCCTCCGAACAGTTACACTTTGCTTTCCATCGCGATCGCTCATGGCACCCACATTTCCGCCGATGAGGACTCAAACCCGCGCGGCGTTTGATTTACATGAAAGGTCGTACTAAAATTACCTCGCATTGAAACGTTCTCGAAAGGATAATGCCGATTGTCGGCAAAGACAAGTAACTGATTTTCGAGACCATTGGCTGAAAATGCTTGCGAAGCATCTTTTTAATATATTATGTGTCGTATTGGCGACTTCCTCGCCAACATTAACGTTCGCGCAGGACGAATCTTCCGACGACAATCTCGGCGGAGTCTACGTCGTCAATCCGCCTCCTGCCGCGGTACTGCAGCGTCTTGAACGCGCCCGCGCCCTTATCGAACTCGAGGACCTGGAAGCGGTCCAGATTCTGACTTCCCTTCGAGATGAATTCAAAGAAGCCGCGCTGGATTACACGATCGACGCCGGCGGCGGACTTCAGCGGTCGCTCGCGGAACATATTTTATGGATGATCTCCCATCTGCCGGAAAGTCTCTTGAGCGTATTCCGAGCGTCCGCGGATCCGCTGGTTCGCCGCGCGATCGAGCAGGATCCGGACGCAGCCGCCGGAACTCTCGAACAGACTCTCCTGGATTACTGGCCTTCATCCATAGGCGACGAGGGTTTGAAGATAGTCGCCGACAGGAAATTCGAAGAGGCGGACTTTAGCGGAGCGCTATTTTATTACAACAAAATCCTCGAAGATTTCAAAACCGTAAGCGTAAACAAAGTCGATATCGTGTGCCATGCGGCATATTGCCGATCACGGCTTGGATTACCGCAGACGAAAGATCAGTTGCTATCGAACCTGAGTGACGAGGAACGATTATCAGACGCAACCATTGGCGGCTTTTCGGGAAGTCTGTCTGAAGCGCTCGATCATATCGAAGTTGCTGCTTCTGAAAATCAAGTTATACCAGCTCAGGTAAACGCTCGCACCGCCGAGCTTTCTCTCGAAACGATCATAGACATTCCTCGCGCGGCTAAATTGAAAACCTATCTTGAATCCTGTTCGGGCGGTTTTGACGAACCTGCACCTCCACCGAAAGCGGTATTGTCCAAACATTACGCCATCGTAACGTCGCTCGACGCGGTCAGGTGTTTCGATACTAATACCGGCGCGATGATCTGGGAATCGCTGGCGGACTTTGTTTCCGGAACTATGGATTCGCCGCTGCCTGCTAATATCTGGAGGCGCGGCAACCTGCCGGCGACTATAGTTCAGGACAGCAGCGCGGGAATTGATGAAACTATAGTTGCTTTTACTTTCGACGGCGCTCTTCGGGTCCGGAAACTTGAATCCGGCGACGAAATTTTGACTATAGACGCGAACCAATTTGAAGAAATATATCGAAACCGTTGCGCTACTATAGGTCCGGAAGACGAATTAAAGTTAACGAGCATCAGCGCCCCCGCCTATGATAGTGGATATTTATACGTAATCGCGGCGTGGACTATATCCGACGTCAGAAACGTTTTAATAAAGATCGACGCTATTGACGGCAGCGTCGCGTTTGCGAGACCTATAGCCAGCGGACCGTCCGCTTCATATCTCGGATCGTACGAAATTCCACATACGCCGGTTATTCATTCGAATCAGGTGATATGTCTGCCGAATTCCGGGTTGCTTACCGTCCTCGACAACCAGAGCGGTCGATATGAATACTGCCTGCGCTATCAGGAACTCACCGAAGGACGAAGGAATGCGTACAGCAGAATTGGAATCTCAGATTTTGATAGCGCCATGTTCGTTTCTGATACCATAGTGATTATTAGACCTTCGGATTCTAATAGATTGGTTGCAATCGATAGATTCAAGAGAGCGATAATATGGTCGATAGTTGTCGGTTCGAAATGCTCCGTTGCCGGAATTTTCGGAAACAGACTGATCGTCTGGGATGATTCGATCAAGACGATTTCATTGAACGACGGTCGTGTCCTGGGTCATTTTGAATCCGACTTGAAAAATATAAGCGCGGTTTCATCTGTATCGGATGATTGCGTGGTTCTCTGCGATGGAGCCGGGATACAGGCCTTCAATTTGCAGACAGGATCTTTGGGTCGCGCAGTGAATTTTGGCTGGATTAATGGAAATGAAAGCAGCGAATCCTGCGTTTTTGTTTCGTCAGGCGCAGGGCGGTCTATAGTCGCGAACGAACAAAGAGTTATTATCGCAACGTTCGGAAATGAATCGCGGGTGTCGCCGGAGACGCCGGAAGAATGGAAATCGGCATTTATTGATAACGTCTCCCGAAAAGCATTCGATACAGCCTGGGATACGTTCGAGAAAGGAAAATCCGACACGAACCCGCAGGTGAGGAACCTATTTAACTCGGCGGCCGGCCGGAAACTATATTTTAACGCAAGAATACTCGAAGCGCGCGGACTTGCAAATGAGCATTTATTTGACGCCGCTGCGGAAGCGCTGACGCGGGCGGAATCGACATTACCGGAAATCGAGGATAGTATCGCTTGTCTCATCGCGCAGGCGATGCTGCAAAAAAAATCCGGAAGCCCGGCTTTCGCGCAGACCATCGAGCGTATTCTGATGGAATACGCCACGCAGAAAATAAGTATCGATGTTGCGTTAAAAATAGCGCGCGTCCCCGGATATGACTATCGTATGGCCAATCTATTCGGCGATATTATTTTTCCAGCCGGTGTTATAGCGGCGGCGATTTCTACCGACGGGAACAGAAGTTTCGATCGATTTCGCGTTCGACTTTCAAGCGTCAATTATCTCGAACAGTATTTTCGCGCGGTCGATCCGATAATGCAGGATATTCTTGGCGGAAAAAAATTATCTCCTGAAGTGTTCGCGGACGTCCTTGAAAGCATTCAAATGCTAGGAGCCGCGGCATACTCGCCGGTAGCGACCGAAATTATCAGGGATGGTTGGCAACTATTCGAGTTCGACTCATTCGATTCTTCGATGCGGCTTGCCGAAATATCGAAAAAAATTGCGGTAGACTCCGCTAGACTCGGTGGAGTCTGCCACTACGCCGTGTACTTTGACGAGCCGCCCGTGATGGATGGACACTTAAATGAAAACTGGGAACGGAGATACGTTTCCGATGATAGCGAATTTTCATCGATAAGATTCGTGGACAGATACGAACCTGTAAGGCCGAGAAGCGCCGTCGAACGGCCGGCGGTTTGGGACGGCCCGGAGGATTTCGGCGTGGAATGGTATTTCGGATGGGATCAGGAATATTTCTACACGGCCGCTGTCGTTAGGGACGATTTTGCGGTTCCATTCGATTTTCGCGAAAGTCAGATGAATCTCGAAGGAGATGTTATTTTGTCTTTCATAGATAAACTCGTGTGCGGTTCGAGTGCGTTTACCAATCGAGAAGGGAATATGATGCTTTTCGGAAGCCAGAGGCAGTTTCCTGGGCAGCAAGGTCAAGACCAGCGGCAGGAAGAGGAAGAGGATACGACTCATAGAGGACTATCTCGCGACGAGGACCGGAAAATAACAATATACGAGCAGGGACTCAGGTGGCGAAGCTTCTTTCCGGACCTTCAAGACGACTTTATCATTCCTTCCGGTTCGGTTCTGACCGCGGACGGCGTGGTTATAGATGACGATGGTCTCGGAATGGGCGCGGAGTTATACGCGGGAATAGGTGAAGGCTATTATTTGAATTACTATAGATTCCGCGACTATCTTCTTCCAAATAGAAATCTGTTTGCAAAAATAGTTCTCAGGTGAGCATGGAGATTAGAGCAGGATTTCAAATCGAAAGAGCCGGCATCATCGCGCGCATGTTTCTGCGTGAAGCGCGCAGGCAGGGCGGCCTTGTCATAAGTTTTATAGTTTATGCATCGCTGATATTTTCGCTTCCGCTATTCTCTCGTTTCGCACTCGGGCAGGAGGTCGAACTTGTTCTAGAAATGATCGGCGACAGCGCCGCCATATTTTCGATCATACTGTGCGCGCTCCTTATCGGATCGATAAACGAACGCGAACGAACGAGCAAAACCGACACTTTGCTTCTCAGCAAGCCAGTTCGAGTCGACGAACTTCTCATCGGCAGAATTTCTGGAGTAATGGCGCTGATCCTAGCCACGACAATTCTATCGTTTGCGCTATCCATTTATCCTCTTTGGAGCGCTGAACCCGTGGGACACCGCGATCCCGTTCCGTTCGGGCATTTCATTGAGGGCTATGGGATCGAACTTGTAAAAGTGATGGTTCTTTCCACATGCAGAGCGGCGCTTGTATCCGGATTTCTTGTGATACTTGGACCGTATCTAGCGCCATTCGGGACGTTCGTCGCGGCTGTGATGATTTTCTTTTTATCGACAATCAATCACTATTTATTTTCTGGCTTTTTCTCCGGCGATTCGGGGATGAAATATCTCGGGTTCGTGGTTCGCGCGACACTTCCAAACACGTCCATCGCGGACGTGGGCGAGTACCTCGGTCGCGGCGAAGAAATTCCCTGGGAAATACCGCTGATCAACGTGCTTTACGTAGCTATCTATCTTCTGGCGTTAACGATTGTCGGACACTTCCTGTGGTCGAGGCGCGAAGTCTAGCAGTACTGCCTGTGTTCCAAATCGAAAGCCCGCTTGTAAAACTGAGCCAACTGTGGTTTCATGGCGACTGAGACGCACCCCCGCCCGGTTGGTTCCTATGGTAAGCAAAATTTATCCGCGTTTTGTGACGTTTTTTGCGTCGCTGCTGTTCGCGTTGACCGTCGTTTCGCCGGCGCTTGCCCTTGAACCGGCTACAGAAAACGCGGGAAGCTCCGCCGGGACCGTAGCCGGGGAGCCTGTGAAATTGGACGAGGAAACGGAATCTCTGCAGCCGGCGGAACCGAGGATCATACTCAGGTCCGATGGCGAGGTCGACCCGTTCGGGGAGCCTCTTGATGAGCACGCGCCAAGCATTCGGGAACTTCAGCAGGAGTTTCGGTTGCAGCTTTCGGATATGCGCAATCGTTTTGCGGAGCAGCAGTCGAGGATCGATCTCCTCGAGAAGCGCCAGAATCTGCCGGAATCCGTCGGAATGCTGCTCGACAGCGGGTATCGCTTCAGCCTCGGCGGGGAACTCGAAATGGAATTGATTTACACGGAGAACAGCACTCACGCGGCGGGCGCGACAGTCGAAAGCCGGCCGCGGTTCCACATCGACCAGCTCTGGCTTTATCCGCGGATCGATTTCACGGAAGACCGCGACAGATACGTCCGCGCGGAGTTGCGCTTCGACCCGGACGGCTCGCGGCTGGACGAGTTGACCGTAGTTTTCGAGGATCTTCTTGTAAGCAGCTACATTCAGTTCGGACTTGACGATCGTTTCGAGGCGCCGGAGGAAGATGAACGCATCACCGAGGATGAAATCCTTATCGAAACGGCGTTTTTCCGGCATGAGACCCTCGTTGCAAGGTGGGCGCAGGAACGCGGTCCGCTTATCTGGAACCTGAGCATAGGAAATCCCCCGCTCATCGGCGTCGACTATGCAACGGAAGATCAGAGTTATCCGATGCTTTCCCGGGTCCGTAACACCGGCGCGACGCGAAGGCCGGAGTTCGGTATGCTTCTCGGCTATCGGTTTTACGACCCGCTGCTCGGCGATCTTACCGCGTCGCCTTATTTTTATTTTGCGGAATTGAACCGCGCGGACGTGACATTCCTAAAAAATAACATTCCAAACTATACTTCTAACAGCCTGACAAGCAGGACCGTCGGTCTTGTTGGAAAGTATTTAAACTGGGGAATGCAGCTCGACGGTCAATACGTTCGTGAATATATCGGCGACATCCAGCGCGACGGTTATTACGTTCAAGGCGCGTATCGAATCGAACTTCACGGCATAGTATGGAAAAGCCACAGATTTTTCCGCGGATTGCAGGCGGTTATCAGATATGCGTCGCTATGGTCGAATATGACGGCGTATTCGGATTCGAGTTTGACGTGGGATAGAACCAAGTGGACTTTCGCGGGAGTTTTCGACGTTCTCGACAACTGGAAATTGAAGCTCGAATATACAATCAATCGAGAAAACGTACCCAGCGGAAGTCCCGACAACGACGAGATGCTGGCCCAGGTGGAAATATCGTTCTGAATCGAAATGATATTAGCGGCTATAGATATTGTTGGTAGTCTGAAAAATGTGCTGTCGAAGCCGTACATTCATATTCCCGTGCTCGCGGGGATTATTTATTCGATCATTCTGCACGAAGCTTCGCACGCGTATATGGCTCACCGCGTCGGGGATCCGACTCCGAACATTTTCGGACTCCGCACCATTAATCCAATCCCTCATATCAAATACAATATTTTCTGGACGCTGATCCTTCCAGTCGCGACGTTCATTCTCGTTTTTCGCGGACTATGGGCCTTCGGCGGCGGATCGTGTCCGATTTCTCCGTACTTCCACAAAGGCAGATGGGACGAACTCAAAGTCGCAATCGCGGGACCGGTGGCAAATCTTGCTATCTTTTTCGTGTGCGCGTTAATGCTATTTATTCCGGTTGTAACTCCAATAAACGACGACGAGCCGAGCGCGAATTTTATTATTTTTTCCAGGATCGGAATTACAAATTTCATTCTATTCGTTTTCAATATGCTTCCCTGTCCGCCGCTGGACGGATACACGGTCTGGGCGAGCTTCTTTCCGGGCATCAAGCCGCAGCTCGACAAAATAAAAAACGTTCTCGGATTCGTAGCGATAATAATCGCATGGAGACTTGCAGGCTACGTGGTCGTTCCTGCGCTGCTGTTCACCGCCGACTCGTACCGCAACGCTTACGCAATAGTCTACGGCGATGAAAAAGCCGACGATAGAATCACTGGTTTCGCGAACGCGCTCGAAATCGGGCACCTAGCCCAAGGTGACGACGTTGACGGGTGAGCCGGCGAGGAACGATGTCAGGTTTCCGAGCGCGATATCGTGCAGCCTGCGCATCGACTCCGTGCTCATCCAGGAGTTGTGCGGCGTTATCACGCAGTTCTTCGCTCCGATGAGTGGACTACCGCCCCGCGGCGGCTCGATTGACAGAACGTCCGCCGCGAACCCTGCGATTCGCCCTGAGTTCAGCGCATCCGCGAGTTCGATTTCGTCAACCGCCCTTCCGCGGCTTGTGTTTATGACGAACGCGGACGGCTTCATCAGCTCGATCGTTTCCTTGCGGACGAGGCGCAGAGTCGCGGGCGTCAGCCTGCAATGGAGACTCAGGACGTCGACTACTGGAAGGAGTTCGCGGAGCGAGGCGCGGGGATAGTCACTGTTTGCGGAATCCTTTCGTTCCGGGTAGTCGAGCTTTGCAAGTAGAACGTTCATCCCGAACGCGTCCGCGATGCGAGAGACTCTTTTTCCGATGGCGCCGTAGCCGCAGATGCCGAGGGTCATCCCGGCGAGATCGACGATCGGAGAGAGTTTGTAGCAGAACGACGGGCATTTCTCCCAGTCGCCTGCGCGGACGCTTTCCCCGTGCCGACCGACTCCGTTCGTTAGTTCGAGCAGCAGCGCGAACGTGTGCTGCGCCACTCCTTCGCCACAGAAGTCCGGGACGTTCGTCACCACGACCCCGTGCTTGCGTGCGCTTACGACGTCGATCGGATCGTAGCCCGTCGCGAACACGCCGACGTACTTCAGTTTCGAAAGCGCCGCGAAATCGTCCGCGCGAATCGGAACCTTGTTCGAAATCGCGACGTCCGCGTCCGCTAGCCGCTCGCGCACTTTCTCCCTCGGCGTCTGCTCGTGGATTTCGAGATCGCCGATGGATTCGAAATCCTCCCAGCGAATTCCGGCCTGATTTTGCGTCGACGCGTCGAGCACCACGATTCTCGGTCGTTTTCTCTGTTCCATTCGCGGATTTTAACCGCGGACGCTGCGGAAGGCACTGAAAAACGTCACCTACATTGCGTGAAAGAGTCGCGTTGCGTCATCGCGGCGCGGGCGCTCCGACCGGCTGATACAGCGGCGTGAAACGGAACCCGCTTTCGTCGACGTTGTAGCTCGGAAGTCGCACCGGAGGCCGGCCTTCGAACTGGAACACGATCGATTCCGCGCCGGTGAATTTTTCAAGGATGAAAACGACGTTATTTTCCCACACGGGAATCGGGTCCAGCTCCACGCCCTGGATTTTCCCGCCGATCGCGGAGATGACGTCGCCGACCTGAAGAAACTTCGCGGCTTCGCTTCCTGGCTTTAGCTGGCTGACACGTACGGGGTTCGAGGCTTCGAAATCGCGGAAACTCGCGTCCTTGGACGGATCGTACTCCGGATCGACGAGTCCCATGCTCTTGCCGACGTTGCAGGCGCAGAGGGCCTGCGCGAGTGCGAATAGTACCATCAGACGGAGAGTCGTCATCCGAGAAGTCCGCCGCCTCCGTCGCGGTTCTTGATGTCGTTGAATATGGCCTTGAGTCCATCGACGTCGTCATTTATGAATTCGATCGCGTCGCCAAGGGTCTGCCTGAGTTCGTCCGCGGTAAAGTTGCCGCCCGCCGCGGGATGAGCCGCGCAGCCGGTGTCGAAGACTTCGGTCAGAATGTCGCTTAGAACTTCGATCGGAGCCTTGTTAGTCTGCGCGAGAGGCGAATCGGCGAAACTCGAACTCGTGCTGAAAATCGTGCGATCGACGCCGTTTCGAACGATGAACAGAATCGTCTGCCCAGCGTCGCGTCCGAGAATGCTGACAAGCCCGTCGACGATATGCTCGACGAAATGACTGCCAGGTTTCAGCATCCGCCCCACGAAATTTGCGATCTGATTTTCGGCGCGCTCGTCCGCGTTCGACTTCTTTTCGAGGATGCTGACGAACAGCTTCAGGTAAGAACCGAAGATGTCCTGCGACGGGTTCGTATTCGGCGTGAGCATGTTGATTAGCGCGCGCTCGAGAATCGCTTTCGAAGGCGACTTGTCAAGAATCAGCGCGATGTTCCAGAGGTCCGCGAACTTCTTTCCCTTGTAGAAATCTGAAGCTTCGTTCTGCCACTTGGTCACGTCTGCGTCACGGGTCGCCTGATCGTCGGAGAGCGTGTCCGCGGCGTAGCGAAGCACCTCGGCGAGCAGCGGAATTATCGTGTCGTTTTTAAGTTCCTCGAAGTCGTCGGTAGTGTCCGCGGGCGTACCATTGTCGTTAGTCTCCGTATCGACGACGAGGTTGAAGATGTTGTCACCGAGACGGTCGGAGATCGCGTCCGCGCCGGCGTTTTTGATTCTGGTGTCGATCTCGCGCATCGGGTTCAGAAGCAGGTAAACGAGCGAGTTCACCGTGTTTCCAAGTCTGTCGGTCACTGCGGGCGTCTTGTCGTCGTCCACGAGGTTCGCGGCGGAATCCGCGACGATATCCGCCATCTTCTCGCCGGTCGTGGTGCCGGGGACGTCGATCTCGGTCATCTTCTTCACCACCTCGAAAATACGTTCGAGCGAACCAGACCCGAGGTAGTCAGCCATCGACGGCTCGTTCTGACGGAGCGTGGGATCGTAGTTCGACTGGAGCGTCTTGAGCAGGTCTGCAAGCAGGCGAATCTGCCCGGCGTTATGGAACACCTGCGTGATCGAAATGTACGCGTTCAGCGCGCCGGATTTCGCAAGACCGTCGAGCGCGGTAAGATGCGGATATATGCCCGCGCAAAGCAGCGTGTTCACTACCGGACCGAGAACGACTCCTAGCGGACCGAGAAGTACACCGACCATGTTTTTCACCGTCGTCGGCGTCGAGGTCGCGGTGATGATCAGCACGTCCTCGGCGAGCGTGTTTCCGCCGAAGACTCCAAAAAGAATCGGCGGGCAGTTATCCGCGAACGCGAGCAGATCGAGAAGCTGCTGCTGGATGCTTCGATTGTCTACCGTGCCGCCGCCGGTTCCGGTGTACGTGGGCGGCATTGTGAAATCGACCGGAGTGCTCAAAGCCTCGTCGAGGTCGTTGGGATCGTTGTCCGCGACTGTCTCGCCTACCGCGGACGAGTATCTGCACATCACTTCGAGCTGATTCGGGAGGTTCTCGGCGATTGTGAGGGGTTTGTTCGGGTCAGGGCCGGGGTAATAAGGATCTGGCACGTGAAAATCCGCGATGCGCTTCATAAGCACGCGTCCGATGCTTTGGGGCTGGGTGCCGCCTCCGGTGACCTGGGTGTCGAAAACGCGGTCGACGATGGGCAGGAGATCGTCGATCAGTTTATTCATGTCCGCGGTGCCGCCTGGGGAGGAAACGCCGATCTGAGCCTTGTCGGCCTTGTCGTAGGCGTCCGCCGCCGCGATGATCAGCTCCTCGACGAGTCTGCGGTTGTCCTCGATAGCCTTGGCGATCGTTTTAAGAAGTTTCGGCGCCTCCGGATAACGAAGGATTTCGTGCTGTGCCCACTTCATGTCGAGCATGGGGTTGTCGTCGCCGTAGCCCTCGAAGTCATCGGAGGGGTCCGACGGAGTTCCGTTATCCTGAGTGGTCGGCGTACCGATGATGGCGTCCATCAGATTGATCGCGTCGCCGTGGACGTTCAGTTCCATCGCATCGGACGCAAGCTGGAGGATCAGGCTGAACGCGGTGAGTTTGGCGTCGTAGTATTCGTATACGAACTGCCCTCCTGAGCCGACGAGTTTCTTGTCGGAATCCCTGGTCAGTCCCGAGAAGCCCGCGGGAACGGCGCTCGCGAATGGCGGAAGATCGATTTCCGAGCCCGAGGCGTCGACCGGATTTCCGTTTGCGTTTATGTCCGCCACGCCGTCGCTGTCGGTATCGACGAAGGGCGCCATCAGAGTGGACGTGTTCGAATCGATCGCGACCTTCGGATTCGTATTCGTGTCGACGCGCACGGCCCAGGACGGCTGACCAAAACTCGGCGCCGTCGTGAACGTGGCTTCCTTCAGCAGCGCATCGTAGAGCCTGCGGATGTTGTTGTTTGCGCCCGGAGCTACGTTTGGATCGAGCTCGAGCAGCGCTTCGGACGCAAGCTCAAGAAACGAATCCACGAGGTTCTTTTCTTCGTTCGGAACGCCGCTGGCGTCGACGCCATCGTTTTCCTTTATGAGGTTGTTGATCGCCGTGAGGAGATCCTCGAACTCGCTATAGTTGACGAGTTGCGCCACGAAATCGATCGTGTCCTCCGCGTTCAGAACCGGCGTTGCGTCCTGCAACGCGACTATCGCGTCGATGGTCGCGGTGTCGTTGCGAAGCTGATCCATAATCGCGGCGATGTCGTCCGCCATCAGCGGGATAGTGTCGTCGTCGATCAGCGGGTAAATCGAGTCTGCGTTGCGAACAAGATCGATCGTCGTGTCGGTCGGAATCATCGCGTTCACGGCGTCGATGAAGTCGTCCTGATGCTCCGCGAACTTCGCCGCGCGTTCGTTCGGGCACTCGTCCCCCGCGGCAAAACTATTGTGGAGAATGCCGAAGGTGATCTCGCCGAGATCGAACTTCGCCTTCCGCGACGGATCGACGTAGGTGAAACGGTCGATTCCGCAACTCAGCACGATCACGCTGAACGCGGCAAAAAAAAGTGCTACGTGATATAGCCGCATGGTTTTTTCCCTGGTTGTTTCGTACACGAACTATCCGGTATTACCGCGGAGAGCTAGCAACAAAGTATTCAACTGAACAGCCGTCTGTTAAGATACGATGAACGCATCGTACCCCGCAAGACAATTATCTAACAAGACTTGAATAAGTTTGGCGGAACTCCGCATTGCGAAGATTCGCCGCCGAACGGAACTTTCCAGCAAATATCTGTCCACGAAATCGTCATTTCAGATTGCATGGCGAAATTCGCTCGCGACGATAGCCGTCCTGGCTACGGCAGTTTTGATCAATGCGGAATTGGGCGATAAATTTACAAGTTCTAATATTTTTTAGGAAAAGGTTGACGTTTACCAAGTTTTCATGCCATAATTCAGGCACATGGGATTGAGAGCCAGCCAAGTGAACGTTTAATAATGTCGAAGGCTTGTATTGAATACGTTATGTACCCCTCGAATGTGTTCAATTCGTTTGAAGGAGTCGATGAATGACGCTTGGTGAAAACCGGCGCGGCACCCGCCCCATTAACTGTGCAATGATAGGAACGTCGACCTCGCGGGCGGAACGAGCCTGCGCGGCCGAGCGAGCCGGAGCGCTGAAGGCTCAGCGCGATATGATCGAAGAGCGCCGGAGGTCGGAAGCGCTCGAAATCGTGTACGCATACGGGATCAATCTCAGTTCCGCGCTCAAAGTGGTGGACGAGAAATGGTCGATCCAGCGCGCGATCAACGAAGAAAAGAAGCGCAAGCACGTCCAGTATTGAGACACCAGTCAGTACGTCTCATGAACGAGCTGAATTTTCGGAAGATTTTCTTCCCCGTTTCCGTTCAGCGCCCAGCATGGACTTCGAGCTTTTCGGAAGTTTTTCAGTCGCTGCGCTCCACGCGTGGGGCGAAATCTGATGGATTCGGTCCTCGATGAACGCGAAAGTTTCCGTCGGATAGAGGTTATAAATCTCGCGGATGGTCCAGCCGACGCCTTTCTGGACGTAATACTCCTCGTCGCCAAGAAGATTCGAGACGAACGCAATCAGACGTTCGAACGGCTGGACGCGCTTTCGTTTGCTCGAATACTCGAGCAGCGCGACCACGCTCTGCCGGCGTTTCCATGGATTTTTCGCCTTGTTCCACGTTTCGAGCGTCGGAAGAATCCAGCCCGGATTCTCCTCGACCACTCCCGCGAGGATTTTCGAAAGATCGTCGCTGTGCTCCCAACAATGGACGCGATCGACCCAGGTTTTAAGTTTCGCGACCTCGTTTTTCGCAATGCTACGGCCCTGGAAATGATATAGCGCGGTCGACATCACCTCGTACCAACCCGCGTTCTTCCAGACGTAATCCCAGGTTTCGAGGAGCTTCGCGGGCGGAAGGTTCCGGAACGAATATCCATTCCTGAACTCCGCGCGCACCTCCGGCACCGGGATCGTCATTCTGCGGAAGTCTCCAACCTCGTCGTCCCGAGGGTTCCTCGCCATCGGGAGCAGCCTCTTCGTGATTTCCTCTAACGCTTTTTCGCTCATCGGTTTTTCGTCATTTCGCGGCGCGTCTACGGGCGTTTTTCGCCGTGACGACACCTTGGGCCTCGTAACAAAATAAACTACCGTTTCTCCATCACATCTTCACGCCATCTTCACATCACGCTCAATCGTCAAATCCTCGACGGAACTATAGCTACGCCTCTGGTTTGACTCAATCGCGCAATGCGAACCTGACGCAAATCCGAGCGTAGAATTCGATACTTTATTTTGTTACGAGGCCTTAGCGATAAAACTTCCGGAGGTAATTCGACATCGCGTCGCTGAACAAGTCGATGCTTAACTTCGACGCAATATCGAGTATCCGAGTCGCAAGTTCGATTGCCTTTGAAGCATCGGAGCTCGATATTGTTGCTGTCATCACGTAATCGGCCGTGTTTCGACGTCTGTTAAGGTCTTCTAGGTCATAACCGAGCTTGTTGAGGTTCGCTTCGGAGCCAGACTTCACGCAACCGATGAGTTGTTCGTGTCTTATTTTCGACTCGTTTTTGATGCCTGCGCGCTTCAAAAGTTCGCTGTCGCAATAATGGTACGCTTTTATCCTGATCGAGATGTAGCAGGCGTAGTATGCTCTGCTAATCGAACTCCTCCATGAGGCCTCGTCATTTCTTGTTTGGGAGAGATATTTCGCTGTTTCGAGGAATTCCGGACCATACAGCATTATGGTTGACCTCTCTGCGTAATTCCCAATGTCATATACATCTCTTCATGACCGTAATCGCGAAGTGCAGTCATTATTTCGAATCTTCGCTCGGAAAAATCCCCGACGTCGTGATTTCCGAAGAAGACAACTGTAAGCAGACCATCTTCTATATCCATCGAAGGAACTATCGTAAACACGAAGTTGTCATTTTCAAAATACCGGGGTATCTCGGTGCAAAGCCACCGAGCGGAGTCCTCAAGCCCATTTTTCACGATAAATTCTGCGGCGTCTTGATCGATCCGCCCATCAAAATTTGTGATTGTCCCTGTAGTAATGCTATTATTTTCGTTTACGTTCACATAGGAACTATACTTTGCGCTTCCTGATTGTTCAATACCTTTCGTTAACGCGGATCCTTGGGGTCCAACGTCGCGAGCGCTATTGAATCGGGGACGCTCAGCCACTACAAAATATGCGCCACGACGCGCCTGAGTTCGTCCACGGTTTTCCCGCAGCGACCGGCGTAGTCCGAAAGCTGATCCTCGCCGATTTTGCCGACACCGAAGTATCTCTTCCCAGCTTCGCGTTAGACAACGCTTTAGGAGGTGTGACAAAATAAGTTGCAGTTTTCACATCACATCTTCACGCCACTTTCACATCGCGCTCAATCGTCCCATGACATCGAGATAATGGCTCA
>JANLHZ010000252.1 GCA_024653775.1 Planctomycetota bacterium | reverse complement strand
TTTACTGTCCGGTGCGACAGTAACGGGCAGATTGTTCTCGGTAACGGAACAGGTCACCTTGATTGCCAATACGATTACAAAACCGTAGGAGTCGAATGTATTTCAACTCAGGTGGCATCAAACTCGGTTCCTCTGAACAGTAATATCGGGAATGCAGGTGCGGTAATGACGATTGACGACCCCCTACGCTACGTGCAGTACGAGCAGTCCCGCGTGGTGCAGGAAGTCACGGCGCACCCGGATTTCGAGTGCTTCTCGATCATCGAGCGGATTTCGCTCGCCTGATCTCCCTGAGACTTCCGCGGAATCGCGCTTATCAGCGTCGCGGTCGCGGAAGACGGAGCGGGAATCGCGGCAGCCTTCGGTTTGTCGCAAACGATGCGCTTTTCGCCGAAACTGTTTGCGACGCCTGTCCTAGGCGCCTTCAGACCTTTATCCGCGAAGAAATCGTCGGTCACAAACGCGAGCCGTTTGATGTTCAGAAGGTGTCGCGCGGTGATGTTGTCGGCGCTGATATTCCCGCCGAACGTGCCGCAGCCGAGGGTCATCGAGGGATCGAGTCGCGTCGCGTATCCGACGCTGCCCTGACTTGCGGGCGCGTTGACCATAATCCGCGACGCGGGCTTTTCGAGCGCCCACGCGAGGATGACTTCCTCGTTCGTCGCGTGGACGACGATCGAATGTCCGAGGCCGCCCTGCTTCAGAAGATCGATGCTCATCTGGCAGCCGTCGCGCCAGCCGTCCGAGACGTAGAACGCGATCATCGTGCAGAGCTGCTCCTTTGAAAGCGGGTATTCGCGGCCGATCTTCGTCTGCGGCGCGACGAGCAGCGTAGTCTCACGAGGGATGCTGAAGCCTGCGACTTCCGCCACCTTGTGCGCGGGCTTGCCGACGATCGCGGGATTCATCGCGTTTCCGATGAGAGCGATTTTTTCGAGCTTTCCGACTTCGTCCTCGCTCGCGAAGTACGCCCCCTGATTTTTCAGTTCGCGGACGACATCGTCCTTTACTGGGCGATCGACGACGATGCTCTGCTCGCTCGCGCACACCGTTCCGTAGTCAAACATCTTGCTACTGACGATGCACGTCACCGCGTGACGGACGTCTGCGCTGCGGTCGATGTACGCGGGACAATTGCCTGGGCCGACGCCGAACGCGGGCTTCCCGGCGCTGTACGCCGCACGGACGAGTCCGGTCCCACCTGTAGCGAGGATCAGCGCGACGTCACGATTTTGCAGAAGTTCGTTGACGCCTTCCATCGTCCCGAGTGTCAGGCAGTCGAGCAGACCTTCCGGCGCGCCCGCCTTTTCCGCGGCGTTCCTGATCACGCTTACGCTTTCCGCGGTACAGCGAATCGCGCGGGGATGCGGGCTTGCGACCATCGCGTTGCGCGACTTCAGGCAGATCAGCGCCTTGAAAATCACAGTGGAAGTCGGGTTCGTCACCGGGATTATCGCGCCGACGACTCCGAATGGAACCGCGATCCCGAAAACCTTCTTCGCCTCGTCCCGCTCGACTATGCCGACGGTTTTGAGGTTCTTAATGTCGTTCCAGAGTACCTTCGTCGAAAGAGTGTTCTTTTCCATCTTGCTCTCGACGCGACCGAATCCCGTCTCTTCGACCGCGATTTCCGCGAGCCTTCGGTTCGCGTCGAACGCAGCCTGCATCGCGGCCTCCGTGATTCGATCGACCTGCTCCTGGGAGAAAGTCGAATAAACCTTCTCCGCCTCTTTCGCCCGGCGGATCATATCCCGGGCTTCCTGAATGCTGAGCAGATCTTTATCCATTGTCGGCTTGTGGCGAGGGTCAATGTTCCGGAAACAGAAAGCGCTCGTTGCATTAACTCGTTTTTCCGGAACGCGGCTAAATCCTAAGTTCAAAATCGCTTCGTCTCAATGAGTAAGTCGGATTTAGCCTCCTTACAAAAAAGGGCGAACTTTCGTTCGCCCTTCATTACCTGATTTTCGGGTTTCAGGAGTTCGGATTCGGCTTTTTCATTCCCTACTCCCTACTCCCTTATTCAGTAGAGATCGCTGAGTCTCGTCCCGTTGCGCTGGAAGTTATGGTCCCGCGCGGTCATCGAGAACGAGCTGCATCCGAACTTGCTTCCGATCTCGCCGAGGGATGCGACGATCTTCTGTTTGACGAAGTCGTGCTCCTCCGCGTGGTAGCGGTCGATAAGAACCTGCGCTGAACTTTTGTTCCGGCTGACGCCAAGCGCTACGCACACCGCGCTCCTGATCTCAGAGCTTTCGCTCTTAAGCAGGCTGTCCGCGAACACCGTCGGAATGTCGCGGCCTTCGTACAGAAGCCCGAGCGCGATCGACGCGTTCCAGATGACTTCCATTTTGTTCTCGTTTTCCGGGTTCCGTAGAACCTGCTCGATGAACCTCGCGTCGTCCTCGCGGGACTGGAAGTTCGTATCCTGATGGATGTACGCGATCGCGTAGAAGCTGTGCGAACGGACGGAAGTGAACTCCCGATCGTCGAGCGCGCGCTGACGGAGAAGCATCCGAGCCTGATTAACAGTTGCCTCGCGCTGATCCTTCACGAGCATGCCGAGGGCGCTCGCGCAGGAGGCGCGGACAGTTTCGTCGCTTTCGTCCTGCCCGCGGAGCTTCGAAGCGAGCGTGTCTATGAACTTCGAGACGACCTGTTCGTCCTTCTTCTCGCCGCCGAGCATTATCATCGACGCGAGAGCCGCGAAGCCGCGTTCCTCTATCGAGCCATTCAGCAGATAGTGATGGATGATGTCCGTCGCCGCGCGCTGCTGGCCCTGATTCTCCCTCGCGAATCTCGCGAGCGCGACGATGGTCATTTCCCGCGCGAAAATATCCCGCTCGTATAGCGGTCCGTTCTTTTCGAGTCGCTTCGACAGGAAATCGACAAGCTGAATCGCCTTGCGTTCGTCATCGATCAGCGTGTAGAGTCCAAGCGCGATCGTTATCGACTGACGGTTGACGATGCTCTGGCGATCCTTCACGATTTCCGAAAGAAGGAAATCGAGGTTCTCTGGAGTGTAGCCCACTCTCCCGAGCGCGCTGTACGCGTGACTCTGGACCTCGATACTCTCGTGCCTCGCTTGCGCCATAATGAACTCCGACGACGCGAGATCCTGCGCGACTTCCGCGGCGCTCAGCGCTCCAACGGCGATTTCGTCCTCGAGATTCGGAGTCGAAAGCACAAGCCGGATGAAATCGCGGATTTCTGTCGAGTCTTCATCCTTCTGATCTACGATCATCGCCATGAATCCGAGTCCCACAAGTGCGTACGCGCGAACCTCGGTGTACTCCGCGGGATTCGAAATCACCGCCTTCAGCATCTCGAAGCTGTCCGTGTCGCCGAGCATTCCGAGCGCCATATGCGCCGCGGCGCGGACCAGGTCCGACCTGTCTGCTAAGAGCGGAACCAGAAGATCGCGGTTTGTCGGACTGCCGACTTCGCCGATCTTCGTCGCAGCGAGGAGTCTCGTCATCCAGTACTCGTCCTTCGAAGCTTCGGCGAGCAGCGCAAGAATCGCCGCGTTGTCGTCGACGATAGTCTCGCCGCGCGCGTACGCTTCGCGCATTCTCGCCGCGCGCTCTGCCGGAGTCTCGCCGAAAGGCATGAACTGCTCGCGGTTGCCCGAGAACCAGTACGACTCCCAGTAGTTGTCGGTGCTGATCTCGATCTCGATCTGCTCTTCCTGCTCCGCCTGGCCTCCGCCTGTGCGAATCTGTTGACCGCGTGGCGCGGAAGTCACTCCGGAATTCGCAGGCTGGTGTCCGCTCGTCACGGGCTGCTGCGGCTGATTCGGCTGCGTGGGAACGCCCGGAACTCCGGGAACGCCCGGCTGCGTCGTAACGACCGGGGGCTGCGCGGGAACGCCTCCCGGAGGAGTCACCGGCGCGGGCATCGGAGCGGGCGGACGCGTCACTCCGTTCGGAGTCGGAGCAGGCGGCGCGGTTCCGATCGGAGGCGTCGTCCCGGTCGGCGGCGGGGTGGTGTGCGGCGGCGGTCCGAAAGTCGGGGGCGGGGTTACTCCCGGAGGCGTCGTCGCAACAGGCGGGCGCGTGAGAGTAGGGTTCTGCTCTCTCGGCGGTCTCGGCTGCGCGTCGACCGGCGGTTTCTGCGTCCACTGATTGAAACTTCCGCCGTGGCCGAACGCGTCGGTGGGGGTGGTGAGAAGGCAGGCGATCAATGCGCCTGCGGTGATTCCAATTCCAAACTTCATGGTCACACTCCTGAAAATGATGTGTGTCCAAGAACTCCGAATATCTGTATGGCAAACGCAGTGCCCAAACTTCTCCGGATCGTCCGATGGTCGAGAATCGGCGTTTGGAGCCGGTTTGAGGGGAGTTCGTGAAGGCCGCGGAAAGGCGTGGATCGTTACGAACCTGGAACGACGTTACAAAATTGTGACCGCGGGATTTTGAACGCGCAACTCGATGCGACTTACCCCGCGGACTTCGCGTCCGAGCGTTTCGAAATCCGGACGCTCGCGCCGCCGCGGGGAATTCTGGCAACGCGTCTTCCGAGTCTTGTCGTAAGCTCGTACGGAATCGTGCCCGCGGTTTTAGCAAGCTCGCGGATGCCGATGGAGCGCTCGCCGTCAACGCCGATTATCGTCGCGAGATCGCCTGTGCGCACGCCTTCCACGTCCGTCACGTCGACGAGCGTGTAGTCCATCGTCACGAGTCCGACGACCGGCGCGCGCTCGCCGAGGACAAGCACGCTGCCGACGTTGCTGACGCTGCGCGGAACTCCGTCGTGATAGCCGATGCTGAGCGTCGCGATGACGCTGTCCCGCCCAGCGACGTGGGTTCGATCGTATCCGATCGACGCGCCTTTCCGGACGTCGCGCAGATGGATGATCTGCGAACGGAGCGAAAGCACGGGCCGGAGTTCGAATTCCTTGCCGTGAGACTTCGAAAGCAAATCCGGAACGCAGCCGTAGGTCGCGAGTCCTGGCCGGACGAGGTTGCATCCGGACGCGCCGTATCTTGAAATCCCGAACGAATTCGAGTTGTGAAAATACTTCGGCTCGATTCCCGCGCCCGAAAGCATCCTCCGTAGCGCGGTGAATCGTTCGAGTTGCAGCCGCGAATATTCCTCGTCGGATTCCGCGGACGAAAAGTGCGAGTAGATTCCCTCGACTTCGATCCGCCCCCCTCGCGTCGCGGCTTCGATGACTCCAAACGCCTCGTCGTAATCAAGCCCGAGGCGGTTCATTCCGGTGTTGACCTTGAAGTGAGCCTTCAGCCTGGCGCCGCGCCTCGCCGCGACGTTCTCGAACAGCGAAAGCTCCTCCCTGCTGTGAATCGTCGGCGTGAGATCGTACTCAGCGAGGCTGTCCCACTCTCCGGGAATCAGCTTTCCGAGGATAAGCACGGGGATCGTCACACCCGCTTCTCTGACTTCGATCGCTTCGAGCGTGTCCGCGACCACGACGTACTTCGAGCCGGCCGCCTCCGCCTCTGGAGCAAGCAGCTTCGCAGAGTGACCGTACGCGTCCGCTTTGAGCACCGCCGCGACCGACGCGTCCGGGCCGATGAATTTCATTATCGCGCGCAGGTTGTGTCTGTACGCGGAAAGATCGATTTCGGCAAACGCGCGTGGATGTAAAAAAGGCATTGCTTCGGCGGGACGATGCGGCGGGAAACTTCCACACCTGTTATCGGCAGCGAGACGAGTTTTGTTTAGCGTCATCGCTATGCGACATTAAATTCGTGCCGTCTACGAATTATTTGTACGATTGCCGACAGCAGCGAAACTTCCTGGAAGCGAACCCGCAAAATCGAAACTACGCCTCATTCCGTCTGGATGATTTCGAAATCGAGCGGAGTTTCCGGCGGCACGATGATTACGCTCACGTCGTCGAGCGTTGGAGTTATGTACGACACCGGATCGCCGTTGGCGGTGCCGTTCGAGTAATTGTACGTCCCTGGCATGAATGCGGCGCGCCAGAGGAGCACGCCGCCAGAGCCGCCTGACTTCGCACCGATCGACTGCGGCGCGGGATTCGAACCCGCGAACGTGTTTCCGATCGCAAACGCTCCGCGGGCCGCGTGATGTCTCGCAAGGGCGCTCGCGTTGTAATTGCCGTCCGCCTGCGCATCGTCCGAATTCCACGCCCAACTCGCCGCGGCGGGATTCCTGGCAGAATCGATGTCCGGACCCGAAGTGACGGTGTAGCCCTGTAATTCGAGTTGCACGTAAGGTCGCTGATCCGCGGGGATGACTGCGTCTGGGTTGATCCGCAGACGATCGTTCTCGGTTATCGCAAGCGTGTCGAGATCGTTGACCCCCGGACGATAAAGCGGATCCCACCTCGGCCTGTTGACCGTGTACATCACCTTCGCTACGTCCACCGAAGTCGAGTACGGATTGAGGAACGCGTTCTCGAAGTAGCCGAGCGCGCCGTTACCGTCGGTGGTGACGCTATACCTCGTAGGTGGAGCGAAATCCGTGCTCATAAGGTCGGGAGTTACCCAGATGTCCCATGAGTACAATCTGAAGTCGTCCATCGTCGCGTTAGACGCGGCCTGCGTGATCCACGGGACAGTATTGTCGCTGGCGCTCGGTCCGAGGAGGTCCGTGTCGTTCGAAATCCTGCGGAACGGATCCGTTTCGCCTGTTATGTTTTTGTAGGCCCATCTGAGCAGCCCGGTGTAATCGCCGGTCGTGCTTACCATTCCGTTTCCTCGGAGCGTGCCCTGCCCGAGTGAAACGCCGTTGACGAACAGCGCGCCCGAAACGCCTATCGGGGGTCCGCTGGGCGTCCAGTCCCGCGGATACGTCATAAGCTCGTTCGTTCGTCCGTACGTGCTGACGATCATTCTATCGGTCGGCGTAGCGGAAATCGTCGGCGCGTCGTCGTGTTCCGACCCGCCCGAGGTGTAGCTGTTCGTCCCCGGAGCTACAATGTGCCCGATGTTCGGACCCGCGTTGATCACGCGCTTGGCGTACTCGTTCACGTTCGAATAGTCGATCTGACGGAACCCGTCGATCCACACCTGGAACGCCGGTCTGTCATACGCCGCGGAAGTGTTGTCCGACGCGTCGTCAGATTCGATGGCGAGGTCGGTGAAGAGCACGTCGTACTCCGGATGTACCCCTGGTGGAGTCATATCCTGAGCCTGCTCGTACCCGACGCCGTAGATCCTTCTCGTGCGTTCGTCCGCGTTCGAAATGCGGTACGAAATCTGCGAGCTGCCCGGCGCGTTCTGCATACTCGTTCCGAAGCTCCACGCCATCATTACGTGATGCCATTCGTGAGGGCGGATTCCAACCGGAGAATCGAGCGTGAGCTGTCCTCCGTCGGCGAGGTTGTCGTACCTGACGAGAGGAACGAACACCTCGTTTCGAACCCATTTCTGAGAATAGTACCTTCGATGCAGCACGGGACGCTGATGGCTGTCCGCGTTCAGCGCGCCCGAACCGTATCCGTAAAGACCGACGTAGGGATAGGTGTCGTGAGCCGGCGGCGGCCAGGTGTCGCGCGGATGGAAGCCATCCTTCGCGCGAACCGCGTCCTGATACGGGCTGTCGCCAAGATACGCTCCGAACGGCATATACTGAGGCTCGGTTCCGGAATAGGAATCGCCGGTCCATTCCTCGTTAAGTCTGTCGTAGGCCTGTCCCCAGTACAGTTTCGAGAACCGGAGATAGCCGCGGTGGTCGATGTAACAGAGCATCGTCACGCCCTCGACCTTGCTGGAGTTCATTGGAACCGTCGCGCCCCAAAGCCCGCAGAAGAGGTTGTTGTCGAGGTTTCCGCTGTCGATTCTCGTGTTCAGCTTGAGCCAGAAATCGCATGCGCCTGCGTAGGGCGCGACGGACATATACGTCTGCCTTCTGATCGATGCGACGTCGCTGTTCGATATGGAGGTCGGGCGCGTCGATCCCGTTCGTTCCGAGGCGTAGACGTCGTAAGTGTCGATCCGGTATTCGGTATCTCCGTTCCACCTGCCGAGTTTCTGCTCCGCGCGGTGAATCGCGTCGAGCGGTCCGGAGTAATCGCTCCAGCCCGTTAGGTTGCGCACTCCGAAGTACGAATCCGGCTCCCAGTATTGGCTCGGACCCGAACCGACTGTGTTGTCGAGACCTTCCGGGAATACGCGGTAAATGAGGAAAGGCGCCATGCCGGAAAGTTTGTCGTCCGGGTCGGAACGATCGAAGAACCTTCGCTGAATGTGGAATGTGTTCAAAATGCCGTCCGGTCTGAACACAGTCGGCAGCGGGAAGCCGTTTCCTCCCGTCCGGTTATCCATGATGCTGATCGTCGGGAAGTTCGGCCAGAGCATATCCCTCGTATACCCCGACGGGAACCAGTCGTCTTCGGCTCCGAGGACTCTTGGGTTGTTGTAACGAAGTGACCACTCCGGATTGGTCGAGTCACCTGTCCGAAGCATATCGTCCGCGTTGATTGCGGTCATCGTCGCGTATGGCATGTCGAGGTTGACGTCCTGTTTGTACTGAGCCTGGAACGTCATCACGAGGCCGGGAGTCGAACCTGACGAGAAGCTCGGCAGCGCCTTGTCCGCGTCGAGCGCTTTAAGCTGCACCCAGCCTCCCGCGTGGAAAGGCGATAAGACGCCGTAAGTGAACGCATTCGTCCCGGAGCCGCCTGGAGTCGACGAGCCGGGGTTGACGCCCCACATTTTCGTAACCGAAGGCGGGAAGGGACTCGCAAACGGATTCAGATCGCCGCCCGTCGAAGGCGTGAACGGCGGAAGCATCGTCGTAAACGGCGCGGGACTCGAGAACGCCGACTTCGGGAAGAATTCGTCGTAATCGTTTTCCGCGAACGTGAAGGTGTTCCAGTCCCGTCTCGCAAGCCTTGGGTGGAGCGAGTTCGGCCATGTTACCGTACTTTCGATGTTCTGCGGATCGCCCGAGCCGAAACCCGACTCGTTCGACGTGAGATACAGAATGTCTTCGTACTCGGTGCCGTCGACGTCTATCGAAGCGTTCATGAAGTCCCGCTGCGTGGTGACCTGCATAATGTCCCACACCTTGACACTAGTCCGCATAGTCGACGCGGCTATCATTCTTCCGTGAATGTAATTGCCGGTGGCAGCCGCGCCGGTGACGTCGGCGACCGGCGCGGTGATGATCCCCGCGCAGGTGATTTCGAAAATTCCGCCCGGCGTGAACATCAATTCCGTCGTGCCGCCCGGAATCGGCCTTTTGTACGTCACCGCGGCGCCCGGATCGAGAGTCCTGAAGACGAGATCGAACTTCGAGACGACCCTCGCCTGGTTGAAGTCCGGGTTCGAATACTGGAAGTTGACGTTGGGATTGAAATTCGCGATCAGAATGTCCTGTGCCGCCTGGTTGTACCAGATGTCCCAGTCGCGTCTCGCTTCCGCCAGACTGAGCGCGTCAAGCCCGGCGAAATACGCGGCGTTCTTGTACGGATTGAAATCGAATATCGCGCCCATCGAGCGGGAGTCCATGCCAAACGAAGCGCTCGGATACGCCGTAGCGGTTCCGGAGCCGGTGCCGCGGTCCTTCCACGGGAACTCGATGATATGCTGGGAGATAGTCGGGTCGGTGCTCGCGGGGACGCAGAAGAGATGGCCGTAGCTCGTGGTGTTCGCGTCAGACGGATCGATCGGCCACCAGGTGGTGTCGGTGCTCGCGGTGGAACCCGGATCGTAACTCTCGTTGAAGCCGCCTTCGACGAACTCCTCGAACTCTTCCCAGGAAAGGAACGGATTGTAACCGGCCACGCCCTCGTGAACGCGGTGATAGATCAGACGCGCGATGGTCCGCGCCTTGCCGCGGCCTTCGTTCCCGTCGGAAGGATCGTCGTTGAACGGAAAGATTTCGATGAACTTCACGTTGAACTTCGGCACCGCCGCTCCGACGCCTGAACTCGGAGGGGAGACGTTTGCGTTACTTGCGTCCGTAAGCTGGCGATAGATTCGCGCGTCGAGATAGATGAGCTGCGAATACTCGTACTCGGGCCAGGCCGTGTCTCCAGGGTTGAACGCGCCGCCGATCTGCGGGTGCGGGCCGCCCGCTCCTGCGGAACTGATGTTCGAGTAGAGATCGTCGACGAACTCGTTCGAATGGCTTGCGTCGTCTTCGGTTTCATCAGAGGCGTCGCCGCGGAAGTAGTAGTAGGGAACCCGCGCGCCGAGACCGTAGATCAGCGCTTCCAGCACGGGCGGAAGCGCCGCGTTGACGTTCACCGGAGACCGCGGCCTCGCGTCCAGAAGCCTCGGGTCCGCGCTCGTCCCGAAATCGTAGCCAGGAATGCTGATCGTCGACTCGTCCTGGTGGCGATCGTCGTAGCCCTGCCTCCGGATGTTCAGTCTGTAACCCTCGAAACCGTGGTTGTCCCCCGAGTAGCCAGCGCCAGGCGGCGCGTAGCTGATATTCACGACGCCAGTGTCGTAGTCGAACGGATCGAGCGCGTACCCCTTAGGCGATGGCACAGGCGCGGTGAGGTCCGCCAGCGGATCGACCGCGTCATCCTCGCCTATGGCGTTTTCGTAGATGCTGTATTTGTTGTACTTGTCCCACCAGTCGACATCGGTCGAATCCGTCGCGATAGGCCAGCTTTCAAGCGTCACGAACGGCTCGACCAGCACGAAGTAGTCCGTGTTGTCGGTGGAACTGGTGCGATGATGACGCTGCACCAGCTCGCGAAGTTCCGTCATCGAAGTCAGCGTCGGAATTCGCTGGACGATCTCATCGATCACAGCCTGACTGAACGGATTGAACGGCGTCGACGTGCCGGAGTCCTCCATATTCGCAAGCGTGACGAAATGCTTGTTAGTCCCTCCGGACCAGTCCCCTGTCCACGCGCCGGCATTCGACGCGAAATCCGGCGGAACGATCGGGAAAGTCTCGGTTCCGACCGTCGAAAGCCCCGGGTCCGCCCACGAAGGCGTTCCCGTAGCGAGTCCCGGTCCGGATTCGCCTGTGTACGCGGAAACCCACCACGCTATCGCTTTGCCGAGACTGTCGAGCAGAGCTTCGATCTTTCGTCTGTGACTCGGTTTGTACGGATTCCACGATCTGATGTTGATCTTGCCCGAAGCGTCGAGCACGCGGAGTTTATAAATGTCTCCGAGATGCTCGTAGGTTCCCATGTTGAAGTCGCCGGAAGTCTGGCTTCCGAGATACGAAACGTTGGTCGCGCTGCTCTGAACGGAGACGCCGCCCGAACGAAATCCCGACACGCCCAGCACGCTCTTTCCATAGATTGTGCTCTGATCGCCGTCGCCGTCCGGATCGTTGGTTTGGGTTCCGGAGCCAGCGACCTCGATGGTGTCGTCGGAAACGGGAATGCTGACCCTGTCCGCGAACTTCAGCGGACGCATCCACCACACTTCGCTCGCCGGGAATTCATAAACCGGAACGTCGGTGAGCGGGAAATCGAGAACCTTCCTCGTCTGCGCACTGGTGAGCGCGATTCCCGTGCGCGCCATGTTCTGCGCGCGGATGTAATCGACTCGATTCGTCGCAACCCTTCTTTCAACGTGCATTACCTGCACGAGCACAATTCCGATGATCATCAGGAAAAACAGAACGCTGAGCGCCACGATCAGCGCCGCGCCTTTCCTTTTTTCTCTCGACGAAAACGCGCTACGAAAGCCGAACGACACGGAACCGGTGTTAGCCGCGCATCTGTCACTTGAAAACATGGCAGTCTCTTCGGTTGTAATCTGGATTGCTGTCGAAATCGGGGGATTTCAAGACAAATTTCATCCTCAAGCAATTCTAACAGACCCTGCCCGAATTACAAGCTTAGCTCCACAAGAATTGCAAGTTAGGGGCAAGGTACATTATATTCGTACCGTCTACGAATTATTCGTAATATTCTGAGAAAGAGGTCGGAGAACCATGTGGCGCGGACGTCTCATCCGTGTTTCCACGATCAATATGACCGTGCCGCGATAGTCATACATTTAATTCGTAGACGGTACGAATATAATGTTCGATAATCCTCAGTCGATCAGTTCGTCCGATTCCGTCATGCCGGTTCGATGCGCGTCGAGGATCCTGGACTTGAGCCGATCGATTTCGTGGCTGAAGCCATCTTCATCGAGGACTTTCTTCTTTACCTTGTCGATTGCGTGCAGAACCGTGCTGTGATCCTTCCCGCCGACGAAGCCGCCGATTTCCTTCAGACTGAGGTCCGTCATTTCGCGCAGAAGATACATCGAAACGTGCCTTGGCCACGCGATGTTCTTCGATCGCGCTTTCGAGAGCACCTGGCTGAGTTTTACCTTGTAGACCGCGCAGACCGTTCGAAGCAGCACGTCCGCGCTGATTTCCGACCCCGCTGCACTGTGCCTGCGCTGGCTGAGCGAATCCATCAGCATCGAGAACCTCGGCTCGTCGACCCCGGTGGATCTCACCGCTGCGAAGGTGTTGAGCGCGCCGATCAGCTCCCGGAAGCCTGACGCGGGGCGGTTCGCGATTTCCTCCGCCTCTTTCTGACTGAGGTTCAGCGCGCTCTGCTTCGATGCGTATCTGAGAAGGAATCTGGTTTTCGTTTCGAAGTCCGGCTGATCGATTCCGGAGACGAGTCCGCTTTTGAATCTCGAAACGAGTCTCTTCGCGATACCGCGGATTTCGTCCGGCGCGTACAGACTCGTGAGAACGACGAGTTTGTCCTCGTGGATGAATCTGTTGAAAATGTGGAAAAACTCCTCAATCGAACTTTCCTTCGACGAAAGGCCGTGGACGTCGTCGATGAGAAGGACGTCGAGACTGTGGTAGGCGGCTCGGAATTCGTCGTTCTTTCTGTTTCGCGCGAAGTGCAGGTATTCGCTTACGAAATCGGGAGCGGTGATGTACCTCATTCTGTACCCGGCGCTGATCGACCTCGGATCGGTCAGCGCGAGGCGAAGAAGGGTCGTCTTTCCTAGTCCCGGCCTTGAATAGATGAATATCGGGTTCAAGACGCGCTGCTGCTCTTCGAGTGACGCGCACAGGTTCGCGTGGGCGAGTCGGCTCGAAGGACCGACCACGAAATCCCCGAGGTTTCTGAGCCGCGATCCATCGAAGAGGACGTCCTTCTGGCCCGGATCGTGGGAAAAGCACTTCTGGACGTACACACGCATCGACGATTCCGTGAACGGATAGTTCAGGGCGAACTCACGCCAGTCGATGGTCGTCCCGAAGCGTATTTCAGCAAACGCGGACGAAACCGCGTGACTGACGAGGACTTCATCAGCCTTCGACGATGCGTCCACAACGGATTCGTCCCGGGCTTCCCGCGCTTTCGCAAGAACCTGGCTGAAATGGATCGAACTCGAAGCTCTTTTCGTGTTTGCGGATTCCGGGTTTCCAGCGCGATCATTCGCGATAAGATCCTGCGTCCGGAGGCTGAACTTGGAGGAGGAATCTTCGTTGCTTTGCGTTTTTCGTGGCGCCATCGCTGCTCCGGATTCAATATCGGGACGGCCATTATACGTGCGCCGCGGACGCTTAAAAGTGAAATAATTTGACTTCTGCCGACGTTCGCCTTAGTCCATATATCAATGAAGACATCAGCAAAACGAGACGATTTTCGATTGTTCTTCAGCGCAGAGGCGCAAAGAACGCGGAGGCTCGCGGAGAATAGAAATTATCATTCGCAGACTCAGCAAAGCGCTCGCGATCGCCCGGTGAACGGTGTTGGATTTATGTCTCGCGCAAAGGCGCCAGGCCGCAAAGAATTCGGAAGGAGAATTGAAGAGATTCGAAAAATTCTCTGCGAAGCTCTGCGCACTCCGCGACTCTGCGCTGAAGAATTTTGGTTCCGGCTGGTCCGGGTTAGGTAAAGGGGGCGAAAAGGCGAAGAATGGAAAACGCGGAAAAAATCAACGTCGGAAAAGCGGAAATCCTGAAGGAGGGGGTTCCGTTCAAGACCAAGGTCGGCAAACATCCCGTGATCGTGGTCAAGTGGAACGGCGGCCTCTTCGCGTACAAGGATTACTGCCCGCACGAATTCGAGACCCTCGCGACTGGATACGTCGAAGACGGCAGGATAGTCTGCAAGGCGCACGGCTACTGCTTCGAGATGGATTCCGGAAATTGCGTCAAGGGCGATAACGCGCTGAAACTCACGCGATTCGAAGTAACCGTCGAAAACGGCGATCTGATGGTTTCGAGATCGCCTTTGTGAGGACGGAAGAAATCTCGGCGCCCGAAACTGTAAACTGCCTCGCCCTTATTTAATTTTTATTAAAAATCTATTGGCTGACGAATTCCAGGGGATTTTTGTCGCCCCTTGGAGAAGTGGGAACGCCAGCGCGCAGATTAATGTGCGGATTTGGAAAATGCGTAGTTTCCAGTCGAAACTATTTCTCCGCCGACGGTGAAGATTTTAGAACCGAAATTTTTTTTCGCCCCAACTGCTTCGAGTACGGGGGATTAGGAACCAAAGCATCATTTTGGGGAGGATCGGAGCGATTTAGTTCTGAAAATTTCTTTGACTGGATACCCTCACAAATCTTAACTTTTTACTCTTCGATCAGTGCTACAAAGTTTGCTTTTTACAGGCGGTACTCGTTTCGGCAGCCTTGTCGCACGGTCCACACATACTAAAACATAAAGTCACCTTAGCTGGAATATTGTAATATTAATTCGACGGTAAATTTCGGTCGTTTGAGTATTCCTCCATTTCACTGAGTGGATTTGGTAAAAATTGAATCAAGGTGGATATGACAGACAAGGGCGGCGGCAGCTTCGTCGAGAACAGAAACGCTCTCTGGTCGGACACGCTCGAAAAGGTTCGTGCGGAGATCGGGGACACCGTGTTCAATATGTGGCTTCGAAACACCGTGCTTATCAGGCTCGACGACGAAGTCCTCGAACTTGGCGTGCCGACGACGTTTGCGAGGGTCTACATTGCCGGGAAGCTCGCGGGGGTGATTTCGAAGCACCTCTACGCTACCGCGAAGAAGAAACCCCTGCTGCGGATGTCGATCAACGGGCATCTTCACAAGAAGATTCGCGAGGCACAGGCAGGGGCGGAGGAGCCTGTCAACTACGAGGCTCCTCCCGCGCCTAAGAAAAAGAAGTCGAAGACCGACATATTCACGCTGAACCCGACTTACAAGTTCGACAATTTCATTACCGGACCGAGCAACAAGCTCGCGTTCGATTCCGCGGTGAAGGTTGCGAACCATCCGGCTAAAATCTACAACCCGCTCTTCATCTTCGGCGGCTACGGACTCGGGAAGACCCACCTTCTCCAGGGAATCGCGGAGAAAACGCTCGCGGAGAATCCGAGCTTCGACGTCTTCTACGTTACAGGTGACTACTTCATAAATCAGTTCGTGTCGTCGCTCACGAACGGCACCATCGACAAGTTCCGCGCGCGAATCCGCGGCTGCGACATGCTGATCATCGACGACGTCCACATTCTCGCGCGCAAGGCCGCGAGTCAGGAGGAGTTCCTGCAGTGCTTCAACGCGCTGGAAGGCTCCGCGAAGCAGATCGTGATGGCCTCAGACGCCCACCCGCGCAGCATCGAGAAGCTTCGGGACGAACTCTGTTCGAGATTCGTTTCCGGAATGCTGATCGAGATCGAAACGCTGGATTTCTCCACCAAACTCGCTCTGATCGACAATTTCCTGCACAGCCACCAGAAGACGCTTTCGAAGCAGATTCGCGAATTTCTGGCGGAAAACCTTCCATCGAACGCGAGAGAGATCAAGGGCGCGATCATTCGTCTGCTCGCGCTTATCAGCATCACCGACGAAACCCAGGTCAACATCCCAATGGTCCGTCAGGCGCTGAAGGATTTCATATTTCTCGGGAATCAGCATCTTTCTCTCAGCGACATCGAAAACGCGGTCATCAGCCATCTGAACGTTACAAGCGAGCAACTCCACGCGAAGACGCGCATCGGCAAGATCGTCTTCGCAAGGCAGGTCATAATGTCGCTTGCGAGAGAGATGACCGACCTTTCACTGAACGAAATCGCGGAGTTCTTCAAGATGAATCACGCGAACGTGCTATACGCGGATCGTAGAATCAAAGAGCAGGCAAAGACCGAGATCGAAACGCGGAACCTTCTCGAAAAACTCCGCCGCGATTTGCGGTGCAATTGAGAAGCCCGAACAACACAGGTTCCTGAACTCGCGTTTAGGTTGTTTCGTGCGAAGTCGCCAGCCGATGACGGCGGTTCGGGGCCGTTTATAACAGGTTTTCCACAGCTTATGGAAAAGGCGTCACAAAGCCGCTGAAAATGCGAATCTGCTTGAATTCAAGGCAGAGCGCGTCCGTACGCAAGGAACGAAGCTTCTGATCCGCGTTAAACCAAACTGATTCTCACAAGTTTTCCACAATGGGAATTCCTCAGGCACGAATCGTGCAGTTCGTTGGCATTATTCATGTACATACTGGGGAGAGAAGCGAATTGTAGCCAAGTCAGACAGAAAAGAAATAGAAAAGAAGAAATAAATTTGCCGGTTGAGCGGGTCAGTCAGCCGAAGAAAGCGAAGTCGATCAGGAAGGAGCGCTTGCGCGTTCGTTACGCGAGAGTTGAAGGAAAATGCAGCCGATGAAGCTGAGCGACGCCGCAACGAGGAAAGTCGTCTCGTAGCCGTGTCGATTTACGAGGTATCCCCCTGCCAGCCAGCTCAGAACGATGACGGGCGCGCGGGTGGTTTCGAGCAGCGCGAAATACTTTTCCCGGTTTTTTTCGGTCGAGAACTCCATCGCAACTATTGGAAGGTAACTGTACAGCGCGCTCAGCATCATCCCCTGCAGCGCGAACACTCCGAGGTACACGAACCTGTTCGGCGCAATCGCGGCAAGGAGGCAGGCGAGCGGCGATGCGATCGAAAACAGTCTGTGGACTTGCAGCGCGCTGATTCTGTCCGCAAGCCTTCCGAGGAAGTAGCCCGGGCCGATCGAAACGAAAGTCATCACGATCGTCGCCCACGCGATGTAGTTGTCGTAACCTGATCGCAGCGAATCGTTGGCGGCGCCGTTCGCCTCGGTGGAATCGAGAAGTGGGAAGTAGGTTGTCTGGGCGTAGGTCGTGAACGCGCCGATAACGAGGAAGATCGTCGCGAAGAACATCTGCCCGATGATGAAGTTGCGGTAGCCCTTGTCGTGGACGAGCACTTCGCCTATTCCGAGGAGATAGCGACCGAGTGGAATCGGGTCGGTGTTTTCGCCCAGAGGCTTCTCTTTCAGAAATATAAGCGGGACGATGCACAGCAGAAAACCGACCACACCTATGACGAAGACGATTCCGTAGTTGTACGGAAACGGGACCGAACCCGGCGCAAAGACTCGCTGGACGACGAAGCTCGTAATGAGCGCGAGCAGGCTTCCGAAGAACATTCTGCCCGCGAAAACCTTCCCGCGGTGGGCTGGATCCATGATTTTCGCGGCCATCGTCTGCCACATCGGGACGACGAAGCTCGTAACGACGACGAACGCGAAGTACGCCAGCGCGAAGAGCGCGAGAATTTTCCACGCGCCTTCGTTCCGCGACGGTTTCGCCGCGGCGAAAAACGGCAGTATCGCGATGAAAACGAGCGGGGCGCGCTGCCAGACGAGTCCCCACATCAGCATGGTTTTCTTGTACGGTTTCGCGTGGATCATATGTGCGCCGACTGGCTGGAACAGCGCGATCCCTGCGAAGAACATTACAGGGAACGAATTTGCGATGAGGCTGCGATACCCTTCATCGAGACCCTCGGTGAACTTGTTCGCGAAGCCCGGCAGGATCGTAAACGGATACATCGCGGTGAGGAAAATGCGAAACAGCGCGCCGTCGACGACGAGCAGCTTCGCGTTGAACGGGTGATTTTTCCTGACGTAGTCGAATTGGGAGAGGTCTTCCACGGACGAAGATCATTACCATGTACGCGGGGCGCAGGGAAGGGCGGTTCGATTTTGATCTCGCTTTTTGAATTCAGGGCGTCGAAGCCGAGGAATTCGCTGATGTCACAACTGCGTTGCGTTCGTTTTATCCGAGGCGCTATTGAATCGGAAGCCCTTAGGTGTTAGTCATTACTCGAATCCGAATCCGTGGTAAAATTGTCATGGGCGGAAAGATCGGAGCGACGATGCGCGGAATTCAGACTACTTTTCGTACTCTTCTCGCGGATGGTTCGGAGTTGGCGTTCCAGGCAGCTTTGGAAGGGCTTCTAGAAGACGACCTGAACGTTTGCCAGGAAGCGGCTGCGGCGCTCGTCGAATGGGGTCGGGACGAAGGCTACGCGGCGACGATAAGAGTGTACGGAAAACTCGGCGAAGAGACGAAAAAAGCGCTCCGGGACCTCGGACCGAGACTCAAAAAAGTTCTGCGGGACTGCTTTCACGATCCGAACCGTCAGGTCAGGGAGACGGCCTCGTCCATACTGATCGAGATGGGGCTGAAGCGACTCGTCTCGCTCGCGTCGGTCGCGCTGGTCGAGGAGCCGATGAACCGCGAGAAGATTTCACGGGAGATCGTGAACCTCGCACGGGAGAACGCGGAGGCGTTTGCCCGCGACGGCGGCACCCAGAAAAACCGCGTCGACCGGGAAGAGCTTCGAAACGTCATCGAGGCTGCGCTGCGCACCGGGCATCTTCATGGCGTCACCGGCCCGATCGAGGCGGCCTTCGAGATCGCGCCTTTCGCGGACGATCTCCTCCTGGGCGCGCTCTCCCACGTGGACGATTCCGGCAACTGGTTTCGCGAGACTCTGCCGACAATCGACTGCGAGGGTCTTGGCGGGTTCCTGTTCCGCGCGTTTTTGTCGGACGAAGATAACTGGCGCAAGGACGCGATCATCGCGATGCGCCACTGCCGGTCAGCCAAGGCTCTGAAGGGGCTTGAAAAGGAGTTCGCGAACCGTCCCGCCAGCGACGTCAGCGCGCGCATCCTTGAAGCGGGCGACGTGCCTTACGCTTCGATGATCGAGGCGGGCAACGCAAAGGTTTCGGAGGAGTTTTCCCTTGCCCACGCGGATATGATTTCGAAGCTGTCGATACCGCCCGCAAAAAAGATCGAAATGCTGAAGGTTTTCATGCTCGGCGCGAAGGCTCCGACGATCAGAAAGATCATCGAGCAGGCTAGGGCGCTCAACAGGTCTTCGGTGAACGAGGTGGTTTCGGTTGCGTCGAGCGTCGATTCGCCCGAGGTCCAGCTCGCCGCGCTCGAGTTCATCGACGACAAGGATTTCGGGAAGATGCGGACGGCCCTCGCGAGCTTTCTGAACTCGCCTTTCGAGGCGGTGCGACAGCGCGCGAGCATGGAGCTTATGAAGCATCGCAGGCGCGCGTTCCTCGATTCTTTCGACGGCATGGACGAGCACTCGCGCAGAGTCGCGGGCGAAGCCATCGCGAAGTCCGACGAGGGATTCGCGAAGGAAATAGCGGCGGACCTGCACGCGGTCGAGGAGTCGCAGAGGCTCCGCGCGCTCAAGATCATCACCACGATCAAAGGCGAAGCGGGGCTGAGGGAAGAAATCGTCTCGCTGATGAAGGATCCATCGCGTCTGATCCGCGCGTACACGGTAAACCTTCTAACCGCGTTCGGCACTCCAGATGCGCTGAAAGCGCTGCTCAGCGCGCTCTCGGATTCGGACAGGAGGGTGAAGGCGAACGCGATCGAAGCGCTCGAAAGCCTCGGAAATCCGAAGGTGAAGAGCGTGCTCGAACCATTTCTGCGCCATCAGGACAACCGCGTCCGTGCGAACGCGGCAAAAGCTCTTTACAACCTCGGGAACAGGGATGCTCTGAAGACTTTCGACGAAATGATAGCCGACGACGACGAACTTATGCGTCTCTCCGGAGTGTGGGGACTTGCGGAAGCGGTTGGGGAGGAATGCCGCGCGAAACTCGAGGCGGTTTCGACCTCGGATCCGAGCGAGAAGGTCCGCGCGAAGGCGACCGAGTTCCTAAGCGGTTTCGGAGACGGAAAGGAGTCGAAAAATGAATCTTGAACTGCTTCTGTTCGAATTCCTCGCCCGCGGCGGCCCTCCGGTCGCTCCTCCGGATTTCGATGAAATCGCGTGGAAGGAAACCGAGGGCGGCCCGATGGATCAGGCGCTCTACTACTTGTTTCCGCTCCTCCTCCTCGCGCTTGGAATCATTATCGGCTTCCTTTACTACGAACGCGTCTATCGAAGCCGAAAGATCCAGCAGGCGAAGGTCAAGAGCAAGCTGGACACATACTTCCGCGCGCACAGCATGACCGAAAAGGAGCAGAAAATCGTCATCGACGCGATAATGCATCACGAACTTTCGAACCCTCTTAGCGTTTTCGTGAAACGAAGTCTGATCTCGAACTTCAAGGAAACACTTTCCGATGATCGAAAGGCGATTGCAGGCGATCTCGAACGCAGACTGTTCACATGATGCGTACCCGCGAATAGCTTCACTATGAAACTATCGTGGGATCAGGGAGTGTGGACGTCTCGCCTCATCATACTACACCTCTTTCCCCCGCCGCCCACACTCTTTGGGATTCAGCCAAAGTCCCCACTATTTTCTTTCGCCTTTCCGAGAACCACCTGAGCCGCGGAAAGCAAGGCACGAGGTCTGTGCGTTGCGCAATCA